>LBST01000018.1 GCA_000991135.1 Candidatus Roizmanbacteria bacterium GW2011_GWC1_37_12 | reverse complement strand
AGGAGAGTAAAAAAACGTCAAGATCTTAAAAGATTATGGGATAGTCTAAAAAACAAAATTTGCCGTTTATAGACCCATTATTTGAAACATAAACTTCTTAATCCAAAACAAGAATCAATTGAAAAAATCAGAAATAATAACAACTTAACAGAAGAAGAAAAAAATAAAAGAGTTTCAAAATTGCTGTGTTTGAATAATTTTTTTGAAAAAATAGAAATTCTTTGTTATGTCTTAATGCCAAATCATTTTCATTTTTTACTTAAACAAATAAACAAAACAGATATGAAATTTTTTATAAAAAGCATATTGACTAAATATTCGCAATATTTTAATAAAAAATATAAAAGAGTTGGTCATGTTTTTCAAGACAGATATAAAGCAATTTTGATGGATAAAGAAGAATATTTATTACATTTGAGTCGTTATATACATCAAAATGCAAAAGATATTCTAAAAAATAATCAAAAGCTTGTTAATTATCCTTGGTCTAGTTATTCTAAATATATAAGCGGAGTAGGACCAAAATGGTTGAAAAAAGAGTACGTCTTATCTTATTTTAAAAGCATCCAAGGTTATGGTTTTAGTTCTTATCAAGGATTTGTTGAAGGCTATAAGGAAAAATCAGAAGTAGAAGATGATGACATATTTAAAAAACTTCTTTTAGACTAGGGACGGTCCTTTTAGGAACTGTCCTTAAAAGGACAGTTCCTTTTAAAGAAGGTTCTTGATTTCGTGGGCGATGAGGGGGGCGATTGAGACTTCTTCGAGCTGTTTGAAGTTTTGCTCTGGTTTTAAAGAAATACTATTGCTCATGAAAATCTTTTCTATCGGACTCTTCGACAAAATTTCTTTAGCATTGGGTGAAAAATCATGATGGGCGACGCAGGCGATCACACGCCTGGCTCCCCTCTTTAGACAAAATTCAGCGGCATGAACAAGTGTAGCTCCGGAAGTAATAATATCATCAACTATAATACAGGTTTTGTTTTTGACTTCACCGTAAAGATTTAAAGCTTTTGATTGATGAATTTTTTGTAAATTTCTTCTTTTTTCGATGACGGCGATGTCGACATTATTGCTGTGGAAAAAGTTTTCTGCGAAAACTTGGGCTCTCTCTACTCCGCCTTGATCAGGTGAAACAACGGCTACTTCTTCGGTATTCTTATTGTTTTTCAGATAATGGGCTACTTCGCGACCTAAGATATTAAAAGCATTTAGATTCTTAAAAGTGATAGAAAAAATTCCCTCGGTGCCTTCGTCGTGGAGATTGACGGTGTAAACGGCATTAAATCCAATAGTTTCTAAGAATCTAATAACAACATTGGCGGAAACTGCTTCTCCGGGAAGGTGTTCCCTATTTTGTCTGGCATAACCAAAATAAGGAATAATGGTGATAATTTCCTTGGCGCCGTTTCTTTTTAGAGCATCGGCAAAAAAGAACAGTTCCATCAAATGGGTATCGGTCGGGTTGGAAGTGGGTTGAATGACAACACAGGTAGAATTTTTGACCTTATCTTTTATCGATACTCTGACTTCGGAATTATCAAAACGGACTGTTTCAGCAGACGAAAGAGGCAATTCTAATAATTGAGATACTTCTTGAGATAATTTTATATTTGCGGAGCCTGAAAATAGTTTAAGCATTGGAAATTAGAAATTAGTTACTAGTGACTGGCAACTAGTTATAGAAAATAGAAAGTAGAAATTAGACTAAAAATATACTATTTTCCATTCTCTAATTTCCATAACCAGTAACTAGTTTCCAGTAACAATTTTCTATTTTCCTTGTTGTGATGATATTTCTATTAGTTTCCTGGCGGCTAACTCCTGGGTTTTTTTAACCGCTTCATTGACAGCGTCGGCAATCCGGTTTTCAATAATGCCATCGACTTCAATTGATTCAATTACTTGATCGCCTCGAACAGTAATCTTGACTCCGTTCCGATCGACAACAACCTGTTCTTGCTGCAAAGCTTGCTGCATCTGTTGAGCCTGCTGTTGTAATTTTTGTAAATCTCCTAAACCTGACAAGGGGTTAAACATAAGATTAAAATTTCTAATTTCTAATTCCTAATTTCTAATTGATTATAGAACTCTGTCAATGCAATCTCAAGTGGTAACGATTCGATGGGACTGGATCTTAACAATTGATAGGCTTCCATCAATAATTTTATCAAACGACTGATTTCAGATAGAGTTAGAGTAGTGATTTTTTCATCTTCTATTATCACCCCTTTTTTAATAAGAAGCTGAATTCTTAGTTCTTCCAATACATCTTCTATCAAATTCTTAAAGTTACCGGCGTTTTGAGCAAACTCTTCTATCCAGATAAAAGTTTTTTTATTATCCTTACTTTCAATGATCTCTAAAAGATTGCTTTTACCCCTTATTCCAAGAAATGTCTCAAGTTCGGCGACTGTTTTTATCCTTTGCATAGAAACTTCCTCTAAAATCTTGGCGGCGTCACGGAAGGAATTATCGCTGTGTTTGGCTATTAATGAATAAAAATCATTTTGATAATTTACTTTCTCGTGAGAATCAATTCTTTTTAACATAGAAATGATGTCGGTTTTTAAGCCTTTTCCGAAATTAACTTTGACACAGCGAGATTGAATTGTTTTCGGAAGTTTTTCTAAATTGGTTGTTGCCAGGATAAAAATCGCCGAAGGAGAAGGCTCCTCTAAGGTTTTTAAAAGAGCGTTAAAACCGTCCGCCGTAATCATATGGGCTTCGTCGATGATGAAAACCCGGTATTTTCCCGACATCGGAAGAAAAGACGTTTCTCTGATCAAATTTTTTACCTCTTCAATACCACGATTTGACGCCGCGTCCATTTCGATAACATCGGTGAATGAGGATGAAGCAATGGCGAGGCAGTTGACACATCGGTTACAAGGTTCGATGGACTCACGTTTAAGACAGTTGATAGCTTTGGCAAAAATCCGCGCCGCCGATGTTTTTCCTGTTCCCTTTTGTCCGACAAAAAGGAAAGCGTGAGGAAAATCTTTTGATTCCAAGATTTTTCTTAATTGATCACGAACGCGGGTATTATCAAGTTCTGAAATTGTTTTTGGACGATATTTAAGATAGAACATAAAATTTCTAATTTCTAATTAACCTAATTGACCTAAAGAATATCCAAATCCCAATTGGGAAACAATTGGTCATTATTTAGATCAATTAGAATAATTAGGTTAATTAGGTCAATTTATTTTAATAGATTCTCTACTCCATGTTTAATTAGTGATATTATAGTTTCTTCTACTTTTCTATTTCGTTCGGCAGCCAGGAGTACTGCTTGAGGGTAGCAAACAATAATTTCTCCGAGCAAAACTTCGCCGTCTTTATCTTTTTCGTCATAGGCAAAAGACAAGACAGGAAGAGCTTCCTGTTCTTTCTTGTAAGTTTCTGCAAGCTTTTTCATTTTATTTCTTCCCACAAAAATGAGATTGAGTGTATAAGTTTCCGAGATTCCTTTTGCGGATAGAATATCAGCAACAAGTTTCCTGGTTCGGTTTCTGTCAAGGCGATAACGAGAAGAAGAAATAAGGTTAACCATATCTTCTATATATTTTTGACACTTTCGTTTTTCTGCCAAAGCGATTTTTTCTTCTTTCTTTTTCTTCCTCTTTCCTCACGAGGGACGGTTTTTTATAAAATTGCTTCTTTTTCAAGGTGGTGACGATATCTTCGTCAATGAACATACGAGAAAATTTTCTAAAAAAGGAATCTTTAGTTTCACCCTTCTTTTTTGTGATTACGACCATAAATAATATGACACCTCCTTAGTTTCTATTATACACTTTTTATGATTTCAATGAGTCTCGAAAGCGATAGTTTTGACGGAATAAAATTTGGGTTTTTTGAAGATGAGTTTAGAAGCATGTTGCCTGACGCGTGCAAAAACCAAGTAGCTTTTTGATCGGCTTCGATGATTTTTTCGTGGAGTGGTTTTAGGTTCAATTTTTTATCGGGTAGAGTTTTTATTCTAATGTTTCCTTTTTCGGGGTCTTTTTTGGCGACAAGCTTATAGCCTTTTTTCAATGCTAGCTTAGTTGTTTCCTCGTTTTTTGTTTCGATAACGATCGACTTACCCCACAAAGAAGTAAAAACAAAACCTTTTTTTAGCTCATCTTCGGCATTTATTTTCTTGACAAAGATGTTCAACATTGCATCAAGAAATGGAAAAACCGTTTCATTGATTTTTAGATCATCTTTTAAAACCGCCTTTAGGCCCCCCTCAATAATTTTATGAACCATGAATTCGTAGTGATCGGCAGCAGGATCCGGAAAGTAGACTTCGGAAAAGTGATCAAAATCAGTTATTTGAGAGATCATTCTTTCTAAGGCTGAGATATGCTTTTTTTTCAGGTAGTCTTTTTCTTTTAAATATTGGAAGACAAGTTGAGCGGCTGACGTGTATTTATTATTCTGGTGGTGGTCAAAGAGACCGAAACCAGTATCGACGTGGATGATCTCTGGGTTGTCATCAGGGAGTTTGTTATCTAGAGTAGAGCCGGCCGGGACAAATTTTATTTCGGCGTCTTCCCATCCTGGCAAAAAACGCTTGATGAGCCATACAGCCGTTATCGAATCGATGTCGGGTGAAAGATGGGATACTATGATCTTCATAAGATAATTCAAAAGTCAAAATTCAAAAGGCAAAAGTTAAAGTAAAAAGTTAAAAGTGATTCTGTTACTTTTTAATTTTAACTTGTATTTTTGACTTCTAACTTTTGATTTTTAACTTTGTAAGTAGTTCGTTTAGAGAAAGTAATTCTGGCTTATTTTTATTTCTTTTTTTATACTCTATCTTCTCCTCTGTTCTTTTAGACACCACTAACCTTACTGGTATTCCGATTAAATCAGCGTCGGAGAATTTTTCTCCGGCCGTGACGTTTTCCCTATCATCAAAAAGTACTTCAATATTTTTCTTAATTAATTCTTTATAAACTTGATAAACTTTAAACTTGATAGATTCATCTTTCATGTCCAACCCTAGCAAATGTACTTGGAAAGGCGCGACCGTAGAGGGCCAGACAATTCCCTTGTCGTCATGATATTTTTCAACGATTATTCCCATAATTCTTGACGGGCCAATTCCATAGCATCCCATATAAATAGGTTTTTCTTTTCCGTCGCGGTCGATAAATTTATAGTTAAAGGCCTCGGTAAATTTAGTATATAAAGGAAAAATATTGCCTACTTCTGAAGCTCTCATCACTTTATAGACTTCATTTGTCTCAGGATATAAATCTCCCTCTTTAGCAACCTTTATATCATAGAATTTTTTAGGCAAGGGAAGATCTTTTCCGAAGTTGACGTTGATACTGTGATAATGAGTTTTATTGGAGCCAGTTTCAAAATTCGTTCGATTTCCAACAGACTCGTCGAGATAGACTTCGATACTTTTAGGTAAATCTAATATTCCTGCGTAACCGACTTCGGCCCGGGTAACTTTTTTAACAGTTTCCTCGGAAGCCAATTTAAGAGCCTTACATTTAACAACCTTTCTTAATTTATCTTCATTAATATCATATCCGCCCCGGACGGCCGCGGCAATTACTCTATTATCATCGGTTTCAAAAAGCAAGGTTTTGGTAGTTTTCTCAACAGGAATCTTTAAGAATTCAGCCAGCTCTTCGACGCCGATGATTCCTTCACCTCTAACATCTTTTCGAGGCAGAATCTTTTCATCTTTATATTCTACTTTTGGAGCTTTACTTGGAGTTACTTCTTTATTGTAGTATATATTTTTACTTTTAACGAAAAATACTGTATCTTCGCCAGTATCACAGATCGTCTGGAATTCGTGGGAAAAATCATCGGTGAAAGATCCGCCAGAAGCCATAACAATGACTGTATCTTTACCAATTCCTAATCGATTGAAGACCCGCATGTAAACCTCTTTTGATTTTTCATAATATTCTTTTAGATCTTTTTCTGAAGTGTGAAAGCTATAAAGATCTTTCATTCTAAATTCACGTCCTCTAAGTAGTCCAGATTTGACTCTTGGTTCGTTTCTAAATTTATTTTGGATTTGATAAAGGGCAAAAGGAAAATCCTTATAACTCAAGATAAATTTTTGAGCCAAGGGAGTTACCACTTCTTCGTGGGTTGGGTTGAGTACGTATTCGGTATCGTTTTTGGCCTTGGCAAAAATATTGGCTGGTGTAGTTTTCATCAAGACATCAACAGTCTCAAAACGTCCTGTTTGCTGCCAGTTGACAATTGGGGTAAGCGCGGGCATTAATATTTCATGACCAATCGTATCCATTTCTTCTCTTATTATCTGTTCGATTTTGTTGAGAACCTTTAGGCCGAGAGGTAGATATGTATACGTGCCGGCCATTACTTGATCTATAAATCCGCTTTTTGTCAACAGAGTCGCATTGACGGAATCGTATTGTTTAGAACTTTTTTTAGTTTTTCCAAAAAGTTTTGAATAAAGCATGAGACTATTATAAAGAAGTTATTTCATAGCTTCAAGGACCTTTTTTAAAACAGCTTGGGTGGTGATGTAGGAGGTGTCGATGACGAGAGTGTAGTTTTTTTTGTCAACAAATTCCGAGGACGAAATTTTGTAGATTTTTTTGATTTTGGTAAACCAACTGTTTTGCCTTTCCTCTACCCGCTTTTTCGCTTCAGTTAAACTAATCTTTTCCCGCTTAGCAAATCTCTTATAGCGGATATCATCTTTACCAACGAGCAGTATTTTCAAGATATCCGTCAGCTTGTTGGCTGACAGTCCTGACATCCAGCCGTCGACAATTAAATTCCCAGAACCATGGAGCATATCGCGGACCTTATAATCAACTTCTTTTGTCAATTTTTCGTTTTGCTCTTCAGCTCCTTCTAGATTAAGTCCGTGTTCTTTAACATAATCTCGGAAAAGCTGACCGGTCATAAAGGCAGGCCATTTAAGTTTTTTTTGTAAACCTTTGAACAAGGTGGTTTTTCCGGTACAGATTTTTCCGCTTATTGTAATTTTCGTATAACGCATTTATTCGTTTTTTTTGGTAACTATTTATGTCTAAACCCGAGTTTATCCAATACTTTACCAAGGGTTTCCATCGGACCTTTTTTGTAAGTATCGATTACTAAATTAAAGTATTTCGGGTCCCAAAAATCATGAGGTCCATATAATTTTTTCCATTTCTTTTCGTTTTCTTCTTCTCTTTGTTTAATCCAGTGCTTGGCATCTTTGATAGAAATATTTTCACGATTTGTAACTCTGTCAACACGAATATCATCTTGGGAACAGACTAAAAGAATGCGAAAAACATCACTATAGTCTTTAGCGAGAAAACCAGAAAGCCAAGCTTCGTAAATAATATTTTTGGCGGTTTTTAACATTTTTTCTCCCATTTCCTCGATACTTCTTTCGTGTTCATCTGGTCGGGCCATTGCCCCCTCTCGATTTTCGTTGATATTATTTTTCCGATCAAACTCGCGCTGTAACGCTCCGAAATTGATATGTTGCCATCCCAATACGTGACCCAGATTTTTTGACAGTGTTGTTGTACCAACGGCTACTTTTCCCGAGACTGTAATGAGGCGGTATTTAGAAAAAGATGAAGAGTCCATGGATTATTTTATCATCATTTATATATCTTGACAATATCATTTATCGAGATAAGTATTCCAAAAGTTATCAGAATAATAAAACCGATAAAATTAACATATTTTTCTATATTTTTATTTGACCTTTTTCCTGTGATCCATTCGTAAGCGACAAAAACCATCCTTCCGCCGTCAAGAGCAGGAAAAGGCAAAATATTCATTAGAGCCAAAGATAGACTCAATAAACCGGTAATATTCAGTAAATTTGTGAAAAGTTTTTTACCTGAAGACCTGACTGTATCTTCTATTATGCCAAAAATGCCGATTGGTCCGGAAAAAGCCTGGGTCAATGTTTCAGTCCTTTTTTCTTTTATTGCCGAAGAAAATAGACTTGATATTACTTTTAGATTATAATCGATGAGATTATAGGAATGGAGAAAACCGGAAAACAGTTTTTCCGTCGGAGTATTATATTTTAAGATTATCACGTCGGCTAGATTGACCCCGATTATATAACGGTTTAAATCCGAATTAAAGATGGGTTGGACTCTGATAGTTTTTCTTTCGCCGTTTTTATTATTTAATAGATCGAGGGAGACTTCTTCATTCTCGGCGTCTTTTACAACATTAATAAATTCAGACGAGGAGTTTATGTTAACCCAATTATTATTGTTAATCCGGTATCTGATGACGACATCTTCTGGTTTTATATTAGATTTTTCTGCGGGAGAGTTTTTATTGACGCCGGCGATGATCACTTTTTTTTCTTTTTCGCCAAATCTAAATCCGCTATTTGTAAATACCGGAATAGGATCAGATTGAAAGTTGTTAGCGGACAGGATTACATAGTAAATCGATACTCCTAATATCAAATTCATAATCACTCCGGCAACAACGATGATCGTTTTTTGCCAGGGTTTTTTATTGATGAATGCCCGTTCTGATGATGATTTTTTTTTAATTTCGTGATATTCTTCGCCAAATAATTTTACAAATCCTCCGAGAGGAATTAGATTTAGACTGTAGATAGTCTCTCCTTTTTTAATTCCGAATATTCTTGGAGGAAGACCAAAACCAAACTCTTCTACCTTGACGCCGTTTTTTTTAGCGGCTATAAAATGACCAAATTCATGAATAAGTATTAAAACGGCAAGAATTAATATGAAGACTATAAATGTCATTTAAATATTCTATCAAACTTCTCTTATTTCCGCTTCTTTTTTATCTTTTATAACCTGAATTTCTTCAGTAAAAAGAGTGCTAATATTGTCAATTTCTTTTTCCAACCGAAATTTTTCATCTTCGGTGGTTTCTTTTTTTTCAAAGGAATTTTTTATAGATTTTCGAACGTTATCACGGAGGTTTCTTATTTGATTTTTTTTATCTTCGATCAATTCGGCGGCAGTTTTTATAAATTTTTCTCTTTGCTCGGTCGACAAGGGAGGGATTTTTAAGAGGATTCTGTTGCTTTGGACTATTGGTGACAGCCCAAGAGGAGATTTTAAAATCGCTCGCTCTATATCTTGGATTGTCGACTGGTCAAAAGGACTAATCGACAAAGCAATTGGTCCCTCGGTGACTATTGTCGAAAGCTCCATTAGTTTTAGTCTCGTTGAACCGCCATAAGTCTCTACTGTTAAATTTTCAACTAACGAAGGGCTGGCCCGACCGGTACGGATGGATTTAAGATCCTCTTTAAGAGATTCTATAACTTTTTGGCAGCTAGCTTTAAATTGTGAGATATTATCCATTTTAAATTTCCCAACGGATAATTTTGTTTATTTTAATATTCTCCCCAAACTTTAAGACAGCCTCTTTTATTAAGTCAGAAATCTTTTTGGCCGGGTCTCTGATGTATTCTTGATCCATTAGTTCTTCGACTTTTTCAGCTTTGAGGGAAGCAACCTGCATCGCCAAATCAGCACCCAGTATCTGGAATTCTTTATTTTTAGATACAAAGTCTGTCTCGCAGTTTAGTTCGACTAAAGAAGCGACCTTTTTATTATGGTGAACATAAGAAAATATCGCTCCTGCATTAGTTTTTCTGCCGGCTTTATCTTTGACTTTATCGGCTCCCCATTTGGTTAAAAGCTTTTTTGCATCTTCCAAATTATTTTTTGTTTCCTCGAGAGCCTTTTTACAAAGAGAAAAAGAAACACCGGTTTCCTCACGGAGCTGCTTTAATTTCTTTATATCGTACATATTAATTTAAAATTCAAAAGTCAGAAGTCAAAAGTTAAAGTAAAAAGTTAAAAGTGTTTAGCAGAGAAACTTTTTAATTTTGACTTGTATTTTTGACTTTTAAATCTTGACTTTTGACTTGAACATAGGCATTAACTATTTCGTTTACAAAATATTCTATTGATGTTGCGGCGTCGTCATTGCCGGGAATTTGATAATCAATGCTGTCGGGGTTAACATTTGTATCTACTACGGCGACAATGGGTATTTTTTTTTCAATCGCTTCTTTAACGGCGTTTTTTTCCTTTTTTATATCGACGATAAAAACAGCATCAGGAAGCTTTTCTAATGAAGAAATGCCTCCATAAAATTTTTCCAGCTTATTCAAATGTTTTTGTAGCTTTATTTGTTCATGTTTGACAAACTTACTCCAAACGCCTTGTTCTTTTTCCTCGCGCAATGTCTTTAATTTTTTCACATTTTTACTAATTGTCTCGAAATTTGTCAGGAGTCCGGCTGGCCATTTTACTGCAATAAATGGTAGATTATTTTTTTGACATAGGTCGGAAATAAAATCCGAGACGACTCTTTTTGTAGCAACGACGAGGAGAGTCTTATTGTTTTTGGCAAGGTCGCTGACAAATTCTTTGGCCTGTTCAAGTAGTTCGACAGTTTTTGTCAGGTCAATTATTGAAGTGCCATTATCGATTGTGTATATGTATTTTTTAGCTTTCGGATGAATCTTGTTGGTTTTGTGGCCGAGGTGACAACCAGCGCTAAATAACTCTTCAACTTTTTTGTCATTATTTGTCATAATCTTTACATTTTAGCAATGATTGAAGCTTTTTTCAATCAGATATTTAGTGATTTAAGGAAGGTGCGGAAGTTACCGTTTATCTCTTCGTGGTTAAGAGCAAACTCGATGACGGTCTTTAAGTATTCAAATTTATTTCCTGTGTCGTAATATTTGCCGTTTTCGACGACGACGGTATAAACTGGAATACCTTCTTTTTTGAGTAAGTTGATAGCGTCGACGAGCCAAATTTCCCCTCCCCTTCCTGGCTTGATCCTTTTTAGAGCCGAAAAGATCTCCGGCGGAAGGATGTAAGCTCCGTGGGTCGCAATGTTAGATGGTGCTTCAGACGGCTCTGGTTTTTCAACAATTTTATTTATTTTGTAGACATTTTTCTCAATGTGGGTTAGGTCGGCGATTCCATATCTTTTTAAGTCTTCTTTATTGTCAATTTTTACTCCGGAAATAATTATACCGCCCAATTTTTCATAGACTTTTATCATTTGGGCTAATCGAGGCGGCTTACTGTAAATAAATTCATCACCCCAGAGGACGGCAAACGGTTCGTCTTCGATCGCAGGTTCGGCGGTTAAGACGGGCGTGCCATTTCCATAAGGTCCTTTTTGGCGGATATAAATAAAATTTGCCATATCCGAGATTCTTTTTATTTCGGAGAGCAAATGGTGCTTGTTTCCCTTGACAAGATTTTGTACCAAATCAGCGGCCGGTTCATCGAAGTGATCTTCGATCGCCCGTTTGTTTGAGCCGGTGATAATAATGATGTTTTCGACTCCAGAATCGATTGCTTCTTCAACGACGTATTGAATCACTGGTTTGTCGACGATCGGCAGCATTTCTTTAGGCATTGCCTTAGTTTGGGGTAAAAATCTGGTTCCATAACCAGCAGCTGGGATGACTACCTTGGTGATTTTCTTCATAGAGGTGGGATTACTCAAATTTTATCGTTACTGTTTGTTTTATCTGAACTTGATTATCTATGGTAGCTTTTATTTCGCCAACACCGGGCGTAGACGATGTTAAGCTAAAAGAGGCTTTTCCTGATTTGTCAGTCGTATCGGTGACAACACTAATTGTTCCGAGGTTTGTTTCCAAGTTCACCCTCTTATTGGTCAGGGGAAGATTTTTGGCATTTCTGACAAAGACATTGATGTCAACTTTTTCGCTTCCGTCTGCATTAGCCGTTAGAGGCCAAGCAAAGATTAATGAACTTTCCGATGAAGGAACTAATTCTTCTGCGGCACGAGTAAAAGTTCTGATCGGCTGGTTAAAGACGACAAAACCCATAAATAGTCCAAAAGCGAGAACGAAAAGAATCATCAGGCTGACTAATTTTTTGTCCATATAAGAAGCTTAACAGGAGGTCGAAAGTTTGTCAAATATAGCCCTTTTTTTTCAATACAGAAAGAATTTTTTGATGGATTATTTCAGAGGAAAGAATTTTTCCATTTTCAACGCAATCAATTTTCACCCAGTGTTTGTTTTTTGTCGTTAATTCAAAATACATCTTTTCAGAGGTAGCTCGATGGTGAAGATCTTTTTCCGCAATATCTTGTTTTTCCCCCTTAAGATAACGACGATTTTCTTTTTTTGTTGTGAGCGACATTCCTATTTTCCAAGGAACATAGAGATAAATGACAATATTTTCTTTAGGCATTTTGTGAACTTTGTACTCTAATTCATAAAGCCATTTTAAAAATTCTTCTCTTTCATTTTTATTATTGTATTTAGCTCCTTGATGAGCCATAGAAGATGTAGCGTAACGATTAGTAATGATATAACCGCCTCTTTTTAGAAAATCGTCCATTTCTTTTTTAACAGTAGCTCTGTCCAAAGCATAAGAAAGTGAAGCAAGATAAGGAGAGACATTACCTATTTCTCCAAACTCACCTCTTAAAAATCGAGCGACTGTTTTTCCGTGGAAAGAATTATAGTATTGAGGAAAATCATAGTATTTAACTGGTAAGTTTTCCTTTTTAAAATGTTCAATTAAAAGTTTAGCTTGGGTAGTTTTCCCAGAACCATCACCACCGTCGATGACAATAAGTTTGCCTTTAGTTTTTTTCAAAATGTTTTTATGTTTGACAAGAACCTTGATATTTTTGATAAAACGATTAACAATATTTTGGAAACCTTCTTTTTTATAATATTCAATATAAAGATTTTCCGAAGGATTACCGGAAACCATAGGTGAAATTTTATCTTCGTAACCTGCCATGACTAATACAAGGACCGGTTTATCTAACGAAAGAGCGTAGACAATCTCGCTGCCAACGCCAAGTGAGGGCTTGGAGGCCTCGGCTATAATAACGTCAGCTTCGCCGATATTATATTGTTCACGACTAAATATCTGCTCGGCTGTAAATTTTTTATCCTCATTAAGAAGTTTTTTGTCTGTTACTTGTTCTCCGGAAACTATGTTTACTGACTGTTTTTTTATAAAGTCGAGAATTTTTTTGTAGTATGGAATAAGTTCGCCGTTATGGGATGCGGAAGCAGTAAAGTAAACCTTGAGCATATGTTAGATGGAGTTAATATAGCACAAAAAAATAAAACAAGCAAGAAACTATTAGCTAAAAGGAAATAATTTCGCCAGGTTTTGCTTTGTCCTCCAAAATTTTTTTTGCAATCTCATCTTCGATTTCGTCGCGGATGACTCTTTCTAGGTTTCTTGCGCCGTAGCGGGGATCATAACCTTTTTTGATAAGCGAGATGACTGTTTCATTTCTTACTTCAATTTTGACTTTGTGGAGATTAAATACGTCTTTTGCCAGATCGTCAAGAATCTTTTTGGCGATTAACAAAAGAGTCTTTGGAGAAAGTTGGTTAAAAGTGATGACTCCGTCGAAACGATTGATAAATTCCGGTAAAAATACGGTTTCATCTTTAGCGTTTGATGTCGCGACGATTACAAGATTTTTACAGTCAACCAGGCGCCCAAATCCGTCGGTAAAATAACCCTCGTCGATTACTGTTAAAAAGATGTTTAGGAGATCTTTGTCGGCTTTTTCTATTTCATCCAGAAGTAAGACACCATAAGGCTGCTCTCTAATTGCGGTTGATAATAAACCCGGTTCGCGATTAGTGGTATCACCGATGAGTTTTGGGATATCATATTTTGATTGATAGTTGGACATATCAAAGCGGATAAGAGAACCAAGGGAAAAGAAAACGTTAGCAATCGCCTTAGCGGTAGCGGTTTTACCGACCCCGGTCGGACCCAAGAATAAAAAGGTCGCCAGCGGTTTTTTGCGCTTACCAATAAGTAAAAATGACCGACGAAGGCTAGCGGATAATTTTTTTATCGCTTCTTCTTGTTCTAGGACTTGAGTTGATAATAAACTTTCCAAATTTATAAGTTTTTCTTTCATTTGAGAGGTGACAATGGTTGGGACGTGGGTTTTTTCGGTGAGAATGGTATCGATATCTTCGGGTGTAACTGTCTTTTTCCGTTTCGCATACACGCAAGCCGTATCCAAAAGATCGACGGCTTTTTCTGGAAAAGGAATATAAGTCAGGTAAAATTCACTTTTTTCAATCACTTCAGATAAAGTTTCGTAAGGAATAAACACTTTGTGATATAGTTCAAGGTCAAAGGATTTTTCTTTGAGTATATCCAAGGCTTCTCTTTTGGAAACTTCAAAGACATCGATCTTGGAAAACAAACGATTGACTTTTTCATTAGGGAAAATAAATTTTTGGTAAAAAAATGGCGTCGTCATTCCGATTAACTGGAGGCGACCACTCTTGGCGTATTTTTCCAAAGAACCGCCTAGCTCCAAATATTTTTCAAAATTGTCAATAAACAAAATTATATTACCGGCTCCTTCCGCTTCCTGGAGCAACTCTTCGAAAAAATTTTCATCTTTACCAGACATTTCCATGTTTATTTTTAAAATTCTACGATACATCAACTGAACATTGGTTTTGCCCAAATAGATTTTTTTTGCCAAAGCGTCAATGATGGTATGTTTACCTACTCCCTCCGCCCCAACTATAACGACATTGGCTTCTGAATTTTTAGAGAGAATCTGTTCTATTTCCTCGATCTCTTTTTCTCTATCAACGATATTATTGATGTGATGTAAATATTTTGGCGAGGCCAAATCGGTAGTATATTGATCAAGAATTGGTGTATAACCGGCTGCCCAATCGCGGGCTAAGGGTGGGAAAGAAAAAAGATTTGTCAATTTCCACCAATCTGCTTTTTCGAGATGTCTTTGATAGTAGTTTTCAAACCAATCTTCAGCCGCATTTTTGTTTTCTTCTTTCATTAGATGGGTGGTTAAAAACTTTTCTCTCAAGAGTTTTTTTTGTTCGTCAGGAGATTTACTAAAAATTGATAAGAGATAAAGAAAAGGAGATAGGATAAAGAAAACTAAGGCAGCAAAAGGAAGAATAATCATAAAAATAGTCTGAAAGATAAAATAGAACGAGATAATAGACAAGCGCATAAAAAATCCAATCGACCTGGAAATAAAATTAAAAGCAAAACGGTTTCCCCAGTCGGACAAAGAAAAGCCAGGAAGGATTTTTTTTGAGGAGAGATTGCGCCACGGATAAAACAGCGTTTTTAATAAAGTGGCGATAGAAAAAAAATAAGGCAAAAAAATAAAAAGATTGATGATTGCTTCGCCAAAATTTTTAAGTGACTCTTCATAGAATTGCCACAAGTTTTTCTTCATAATTTGAGTATAATACATATTCATGTCAAAAAGAAAATTAATTGTTATTCTTTATTCGGAGGCAAAACGTTCATATTTTTCATCTGAGGAACAGTACCTGACAGAGGTAGAAGTTTATAAAAGGGTAAAAGAAGTTAAGAAATACATAGATAAATTAGGGTATAAAACAATTTTACTGCCTGGAAACATTAATTCTATATTCAAACTAAAGTCTTTAAGGCCGATTTTAGTTTTTAATTTGGTAGATTCTGTTTATGGTCATGAAGAATTAATTTCTATAATTCCGGCGGCACTTGAACTATTAAAGCTTTCTTATACTGGAGCAGGAGTAACAGGTCTAGCGATAAACGGGAGTAAGTATTTAACTAAAGTTTTATTAAAAGAATGTTGTTTGCCAGTTCCTCGGTTTCAGTTGTTTAAAGAAAGTAGCGAAGAACTAAGCAAGAATTTACAGTTTCCGTTGATTGTTAAATTGAATGAATCACACGGTAGTTTAGAAATCAATCAGTCCTCTGTTGTTGAGAATAAAAAAAATTTGAAAAAAAGAATAAACTATTTGCTTAAAAAATATAGACAAACAGTTATTGTTGAAGAATATGTTAGAGGTAAAGAAGTAACAGTTTTAGTTATTGACGGAAAAGAGAAAATTATTTTGGCTGAAGAAAGAATACTTTTTAAAAAACAAAAATACCCTCTTTACGATTATGAGGCAGCTTGGGGAGAAAAGGAAATCTATGACTGTTTGCCGTATAGACTTTCAAAGTTAATGAAAAATATATTGATAAAAGCTTTTGAGGTTCTACATTTTAAAGACTATGCCAGATTTGAAATAATTGTCAAAAATGAAAAAGATTTTTACATTATTGATCCGAACGCAAATCCTTCATTTGGTCCTTATGGAACTACGAGTGGGCCTTTTGGTTACCTACTTTATTTAAATAAAATTCCTTTTATAGACGTGGTAAAAAAAATAATCCAAGTTAACTCCTCTTGACAAACAGATAAAATTGTAGATAATTTTGTTAGTTGAAAAAAAATGAGAAAAAGAATAAAAAAACGTTACTATAAAACTTCAAAAAAAAATCTAAAGAAAATTCTTTCGAAAAATACTAAAAAAGAAAAAAAAGAACTAGTAATTTATATATATAATGTTGTAGAGGATGAATGGTCTTTTTTATCAGCCATTCAACCGGTGGAAAAAAGATTTGAGTTAATTAACGAATGCAATGACACTTCGGAATGTTATCTCTTTGCCAACGCAAGTGAAAAAGAATTCATTTATATTTCCCCAATTGAAATCTTGAATAATTTCAAAAATTATTTTCAGTCCATCACTAATAATAAAAAAGTTGATATCTATGTTCCCCAAAAAAGAACAGGCTTAATCTGCAAAGATTTATATACAGATAAACAACTGTTTAGTGATTTAGTCCAAAAAGCAAAGAAATACAAGAAAGTGAAGTTAATTAGCTATGCTACATCTCCTGAGTTTATAGAGTTAAAGGATAGAATGATTCAACTAGGATTAAATGTAATTACGCCAGAAGCACCCGATATTGAAAATGCCTGGACGGTAAATTTTTTTGGTAGTAAATCAGGCATAAGACAACTAGCTCAGCAGTCACGGGCGGTTGAGCCAGATTTTATTATGCCTGAAGGAGTAATTTGTGTTGGTAAACTAGACGCTGCTAAAATTGCCGCTAACACATATATTAGAGAAAAAGGTGTGGTTTTAAAAACTAATAAAGGTAGCGGTGGACACGGAGTGATGATTTTTAGAGACGGTGAATTACCAAAAGATTATAAATCTTGTGAAAAACGAATCTATGAGCTTTTGAGCGAAGATGGTTATTGGGAAAGATTTCCAATCATTATTGAAGAGTTAATTAATGTAGACTACAAAGCTTTTGGTGCTTACCCAAACATCGAATTCAAAATTCATAAAAACGGAAAAATAGAAATGCTTTACTATTGTGTTATGATGGTGACGAAGGAAGGCAAATACTATGGTCTAGATATACATGAAGATGTCTTAAACGAAAGAACCGCGACCAGAATTACCGACACGGGCTATTTCATAGCGGAAAAGTACGCCGAAGAAGGCTACCGCGGTCACTTTGACATCGATATGATTGCCGGTAAAAATAGTCACATCTATGTTTGTGAATCAAATACAAGAAATACCGGAGGGACTGACATATACAAACTGGTTTATGATCTTTACGGAGAGGATTTTTTTTCAGATATCTACGTTTTGAATAGAAATGATTATGAATTTAAAACCCAAACTAACCAAACTTTTGAAAAAGTATTGGATGCATTAAAACCGATAATTTATGATAAAAAAAATAACGAGGGTATAGTTATTTCATCGGCAGCTCCGATAAAAGATAAGTTGTTATATTATACGGTTTTAGGGAAGAATAAAAAACGAGCCTATCAGTTAGAACAGGATATGCTTGAACTTCTTAACAAAATTAATTAATATATTCATTATGAAAACTATTGCCTTTCTTTATAATGTTCGTCATCATTACCCCGAAGCCAATGATTATAAAAATCAGTTGCAGGGGGATTTCGACGATCCAATCACCATCAGGTGGCAGATCAAACATTTGAAAAATTTGGGGTTTAATGTCATTCCCATCGAGGCTAACGAAGAGGCATACCTAAAACTTTACCGTTTAAAGAAAAAAATTAATTTAGTTTTTAATATTGCTGAAGGCCTCCACGGAAAAGACCGCGAACTGCAAATTCCGGCCATGCTGGAGATGTTGCAGATTCCTTATACTGGTTCCTCTCCCTTGACTCATGCGTTTTCCCTAAATAAAGAAAAGGCTAAGGAAGTTTTTATCGCCAATGGAATTCCGACGCCAATTTACCAGGTTTTTCAGACTTATAAAGATAGTTTAAGCGGAAACTTAAAATTTCCTTTAATTGTCAAGCCGATTGCCGAAGGCAGCTCGATGGGAATTACTAATAAAAGCGTTGTCTATGACGAAGACTCGCTAAGACGCCAGGTAAAAAAGATAATTACTACGTTTAATGAGCCGGCGATCGTTGAATTATTCTTGGAAGGAAGGGAATTTTCTGTGTCAATGCTTGGTAATCCTCCGCAAATTTTACCGATCATAGAGTCTGATCATAAAATGCTGCCGAAAAAATACCAATCAATCGATTCTTTGGAGGTGAAGTGGTATTTTGAAGACAAGAATCTTGATTATCTAATCTGTCCGGCAAAAATTGATATTAAGTTGCAAAAAAAATTAGAAAAGATTTCTTATAAAATCTGGCAGGCTTTGGAAGTTTTGGACTGGGGTCGAATCGATATTAGGTGCGATAGAAAAGACAACCCGTTTGTTTTGGAAATAAACTCTCCGCCTGGATTTGCTCCACCTGAAGCGTCGCTGTCCTCTTATTTTCCTCTAGCCGGACGGGCTGCTGGTTTAGATTACGAGAAAGTAATGTTGGGCATCATCCAATCTGCTGCCAAAAGATACGGGCTGAAAATATAAAGGAAACATTTGCTATAATATTGAAAGCAAGCGTGCGTAGTTTAATGGTAAAACAGTTCTCTGATAAAGAACAGAGCGATAGTTCGATTCTAGCGCCGCCCACTGATCTGGAAGGTCGCAATCGACTGTTTTGTCTTTCATAGTTAAGTTCGAGCCGATCATATTTAGGAACTCCCTTTTTTGAAAATGATTTTTGTTATCCGATGCGATTTTATCCGCCTCCAAGGCGGAAATGACCCAGCTTCTCATCCGTTCGAGCCAATCAAATGGTCGCCGAGAAAGTTCGATAATTTTCTCCTCTAAAGATTTCTTTTCGGAAACTAATTGAGATTTTTTGAGTAGATAATCTTCTCGGGATAAAGTTTGGTCAACAAATGAATCAAGGAGAAAAGAAATCTTTTTATTGATTAGGATAACTTTCTCTTTAAGTTCTTTAGAGGCGACCATAACGGATTGGGAAATATTATCCCTTTCGGTTTTGAGTTTAGCTAACATGTGTTCTCCCCAATCCGTTCTCAAAGAAACTTGACTTATTACTGAATTCACCTGTTCAAGAAGTTTTTCTTCGCGGATAAAAGGTTGAGAGCAATCATGGACTTTAGATTTTTTAGTACAGCGGTAGTATAGATAACCTTTTTGAATCTCGGCGGTTATTGTCATCCCACACTCACCGCATTTAATAAAACCGGCAAAAGGTTTAGGAACTCTAATTTTACTTTTAGGGTGACATCGCCGAGATAAAACTTCTTGAACCGTATCATAAAGTTTCTTTGAGATGATTGGCTCTTGTTTGCCAGGATGTAGCTCTTTAGAATACCAAAAGAGGCCACAGTAAAAAGGATTTTTTAATATCTTCTTAACTCGATCAAGGTGGATATTATTACCATAAGGAGATATAAATCCTTTTTTAGCCAAAAAGTCAGAAGCCTCAATGATAGTGTGCGACCCTTCTGCATAGAATTCAAATAGCTGTTTAATTATTAACCAAGTTTTGGGATTTTTAACAATAGTCTTGGTTAATCTATCATTAAGATAACCAATTGGAGCACACGAAG
This sequence comes from Candidatus Roizmanbacteria bacterium GW2011_GWC1_37_12, assembly GCA_000991135.1. Lineage (GTDB taxonomy): Bacteria > Patescibacteriota > Microgenomatia > UBA1406 > GWC2-37-13 > GWC2-37-13. The sequence continues at coordinate 933 of LBST01000018.1, read as the reverse complement.
GCATCCAACCAAGTCTGACTTTTTGACGAAGGCCTCTTTTGGTATTAACAGATAAGGCATCGACGTAGTATTTGCTTTGCCCAAAAGCAATTGACAACATGAAAAGTCCTTGAGGGGTATTCTGAAACCAGAAAGTCGGGAACTTAAGATCAGATAATATATTTCGATCAAGAAGATAGACGATACGACCAGCGTCAACAGCGTTTCTAGCTAGACGATCCGGGTGCCAGGCAAGGATTCCTTGAGCTTCGCCCTTTTCAATTCGATTCAACATCTGGTTAAATAATTCCCGACATGGAACTTTAGCAGTTTTACTCTCGATGAAAGTATCAGCTATAACTAATCCCTCTTTTTGTGCAAAGGTGCGAAGCTCATCAAGTTGGGCAGGGATTGACAGCTGTTGACGCTCCTCATCATCAGTCGACTTTCTGGCATAGATAAAGTAGGCAGGACTTTTCATGTTATCAGATTAAAAAAATGTCTAATTGCAAAATAATAGTACGCCTTTAGCAATAATTTTCAATATCAATATTGATTTAATTACTACAATAGTACGTACTTAGTACGGACTGGATAACGGAGTAACAGTTATTAGACATTTTTTTAATAAAAATTTCCTATTTTCAATTGTTTTTGGGCAAACCCACCGCTTGGCGGGGGTAAAGCATAAAATCGCATCCTCCCGCCTCAAGCGGGAGAAAAAAATAGGACTGAAATTAGGTGGTTAACAAAAATCTTTTTGAAAAAAGGGAGAGGCGAGATGACAAAACAGTGGATTGCGACCTTCCAGATCAGTGGGCGGCGCTCCGCGCCGCCCGACAAGTCGGGACTTGGGTGCAATTGTACACCCTGGCTCGAACTTATTTTATCAAAAATTCTTAACCCAAACAATCGCAACTTTTTTTCAATAATTGCGACACTTCGCTATCAATT
>LBST01000017.1 GCA_000991135.1 Candidatus Roizmanbacteria bacterium GW2011_GWC1_37_12 | reverse complement strand
AGGAGAGTAAAAAAACGTCAAGATCTTAAAAGATTATGGGATAGTCTAAAAAACAAAATTTGCCGTTTATAGACCCATTATTTGAAACATAAACTTCTTTTACTAAAAAAGTATCTTTTATTACAGATAGCCAATATTCTGTCTCCTTGGTTTCTTTTTTAACTATTGTATATTTTGCTATAAAATCTTTTCTCGACGTTGAGGCGTCAGCTTCACGATCGTTTGCTCCCATTGAAGTTAATGATGACGAAATCTGTTCTATTATTGGTAAATTTTCTACAGTTTTAGGAATCTTTTTTACAATATTATTAAAACAACTAATAACAAACTTATAAATACGCTTATGAATGTCCTTCTCTGTATTTGAATATTTGTTCATTTGTATATTTGATTATTTGTAGTATTTGTTTATTAATCTGTCAACGGACTATACGCTACAAAACATCTTGTTTGAACTGTCAAATCAAATTATTTTCTTCAATATGCCAATTTATTTGCTTATTTGTCTATTTGTAGATTTGGTTATTTAATTCCCTCTTCCCGCCATATCTTACTTTATGTTCTTGACCCCGCTAGAACTCTTACCTCCTCCCGAGGTCTACGTCCTCGCGTCGGAGGAGCGAGTCTACGGGGTCTGCGGGGTAAACCGTGCTTCGCACTGGTTTACCCCTTGACAGTGAACAAATGTTTACTATAATGGAATAATGATACAAGACAGATTAAACATTCTTAAAAGATTCTTCAAAAAAAATAGGCGGCTCCCATCTTATTCGGAGATGCTCAAGCTTTTTGGTTTCTCATCCAAAAACGCCGTCTTCAAGCTTATCAATAAATGGGTCGATGCCAATTTTTTAAAAAAAGACAGTGGCAAATTGGCGCCGACGTCAAAATTTTTCGCCCTGCCTCTTTTAGGAAATATAAAGGCTGGCTTTCCTATTCTAGCCGAAGAAAATAAAAACTACCTCACTCTAGATGAATATCTTATTGGCGATCCCCAATCCTCTTTTCTTCTCAAGGTTTCCGGCGACTCGATGACCGGAGTCGGAATATTCGAAGGAGATATTGTCATCGTCGAGAAGAAAAAAGAAGCCTATATAGGCGACATTGTCTTGGCCCAGATCGACAACGAATGGACCTTGAAAATATTCAAAAAAGACCGGGTGAAAAAAATGGTTTTTCTTGAAGCGGCTAATCCACATTATCCCCCCTTCTACCCTAAGCGCGAACTACAGATCTATGGTGTGGTACGAGCCGTCGTCAGAAAAATCAATTAAATCTAGAAGTGATCTGTTTGTCGAGGTCGTCACCGTTTGATAATCTTTTATTATCAACAGAATCAGTCTTTGATTGTCTTTATCCAACTCTGAAAAAATGTCGTCAAGAAGAAGGATTGGTTTCTTGCCATAAATTTTTTCATAAAAATTTAGCTCGTTTAACTTGAGCCAAAAAATGGCCAATCTTTCCTCGCTTCGAGCGCCATAAAGATTGACATTCATTTCCCCAAGATATATTTGAAAGTCGTCTTTTTGCGGACCAACTATTGTCCTTCTTAATCTTTTTTCTTCACTAAAATACTCCTCTATCCTTTCTAAATTAATTTCATTTTTTTGATATTTTATCGAAAAGATTTTCGAATCTATTCGTTTATGAGAATTGAGGAACTGTGCATATTCGTCTCTTTTTTTTGTGATATATTGGCCGTTTTCGATTAAATATTTGTTCCAAAATAAAAGCTGCTCTCTAAGTTCAGCTTCATCATATATCGTCTCCAGAATTTTATTTCTTTTTCTCAAAGCTTGATGATAGTTGTTGAGTCTAGATTTATAAACGGGATCGGTGATCGACAACAGATGGTCGAAATAATCCCGACGCAGGGAAGGCGGACCGATAATAATTTCTATTTGCTCGGGGGAAAAAAGTACCACCGGGATAACTTCTTTTAAATAAAAATTTCGTATTTTTCTGGTCTTTCCTAAATAAAAATTTTTGACCAAGTCTAATTTTTTTTTGGCAAAATCTATTCTCACTGAAACTGAATCGTTATCTCCTATTAATTCTCCCTCAACCGTTGACTCCAATTCTCCAAGCTTTATCAATTCTTCTTCTTTTGTATCACGGAAACCGGCTCCTTTCAGGAGAAAATTTATGGCTTCCAACAAATTGGTTTTCCCGCGGGCGTTTTTACCAAAAATAAAGGTAAGACGCGGGTTAAAGGTAAAAGTATTACCTGTAAAGTTCCGAAAATTGTGAAGGATAATCTTTTTTAATAACATTTATTTCTTCTTAAACAGGTATTTTGTTTCAAAAAAACTAGGCAGTCTAAATACGTTTCTTACCTCTCCAATTTCAGAAAATGAAGAAAATAACCTATCCCAATATTTTTTGGAAAAAAGAGAAACGTTGGAAAAATCAGGTTGGTGGGTAAATTTTAGCCAAAGATTTTCTCGTGTATAAATTTTGTGGAAAATATATTTCTTAGAAACCCTTATCATTTCTCTAATCGATTTTCTTATCTCTCCCCGGTCGAGATGCTGCAGTAAATCGAATGTAACCACTAGGTCAAAATGGTTGTCTGGATAAGGAATGTTGGTCGCGTCTCCCAATTTGATATATTTTCTCACCATCGAGTTCGACATTGATCGGGCGTATTCGGAAAAATCAAGGCCATAAGCCTCTATTCCAAAAAACCTTAACCACCCGACTAGCCTACCCAACCCGCAGCCGACATCAAGACACGTCTTTGGATTTAACTGAATTTTTATATAAAAAGCTCTCAAAAAATCTTTTATATCGTGAAAAAAAGCCCCCAAAGTAGATTCGGCATGTTTTACTCTGTGACCGCCTTTTTTTCCAAGATAATAATCGCGGTCGAAAAAATACGATTCGATATTGAAGGGCATGATAACTGTTCCCTTAAACGGTTCTCCGTCAATAATCTTTTCTAGATTTTTGAAGTCGTGTCCATTGGCGACGATGACTGTCAAACCCAACTTTTGAGCTAGCGGAGTAGCAACCGGGTCAAATGGACTGTTGAATCCAGGCGACCACTTGCTACCGGTTATTTTCAGCATCTCGCCCCAGGTGATTTTTTTGATGAACTTGGCGTCGGCAAATTTTTTTGGATCTTTATCGTAGACGCCGTCGACGTTTGAAAGATTGACTATTAACTGGGCTCCATAATCTCTAGCGAGAATAACAGCGTCGTAGTCTGTAGACCAGCCTGGTTTCCAGCCGGCGCCGATTGCCACTGGCTCTTGCCAATTGAATAGCTTTTTTTCATAGTTGGTAATAATTCTCGGGTTGGCAATGTCTTGAAAGATTGTCCTTAAAAGATGGGCATTAAAACGAGTAGCGTGAATACCCAACCAGTCGAGATCCTCGTTATTGATGTCTCCTATGACCTGACGACCAGCTTCTTGATAATGGCGGGCGATATTGCCGCCGCCGGCAACCAAAAAAAATCTTTTACCCTTGGTCACTTCTCGACGCACTAGTTTATTGAGATTAGATAAAAATTCCGTGTCAACTCCACCATTAGGAACAATTAAACTACCGCCGACGGAGATAATGATTGGCGGTTCTTTTAATTTGAAAAACATAATAGGCAAAAATCCCTTCTATTATATATGAAAATTGTTGCTTGTTCAAATTATTCCTTGCTGGAGACCGAATATAGTCGACAGTAGACGCACGATAAGATATGAAAATATTAAGAGGATAAAGCCAATTAATCCTGTGGTTATTTTGGCTTGAGCAGCTTTAAGTTTTTCCGGATTGCCTTGAGACATCATATAATCAAACCCGCCCCAGATTAAAACAAAAAGAAGAATCACACCGGCAAAAGGAACTAAAAATTCCAAAACTCGACTGACCAACTGACCTAAATTTTCAATCGGCTGTCCTTCCGCTCCTTTAAGCGGCCCCTCTATTGTCTGCCCACCGAAATTAACTGACTGGCTTAGTAGCTGGTTTTTCATTTTGTTTGACTACATTTTTCTTTCCGCATTTTGGACAAAGCGCCGTATAATTTTTCACTACTTCATTCTCAAAATTATTTCCGCAATCTTTACAATTATATTTTTGAAAATTTTTCTCGACCATTTGAGTTTTTTCAATATCAAAAACAAGATTCCCTTTTTCAACTCTTACGCGAATCACGTCGCCCATTTTAACTTTAGACTCAATTATCAAATTGGAAATCGGATTTTCAATCAGCTTCTGAATGGCCCGCTTTAGAGGTCTGGCTCCGTATAACGGGTCAAAACCTGTCTGGACGATTTCTTCAACCACTTCGTCTTGATAAAAGAAGTCCATCTCTTGATCTTCTAAAAGTTTACCAACTGCTTTAAGTTGGAGTTTGACGATTTCCGCCATATTTTGAAAATTCAACGGCTCAAAAACCGTCACTTCGTCAAACCGGTTGACCAACTCTGGTTTGAAGAATTTCAAAAGCTCTGTCATAACTTTTTCTCTAATTGGTTGAAAATCGGTTTTTGACTTTTGCTTGTCCGCTTTTTTCATCATTTCTTCCTGTATCATCTTTGTTCCAATATTTGACGTACAAATCACAACCGTATTTTTGAAGGAAATTACGTGGCCTTTATTATCAGTTAACCGGCCATCATCCAAGATCTGGAGAAGGATATTAAATATGTCCGGGTGGGCTTTTTCAATTTCGTCAAAAAGGACGACGCTATATGGTTTCCTCCGAACCTGTTCAGTCAACTTTCCTCCCTCCTCATAACCAACATATCCCGGCGGAGCACCGAGAAGTTTTGCCACCTCGTGTTTTTCCATATACTCGGTCATGTCGAACCTGATCATCAAGTCCTCACTTCCGAAAAGCACATCGGCCAAAGTTTTAGCCAGTTCGGTTTTTCCGACTCCTGTGGGCCCAAGAAAGACAAAGCTGCCAATCGGCCGGGTCGCCGATTTGAGACCAGCACGACCGCGACGGACTGCCTGCGCCACCGAGGCAACCGCCGTCTCTTGATTGATGAGTCTTTTATGAATAATCTCTTCAAGGTGAGCTAATCTTTCTACTTCAGAAGAAGTAATTTTGGCAACAGGAATTCCAGTCCAACGGGAAATAATATCTTTAATGATATCTGGAGTAACGCTCGTTGTCGTTTGTCCTTTTTTTAAGTTATATTCTTCTTGTTTTATCTTTAACTCGTCTTGAATTTCCGCGATTTTTGACTTTAAGATCCTTGACTTGACTTTGTCTCCTTTTTTGTCGCTTTCCATCATCTCTTGGCTAAGTTCTTTGATCCGCGTGTCCAAGGACTTTATTTCTTCGGGCAGTGAAATCAAAGGCAGACGGACAGCCGAGGCCGCCTCATCAATTAGATCAACCGCCTTATCCGGAAGAAATCTGTCACCGACGTAACGCTTTGATAGCCTAACCGCTGATTCAATGACGTCTTGAGGAATCTTTACCCGATGAAAAGCTTCATATTTGTCTTTAATCGCCATTAACATCTTTATTCCCTGTTCTTCTGTTGGCTCGGGCACTAAAACAGGCTGAAACCTTCGCTCCAGGGCTGGATCTTTTTCAATATACTTTCTGTACTCTGTTAGAGTCGTTGCTCCTATTAATTGAATCTCGCCTCTTGCTAGGGCTGGTTTTAAAAAATTAGACGCGTCAAGCGACCCTTCCCCGCTGGCGCCGGCGCCAACGATGTTATGAATTTCATCGATAAATAAAATGATTTGACCTTGGCTGCCTTTTACCTGTTCAATCAGATCTTTCATTCTCTCTTCAAATTCACCCCGATGCGATGCTCCGGCTAAAATACTCATCAAGTCCAACTGTAAAATCCTTTTATTTAAAAGCGGCTCGGGTACTTCTTTGGCGACGATTTTTTCTGCCAGCCCTTCAACAATTGCTGTTTTGCCAACGCCGGCCTCACCAACCAACGAAGGATTATTCTTGGTCCTTCTTGATAAAATATGGATGACTCTTTCAATCACTTGAGAACGTTCAACAACAGGATCCAATAGTCCTTGAGTTGCTTTTGCCGTTAAATCTATCGTGAACTGCTCGAGGGCTTTTTTCTTTTTTTCCGCCTGTTTTTCTTCTTCGGTCAAGCCTTCTTTTTTGCCGGTGATTTTTTTATTTAAGTCTTCTTTTTGAACGCCTAATTTAGCTAAGATCCTCGCGCCTGCTCCTTCTCCTTCCTCATATAACGCCAAAAAAAGATGCTCTGGAGCGATAAATTCAAAACCCAATTTTCTGGCAATGACCAGTGCATTATCAACAATTCTTTTTATTCTCGGCGAGACCTGGACCGGTCGGTCGACTGTCCCCCTTTTGTAAATTTTATTTAGCTCGTCCTGGATAACTTGCGGCTGAATCTTTAGTTCGACTAATAAATTATAAATTTCGCTGTCTGTTGTCAACCCAAAAAGGAGGTGCTCGCTGTCGACAAAGTCAGCTTTTAGTTCTTTTGTTTTTGTTTGAGCGCTCATCATCACTCTGTTTGAACGTTGAGTCAGATGGGTCATAAGATCTAGATTAGTGTTTGGTTGTTGGTGACTGGTGACTGGTTGAGGAGCTGTTTTATCATCAGGTTTTTTTTGACCATCAGCAGAAGCTGGAAGATTATTATTGGAAACTGAAGAATTGCCGTTAATTTTAAGATTTGGCGGCGCCACTCCATTCCCGCTTGTATTACTCACTGGTTTTTTTATAAAATCAAAGAAATCGGCCATAAAACCATTATATGAGAAAAACAATCATTATTGCAAGTACCATTCTGGTTTTTATTCTGTTTATTATCTTTTTTGTTTCCCGTTTCAAAAACCAGTCACCAGCCACTAGTAACCAATCACTAGTCACTCCTACTGCTGTCATATTAGAAGAGGATCAGGAATCAAGAATCAGGAATCAAGAATTAGTTAACAGTGCTTTATCTTTTACTCCTTATGAGGATGAAAACTTCCGCTTTGATTATTCGGCAGAAACAAATAAACTCGTGGTTCAAGAAAAAACTCCCGAAGCTCGAGAAAAATTTTTTGAGTGGACAAACCAAAACGGACTACCAGAATTGGCCGGAAATCCTGAATTAGTGGTTTTTGAAAATCAAAATAACAATCTAACAATTCAGCAATTTAACAATTCTGATCAGGATTTCGACCCTGTCATCGATTTTCTTAACATCTTTCTCAACTTCGGCCGCGGCGAGGAAAATAGTAATCAGAATTTTCCAACTTCCAACCTCCAACTTCCCAATCAAACTTCAAATCTCCAACCTCCAACGTCTGGTTTTATATACTATGCTCAATGTGATAGTCCCTACGCCGATTTACCTTTACCAGACGGCAGCTGTAATCTCTGCCAGGCCGGCTGCGGCCCGTCGACTGTCGCTATGATTACTGCTTCTTATCTGGGCCCAAATTTTAATCCGCAAACCATCGTTGATATGTACAAATCCCGCGGGTTTTTGCTAAGCTGCGCCGGGTCGCGATACTCTGATGCCAAATCTCTTCTGCAAAGCTTGGGGCTGAAAACCACCGACTACCTTGTCTTTGATTATGAAAGCAGCGACCAGGTTGTTTCGGACTTTAAAAAATATCTTGATGCCGGCTGGACTTTTTTTACCCTGGCCAATTTCAAGGAAAACGGCGGCGGTCATTATTTCTGGGTCACCGAGATTGACGATACCGGTAATATCTGGGCCTATGACCCTTACTATGGTCGATTTGAAGCGCCGCCAATTAACGAAAACAGTCGTTACCCGTATCCTAAATATAGGCTGGCGTTTGGGGTTAAAAAATAATTTAGAGTTCAGAATTTAGAATTATGAATTGAATTTAGAAATTAGAATTTTAAAAAATCTAAATTATAAATTTCATTCTGAATTCTTAATTATAAATTCTAAATTATTAAATATGAACACACCTAATATTAAAATCTATCTAGCGGTTTCCGGAGTTTTAATTATCCTATTCTTAATCGTCACTTTTGTTCCCTTCGGCAAAAAATCAACTAGCAACCAACCACCAACAACCAATTTCCCCACACCGACCTCGGTTGAAATTAACCAGATACCTGACACCAGTAACCAATCACCAATGGTTGAGTCCGTCGACTTCACCGGCGCCGCCGAAGAAGAACTGCCCCCGGAAGTAATGGACGCGGCCTTACAAAAACAGGACTTAAGAAACAAAACTCTTTTTGACACCGGGCTGTTTCAAATAGATTTTGACTACGGAGAAGACAAGTTCGTCGTAATCTTGGCCGAACCAAAAGGAGAAAATAGACAGCAGTTTAACCAATGGCTAAAAGATAACTATCCAAGTCTGAATGTGAATCAGTTCAACTTCAAGTAAATTTAGAGTTCAGAATTCTAGATTCTAAATTGACATTAAGGTATTGTTTTCATTACAATAAAATATGATCTATTATTTGAAATCTGCATTTGGTTTTCTAAAGAAAGTCTTTCTTGTTATTGCCGTTTACTTTGTCATCATTAGTCTATTTTCTTTTTTCATAAACAAAGATAAGATTAATTTACAGTCTCGCACCGACCCGATTGAGAAAAACCGTGCCGAAATCTACAAGGTCATCAACGATAAAGAGCTTAATAAAACAAAAGAAGGAAAATTGACAGTCGCCCTTTACCGCGCCACCATGTGCGGCATGATCGGCGAAGCCTGCACTGACAATCCCAAAGATGCTGATAAAAACTACAATAAAAGCATATTTGGATTTATTACTAATCTTATTATCCTTCCCTATGCTAATCCGCCTGCCTCCGGAATCTACTGGGCTTATTCAGGATTACAAAATGCCGGCTTTATTCCAAAAACCTATGCTGCCGAAGGCATCGGCTTTGCCGCCATCAAGCCTTTTTCCAATCTCTGGAAGATCTTCCGGGACCTTTCCTACATGCTTCTTGTCATCGTCCTCATAGCAATCGGCTTTATGGTCATGTTCAGAATGAAGATGAATCCCCAGACCGTCATCAGTGTCGAAAACGCCCTGCCCAAAATCGTCATCTCCCTCATCTTAATTACCTTTTCCTTTGCCATTGCCGGATTTATTATTGATCTTCTCTATATTATTATTGGCTTAATCGTTTCGGTAATGATCAATGATCCGGATCCGACCAAAGCAACAACGTTTAAAAACGAGTATATCTTGGCTTCGGGATGGGATTTATTTATAAGAGATATCAGGGCTCGATTTGATTATAGATCGGTCGGTATGGCTCTGGGCAGTGCTTTTACTCAAATTGTGCCCGTACCTATCTATGTTGGTTTAAGAACATTAGGAGGAATCCTATTTATATTTTTTATGAAATGGCTTTTATTAGTGGTAACTGAACATGGTGGAAATTTACTCGGATTTGCCAATACTAATATAGGTGTGGCTACTGCTATTTTGGGACCAGGCGAGATGATTAAAGCAATCGTTTCTCTATCTTCAATTGGATTTGGTTTAATTTTTTTATTTTTTATTGGTTTTATTTATGTAATTCCTTGGGTAGTCGGATTAATTATTGGTTTTTCCTTTCTTTTATTAGCCTTCAGACTTTTCTTCCTTTTATTTTCCAGCTACTTAAAGCTGATAATTGCCGTGATATTAGGTCCTTTCCTTCTTCTATTCGAAGCTGTTCCCGGTAAATCAGCTTTTAAATACTGGATTATGAATATAATCGGCAATCTGATTATCTTTCCGATCATGATCTTTGTTTTTGTGTTGAGTTACCTGATTGTCTTTGAGACCGACCCGTCGTCAATGACTGCCAGACTTCCTTATCTTTATGGCATCGACAGCAATTCTTTCCGCTTGATGATTGGCTTGGGATTGATTTTTTTAATCCCTGATTTTGTCAAAACCACTAAAGAACTTCTCGGTATCAAAGAACTACCCTTTAATATCGGCCTCGGCACTTACTTTGGCGGTGTCTCAACCGGTGTTGGCGGAGGAATAGGAATCCTCGGACAGTTTGGCAGTGCATGGTTAGGATTTAGCGCTCTAGGTTCATTTAAGAAAATGCTTTTAGGAGAGAAAGGTATTGGCGATGCTGCTGAAGAAGCCAGGAAAAGACTTGATCCATCTAAAGTACCTTCTAGCTCTGACGCCAGACAAGAAGGTCGTTAACCAAATCCGGGAATTTTCAAGATATTAACTCTAATTAATCGCAGAAAAGAGGAGACAAACATAAATGACTTTAGAAATTAGAGATTTAAAAAAAATAAATACTAAATTCTAAACACTAAATACTAAATAAATATAAAATCAAAAAATATAAAATTCAAAACTCTTTATTAACTTTTTTTTCTAAAATTGAGCCAAAAATTTTCATAAATTCTGTAGTTTCCTGAATCAATTCTTCTCTTCTTAACTCTAAATCTTTTTTATTATCTGTTTCTACTAATTTTAGCCAATAACGGCTTTCTTTTGCTTCTTTACGGGAAATTTTAATCCTATGATAAAAGTCTTTTTTACTTAAAGCCTCATTCGCTTCAATATAATTAGCGCCAATTGATCCTGAAGATCTCACAAGTTGTTTAATATCTTCAAAATTAGCTATGGATTTTGTAAGTTTATTAACAAATTCTCTGACTTTTTTAGCAAAGTTTAATGTTCTTTCTTCTAGATCGTAGTGTTTTGTATTTGACATTTTCCATTTTGAATTTATTTAGAGTTTAGTATTTTGTATTTAGTATTTAATTAAAACCAGGTATTTTCAATATATTCACTCCTATCAGACGGAGAATAAACACCGAGAATATTATCAACATCAGACCCATTATGCAGCTTGTGATCATCTCCTGGGCTTTTTTAAGCTTTTCCGGGTTGCCTTGGGACGACTGCATCATAAAAGCCGCATAGATGATGCAAAGCAAAGCAAACCCTCCTGCCAGTCCTATTCCCATACCAAAAACCGTCTTTTGAATAAAAGATTTTGTATCAGTATAGACACATCCTATTCCCGACCAGACACCGCCGCTATTGGCACACTGTAAACAAGTATTTCTATCGTCAAGTTTTGACTGTTTTTGGCAAAATTCATTTAAGGATAGTTGATAACCGGGAGAGGGAGAAATTGGATTTATACATTTACAACTTGGGTTGTTTGGATCTGCTACTGATTGAACGCCGGTATAGCATGATGAAATACTTTTATCAGTTATTATTTGTCCGTAAAGATCAAATAATGGTTGTAAAAAACTATCTCTGGCAAAACTGGTAAAAAAACTAAAAAAATTTACTACGCTATTTAATGGACCTAAATCCGGAGGAATAAATGAAGACGGATAGTAAACTCGACAACATTGATTTTTTGTCGGGTCTTCGGCAAAACCGCAGTTATAACTGGGAATGGTAAGATTGGTATTAAAAGGGGTTGGTGTTTGAGCCAAAATAACAAACGGATTAATAAAAGTTATTAACAAAATTATTAAAAATAATATTTTTCTCATATTGTTATGATATCAGAAATTATTTCTTCTTTCCTTCTGCTTCTTCATAGGCTTTCTTTATATACTGCCACAGTAAGAATATCGCAATCAACGGTAAAAAGGTATTGACTACGTCTGCTGCCATATCTAAATAAGTTCCTCCAAACTCTTTTCTCAACTTTCCAGCATACCATTCAATAGTTTCAATTCTTTTTTTACCGAATTTAATTGGCTTGCCAAAAAAATTTATATATCTATCTTCATATTTAGATGGTAAATGAAGCAGATACGGTTCTTTCTTTAATAGATTTGCAGATTCAAGAGCGACACAAAATCGGTCGATATCTCTTGAGTCCCATTCCCAGACAGCCGTAGACCTCCCCGCAGACTCTGCCGCCATAGAGTTCTTTTTACCAATCCTAAAAAGTCCAAAAAAAGGTTTGGCCGCCGAATCTTTTTTGAAATATTGAATAGTCCAAGCGGCGACCTTATAGACAAATTTAGCCGCTCCTACATCGGCATGAACCCTCTGAATTGTAGCTTGGGCTTTTGTCAAATATTCGATAAGGGGTGAAAAATCATGTTTGCCGTCTGTGGCAATATGGCTAAACATCTTCGGAAGATCAATCATGCCCTGGGTGACATTAGTCTCAATGCTACCAGTGTCTCCGATTGCACGGGCGATCATTCTCGGACCGGTGCCACGGAATGCAATCAGACTTAAATCAGTATCCTCAAGCCCGAAAGTAAATGTGTAGCCATCGATGGCCTCCCAAGCTTCTTTGTTTAAAAAATCTTTGTTTTCAAAGAAATTTTTTCGCATTGACCGATAAAGTTTCTTGACATTTTCTATCCTTCCCGAGTTCCAGACTGAATTGCCGTCTTTATCAACGGTTTTTATCTGGCTCAATAGTTTTTCGATGGCGGCTTCGTTTAAGACGCTCGGCAGGTTTTTGACTTTGTGAAGATCTAAGGTCGGATCATGAGCCAATTGGTCTTTGACAACGTTACTTATATCTTTTCTAAAAAGTGTCTCTGTGAAGATCATGTCCTTCATCAATCTGTCAAATTCGTCTCTATTCATCCCCATCTCCACTTGGATTTTTTGCCATCGGCTGACTCCGTCTTCTCTAAACCGATTTCTATCTATTCTTAAAAACTTGGTCGGAAACCTCGCCATCACCTCTCTTGCAATTGTCCTTTGCAAAAATATATTAGAAGCTTCAAGCTGGGCTTGGGCTTCAAAAGAACCTGCCGGCATGGTTCCTTCTGTTTTTAACTTTTTAGCAGCCTTTGCTTCTCCTAATTTATAGAGATCTTTCATATAACTGTCAAAGTCTGTTTTTTCAAATTCGCTAAAATAACGGTCAAAGATGTATTTGAAAAATTCATAACGCTCCTGTCCTAATTTAGTACCATCGGCCGCTTTTAAAATATTAAGCTCCTTATCACGCCATCTGTCTTTATTATTATTAATAAAATCGGCAATCGCCTCATAGCCGATGGCATCCATGGCTTTAAAGCTTTCCAAAACATTGGCGCTGCCGTCAGGGTTATACTTCATATGCCCCTCAAGAGCATACTGCATCCGCCAACCGCGTCTTTTGGCGACACCGCCAACATTACTAATGTCTATCAAGTCGTCAATAAAAAGCCTTTCTCCTTTGCCTTTTAGTTCTTTCAGATAACCGCCGCCCTTTTTAAAAGAATCAAAGTATTTAGCGGCTTCATCAAAGGTTTTTTTATGATCCCAAAGCCCTCTGTCTCCGCCGCCGGTTTTGGCATTATAAGGCATAAAATAATAAAGCGGGAGAAGGCTTTCACTCTGCCACCTCAAGCCGGTATGAAGCGGATTAAAGACATTGAGAGCGCCGGCGTCATTGGTGCCGTACGAGGCAAAAAGGCCAACCCCTTCGGCGTCGACCGGGTCGGCATAGGCGCTTTTTTCCGGCTCGGTCAAGAAGACTCCCCGCGCCATGCCGGTCCCGATATTCACTGCCGCTCTTATTCTTTCCTCGGAGATTTCGCCTCCATACTCTTGCTTCATCTGTTCGATGATCTCATCTTCAAGCTGGGTATTGATATATTCGAGCCTTGTCTGGAACTCGGTCGGCCTATGCCTCCAATCAATCGAAGCAAAATCCTCCTCGAGATATTTTTCGTATAAATGAAAAGCTTCAAGGGCATAAGGCGCATCGGGTAAAAGCATCATCTCGTCGATGTCAGTCCCTTTATACTTTTCCGCATAGCCTGCTAGTCCTCCATAAAATCCTTTCTCGCCTGGCGGGTGGTTAAAAACCACTCTGGCGTCGTGTAAGTAGTTTCGCTGGTCAAGCAAATGACCCATATCAACAAACAGTTGGGTGGCAAAGTCTTTTAGTCCAATCTCTTTGGGCTGGAGCAATGGATAAAGTCGGGCATAAGGCAAATTTTTTATTATTTGTTTTCCGGTTTTCGGATCAATCCCGACTTCTTTTTCCCTCTCGTCAGTATAGTGTCCTCGGTCAAAGAATTTATATAATCTAACATTTTCATCAAATCTCGGATCTTTTTTTTCTAATTCGGCCAGATTCGCATGTAGAGTCGTCAAGGCATTTTTTATCTGGTTCTCGGTCGCCCTGATACCGCGCATAAAGTCTTCCTGGACCAACTCGTCATAGGATTTGTTTGGCCCTTCCTGCTGCAGTCTCAAAAGCAGCTGGTTGATAACCATTCCCAATTCACTGCCAATATCATTGGATATTTTTTGGCGCCATCGGCTGTCGGCTAACTGCTCAAGTTCAGCTTCATTGGGTATTGGTTTTTCCTGCTGTTCAAACACTTCTATAATCCTTTTTTTATAAGCGTCTTTTTGTCTTTTATAAGCGTCTTTTTGTTCTTGTTTCTTAGGGTTTATTTTGCTTTCAACATAATTTTTAAATTTAGTCGGGCTGTATAGATTATGAAGAAATTCTTGTTGTTCTTGGGTAAATCTTCCATAATATTCCTGCCTATCTCTATCAAAAGTCTGTTCTCTCATTGCTTCGTATTGAGCTTGGTTGACTTGTTCTCCGTTTCCTTGGCCGACGATGTCTTGAAATCTCTCCAAAACATCTCCCTCTTTCTTGCCGAAATCAGGCGCTCTTTGCACTATAGAACTTGCCAAAACCCTTGCCGCATCTGGATGTTCTGAATTAAAAAGTTCAACATCTTTTTCAAAAGCGCTTTTTTCCTGGTCTTTTCCTGTTAGTAAAATTGGCTTATCACCGGTGAAATACTGACCAAAGCGCTCACCAATCTCTACTCCTTGATCAGCACTACTAATATTCTTTGCTAATTGCTGGATCACTGCCTGGGCCTGTTTATTTTTCACTACTTCTAATCCTTTGTCCGAATGTACTAATACATTTACAAAAGCCTCTCGAGCTTTTTTAGCGGCTTCTTTTTGCTGTTCCTGACTTACATCCTCGCCTCTTTTTTGCGCTTCTTGAAGGTTTTTTTGGGATTGGACCGTGTCTTTTAACTCTTGAAGGGCTTGAGCAGCAATATCTGTCCTAGCTTGTTCTTTTTGTTCAGGAGTACTTTCTGAAGCTTCAATCTCCCTTATCTTTTGACTTAAAAGTTCATTGAGTCTTTGATACAATTGCTGATTATTGGTTATCTTAGATTCATTACTTTCGGCATCAGCAGATTTTTTCTCCGGAGCATTGTCCATATTAATATCACTTTAGCAAAAATGAAGCAAGGAAACAAGCTTATGCGCTCACCGGAGTATTTGTTTTCATGTCCACGACCAGCCTTCTATCCCTTCCCTCGCCTATTGAATAAGTCGTCAGTTCGGGATAGTTCTTGGTGACATATTCATGAATTAACTTCCTCTCATATGAGGAAAGATTACGGATAAAGCTCGGACTATGGCTCGACTGGGTTTTTTCCGCGTATTCTGATGCTAAAATTTCCAGTCTTTCTTTTTGTTTCTCCCGGAAATCATTGACGTTGACCAAGATCTCAACAGCTTCTCCGAACTGCTTGTATAAAATCACCTCGAGTATCTTCTGGATGGCGCGGATGGTTTCTCCGTGGCGGCCGATGACCGTCGAGACTTCCTCTTCTGTCTTAATAATAACCTGAAAAATCCCCTCTTCATCAACTACCTCGACTGAAAATTTATCAACCATCTTGGAAAGCAATGCTTCTGTCTCTGTTTTTATTACCTGTGATTTGTCCATATGTACTTTATTTATCATTCCCCTGAATTTGTTTATTGGGGTCAACTTTTAATTTTTTTCCTTGAATAATGCTAAACAGCGAAAATATATTCCAGTACAAAGACAGCCCGACCGGCAGAGTATAAGAAAACCAGCCGATCATCACCGGGAATAAATACTTCATCTGCGTACTCATGGCTTTTTGAAAGTCGCCGGCGTCAGACTTAACCTCGGAGGTTTTATTAACAATAGAAGAAGTTGGTGGCGTCATTGAGACGGCCTGAAAATATTGCAACAGCCCGGTAACTATTGGAATTAACAAATAATACCAGGCGCCTGACTGCTTCGGAGTGACTGCCAGATTAAAACCAAAAAACCACGGGTCAATTGAAGTTATTTTTAAAAACGGCGCGTATAAAACATTATTTATTTGAGTGATAACTTTGGCTAAATTTCCATTGGTGAAAAATAAAGAAAGAGTATTGTAAAGGGCAATAAAAACCGGAATCTGGATGATCATAAAAAGACAGCCTGATGCCGGATTAATCCCTGCTTGCTGATAAAGCTTCATCTGTTCTTGCTGAAGCGCTTTTTTATCGTTTTTATGTTTTTCGCCCAATCTATCAAGGTGTGGTTTTAGTTCCTGCATTTTAGCAGCCGTATCCATTTGCTTCTTAAAAAACGGCTGAAAAAGCAGTCTCACTGAAGCAGTCAGAGCCACAATGGCAAAGCCAAAAGCTCCGGGGAGCTTGATAAAAAGAAAAACTTTGTAAAATAAAATCAATAGATTAAGGATGGGAAAGACTAGATAAGTATTAAATAAATTTGGATTTAACATAAAGCTATTATACTGTTAGTTTCTTTCTCCCTTTCCCTCTTCTTCTTTTTAAAACTCTTCTTCCATCATGGGTCGCCATTCTTTTCAAAAACCCGTGTTTTCTCATTCTTTTTTTCTTTTTTGGTTGATAGGTTCGTTTCATACTTTAAAAACTTGTTGTTAATATCGAATTATTTTCTCCCTTAAACACCTTCCACCCGGCTTCGGTGACAAACGGTATAAACGGGTGGAGCATCTTTAGATTTTCCAAATAGATTTCCTCTAAAGTTTTCCAAGCTTCTATATTACCATTAATTACATCCTGTTTCAATTGCTCGATATAATAGTCGGCAAACCTATGCCAAAGAAATTCATAAACCAATCCCAAGGCTTGTGAAAAATGGTAGCTGTCCATCGCCTTAAGGTACTTTTTCTTTTCTGCGTTAAATTCCTTTTGTAATTGTTGGACTTTGTCATGGTTCGTCGAGCTCACCATGACACGCTTGTGACCCTGAGCTTGTTTACCCTGTAAGGGACGGGTAACTTTTTTATTCATCCAAATAAACCGTCCAATATTCCATATCTTATTCATAAAATTCCTCATTCCAAGAACTTTTTCTTCAGCTAAGGGTACATTTCCACCTGGGCTGGTGCCAAAAATAAGTGAAGCTCGAAAAGCATCTGCTCCATATTTATTGACTAAATCAACCGGGTTAATAACATTCCCTTTGCTTTTACTCATCTTCTGTCCCTTACTATCAACTACTTTCGACCAAAGATAGACATCTTTGAAAGGAATTTCTTTTTTAACATATAAAGAAAACATAATCATCCTCGAAACCCAAAAAGGAAGGATGTCAGATAAAGTTCCCATCACATCTGTTGGAAATCTAGTTTTATATTCGTCATCCTTTAATGTCACCAACGGCCACTGACCAGAAGAAAACCAGGTGTCAAAAGTGTCTGTCTCTTGAATCCAGTCTTGACCATTAATAGGTTCTTCTTTTGAAACAATATATTTAACAGGTTTATCTTTATAAATAGGGATAGTAATTTGCTGAAGCCCTTTTTTTATTTCATCTAAAGTATATCCGTTCTCAAGATACTGTCCGACTGTTCCTTTTTTAAACTGTCCTTTACTATCGATAAAACTTAACCAAATCTTTTTTTCATTTCCGTTCACTTGATACCAAACTGGAATTCTAATTCCCCAGACAATTTGCCTACTAATCGGCCAGTCATGCATTGCTTTAAGCCATTGTAAAATTTGCTTCTTAAATCTTTTTGGAAAAAACTTAATTTTTTCTTTTTCTACAGCTTCTATGACTGGTTTTTTCAGATCTTTTACTTTAATGAACCAGTTAGGAACAATCATCGGCTCAAGATCGCGTCCGCATTTATAGCAGACAGTAACAGAATGAACGTAGTTATCATCTGTGTGATCTATTAATTTTTTTTCATTGAGATCTTTAACTACTCTTTCTCTGGCTTGTTTTACTTTCATTCCAGCATAGGGTCCAGCTAACTCATTTAACCGACCGTCTAAATTAATTACCCTTTTAACTTCAAGTCCGTGACGCTTTCCGGCTTCAAAATCATTTGGGTCATGAGCAGGGGTAATTTTGACAACGCCTGTACCGAACTTCATATCGACCATCTCATCAGTTATTACCTTAATTTTGAATTTTCCTAAAAGGCCTTCTACTTCAATCTTCCTGCCAATCCATTTTTTATAACGTTTATCTTTCGGGTGCACTGCCAAAGCAGTATCGCCGAATTTTGTTTCCGGCCTCACAGTTGCTAAAACGAATGGACCGTATTTTATGTAATAAAGCGGGTCTTTTCTTTCAACATACAAAGTTTCTAATTCTGATAAAGAAGTTCCATCATGAGTACAGTAGTTGACTATGTACTCATCTTTGTAGACATGTTCTTCTTTCTCCATCTTTGTAAATGTTTCCAAAACAGTCTTTAAAACATGGTCGTCGAGAGTAAAAACACTTCTTTTCCAATCCGCTAAGAAGCCTAATTTTTTGAATTGACTGTAAATCAGTCCAGAGTTATCTTTTACAAATTGATAAACGTTGTTGTATAGTTCCTTTCGGCTAAAGTCAAATCTTGATTTTCTTTGTTTTGCTAAGTGTTTTTCGTAAACAAATTGAGTCTCAAATCCGGCGTGATCGGTCCCTGGAATCCATAACGAAGAAAAACCCATTAATCTCTTATATCTAATCATAATGTCTTCAACTGTATACATGCCATGACCTGCATGAAGCGAAGCGTTGGCATTAGGAGGTGGCATGAGAATAGTGAAAGGTTTTCCTGTTTTCGGCTCTAATAATTCTTTTTCCTCCCATCCTTTATAAATTTTCTCTTCAATCTGTTGTGGTTGATATTTTGAATCCATAAAATCAATTCTCAATTAACAATTTACAATTTTCAATAAATTTTCATTTAAGCAATTTTCAATTGAAACATTGAATCATTGTAAATTCAATGTAAATTGAAAATGGAAAATGGAAAATTGAATATTAATGTGATGTTTATTATATAATATTTTCTTATGACTTGGCTTTTTACTTCGCTCAATTGGTATTTTTATATTCTTATCATCGGATTGCTATTTTTTCCCCTGACTAAAAAAATTTTTAGCCGCTTTTCTTTTGATTCGGGCTATCCATTTGCCAAAACTCTGGCTGTAATATTTGTCAGTTATGCTATCTATGTCTTAGGAACTATAAAATTCCTAGAGTTTAGTCGGATGAATCTATTTTTGATTATTAGTGTATTTCTACTACTCAACGTCATTCTGGGGAGGAGCCAAAGGCGACGACTCCAGAATCCGAATGAAGATTCTGGACAAGCCAGAATGACAATTATAGTATTCGAAGAAATTCTTTTTCTTGCTTCTTTCATCTTTTGGACATTCATCCGCTCCCAGGAACCGTCGATCCGAAGTTTGGAAAAATTTATGGATTTTGGCTTCATGAACTCTATCTTGAGGTCTAACTACTTTCCCCCCAAAGACATCTGGTATACGCCCTTATCTATTAATTACTATTATTTCGGACACATAACCGGAGCTTTCTTAATTAAATTAACCCAGACTATTCCTGCGGTTGGCTACAACTTAATGCTGGCAACGATCTTCGCTCAAGGAGTTACCCAGGTATTTTCAATAGTAACCAATATTATCAAAACTTATTCCCCAAAAATAAAAGCGTTGACAACTATTATCTATGGCTTAATCGGCGCCTATATTGTCAACTTGGGCGGCAATCTCCATACAATCTATCTGTTTACAAAAGGATATCCCAATGAAAAACCAATTCCTTTCTGGGAAATTCTTTCAAAATACAATCCCTCATCCTATTGGTATCCTAATGCCACTAGGTTTATTCCCTTTACGATTCACGAGTTCCCTTCTTATTCTTATGTCGTCGCCGACCTCCACGGCCATGTCTTTGATATTCCATTCGTGTTACTCACGATTTCTGTATTATTTTTATTATTCACCAGTAAAAAAATTCTTAATTCTAAATTCTTAATTCTAAATTCTATTCTTCTTGGCTTTCTCACCGCCATTCACTACATGACTAATGCCTTTGACGGACCAATCTATATTCTTTTAACTATTATTATCTTCTTTTTTCTCTTTGGTTTATCCTGGAAATTTATTTCTTCATTCTTAATTCTTGCTTCTTCATTCTTAATTTTCTCCTGGCCGTTTTCTGCCCACTTTACTCCTTTTGTTACGGGAATCGGCGTCAACTGCAGCCCTGAATTTTTGACTAATATCGGCCGAATTGGTCCTTTTATTTTCGAAAAAGGCAACTGCCAGGCTTCACCACTTTGGATGTTGTTTGTCCTTTGGGGATTTTTTTGGGTAAATTTCATTTTGTTTTTGATTGTAAAAAAGCAAAAAAAACAATATAACAATCTCTTTTTGATTCTTTTCTCCTTCGGTACTTTTCTTATCATTATTCCAGAATTTTTCTACATCAAAGACATCTACCCGGCCCATTTTCGCGCTAACACTATGTTTAAGCTCGGCTATCAAGCGTTTATGATTATGGGGATTGCCTCAATAATCACGTTTTTTATGATCAAACAACTGTCATTCCGACCGAAGTGGAGGAATCTTATAATGACAGGGGTGTGGACTTTATTTTTCTTTTTCGTCGCCGTCTATCCTTTCTTTTCTGTTCCTTCTTACTATGGTTTATTAAACCGTCCTATTGAGTTAGACGGCGCGAAGTGGCTGGAAAACGATTATCCCGAAGACAAAGAAATCATTGACTTCCTAAATAAAAATGAAAAAGAACAACCAGTAATATTGGAGGCGCAGGGAGATTCTTATACAGACTATGAAAGAATTTCCGCGATGACGGGATTGCCGACCGTTGCCGGCTGGTGGGTCCACGAATGGCTCTGGCGCGGGTCATCAGACGTTGTCGGCAAGAGAATTCCCGAAGTTGTTGCTCTCTACCAGTCAAAAGACCTCCAAGAAACTAAAAACCTTGTCGAGAAGTTTAAAATTAAATATATAATCGTTTCTCGACTTGAAAAACAAAAATACGAAGAGCTTCAGGAGGCCAAGTTCAATATATTGGGGAGACTGGTCTTTAAGTCATCTAATGGACTTGGAGCAATATATCAAATAAATCAACAACCTTATTGACAAGCAGATTTTTTTTTGCTAACGTAAAAGGCAGAGCATTACTACTCGTCGTTCCCCTAATACGAGCGGTAGTGATGCTCTTCTTTTTTTAGAGATGATATAGTTGAATCGGAACTCTCAAATTCTTCTTAGTAAGTCTTTTAAATTGATCGGCGACAAAACTTATGAAATCATCCCCGTAAGCTGGTTTATTTTTCAAAAAATCAGCTTTAGGCTTTTGCGAAAAGATAATTTTTTTCATACTTTAAATATAACCTGGTTTTTATTTTTTGTCAAGGCCTATAGATAATTATCGATCTTCTATAGGATGACCTATAACTATTTCATTTCCCTTTGGCCTATTATATCAATGTAAAAAAACTTATCCAAAATGTGTGGATAACTACACCCGTAGGGTGACGGAATCGACTCCCTACGGGTGAAATGGTATAATAATCTATGAACTTTTCTCTTCTTACCTACAACACTCTATTAAACAGCGCTTATCTTAAGCTCGATCCGATCATCAATCAATGTCAGCCTGATATTCTGTGTCTTCAAGAGGTAGAAACTAACAACACCAACCTCAAAATAATTGAATCGAAAGGTTATCTTTTAGCTGATTTTGCAAATACTTTTATCAAATTCGGAAAAATATATGGTGCGGCTACTTTTTACAATCCAGAAAAATTCCGTTTTATTAGATCAAATTCGTTGAAGATAAACACCAGTCTAACCGAGTTTTTCTTTACTCTAGTGCAAACGATTGTCGGAGTTAATAAACCAAAAACAGTTTTAAGATGTGATTTTATTCATAAATCAACCAAGAAAAGGTTAACTGTCTGTAACGCCCATCTAATTGTCATCGCTTCAAACGCTCTAAGAGTCAACCATATTAACAAAGCTCTTGAATCATTAGAGATCAACAGAAAAACCTCACTAATTATGGGAGGTGACTTCAACTATCTGCCTTATCAGAGAAGAAGACTGGAAATAATTATGAAGAAATACGGCTTGGTCGAGGCAACAAAAAATAT
>LBST01000016.1 GCA_000991135.1 Candidatus Roizmanbacteria bacterium GW2011_GWC1_37_12 | reverse complement strand
TTAGGAGAGTAAAAAAACGTCAAGATCTTAAAAGATTATGGGATAGTCTAAAAAACAAAATTTGCCGTTTATAGACCCATTATTTGAAACATAAACTTAATATTTAACAGTTTAACTGTTTACTTATTCTTCCAGATGAATTTGTTGTAAAGGATATAAGAATAGGGAATAATGACGAAAGCGATGATGAGGATTTTGTATAAATACCAAAGATCTCTTCCAAAAACTCCCACTAAAATTTGCATTCCTATTGTTTGAATGGCAATCGATCCGGAAGAAACTAAGTTAAATTTTAGAAAACTCATCAAATAATTTCCTGTTCCGCCTTCGATTTTTTTATATCTAAAACTCCAAAAGTTATTCAAAATAAAGTTGGAAACAATGGCTGTCTCTGTACTCAAAAGGGTAATCAACCAAACTGCTTGATGGAATTTTTGGATTCCGAGATAGGAGATGCCAAAATCGACCCCGAAACCGATCAGGCCGACGATAACAAATTTAATAAATGAAGAATGGGTTAGAACATATTGAATTATTTGAAAAACATATTGAGATGCGTTGATTTTAGAAATGCCAAATTTTCTTTCTTTAAAATTAACGGGAATTTCGGACATTTTGGCGTTATTTTTAAGAGCATAGTCGATCATGGCGACTTGAAAGACATAACCCGAATAATTTTTAATGTGGTCAAGCGCTCCCTTGATGACCCAGGTTTTTATGGCTCGATATCCATTTGTCCACTCGCTTGTTTTCAATTTCATAAAACCCAGTCTGATAAAGAGATTTGCTCCGATTGACAAAATTTTTCTATGGATTGCCCAGTTTTTTGGTATTGACCCGCCTTTTGAGTAACGTGTGCCAACAACAAAATCAGCTCCTTTCTGAATTTGCTCGAAGAACTCTGTTAATCGTTCCGGGTCGTGCTGGTAATCGGCATCCATCTGGATAATAAGATAAGGATTGAATTTATTAATAGCGTAGTTAAATCCTCTAAGATATGCCTTGCCAAGTCCTTCTTTAGGAACTTCAATTATATGAAGAGTCGGAATTGTTTTTTGAAGATCTTTGACGACATTTCCTGTGTTGTCTGTTGAGTAACTGTCGACAACAAGAATATTAATATCCCAATTGACCAGTTTTTTGTTGATTTCTTCGATTTTTTTAATGAGGGGCGCGATATTTTCCGCTTCATTAAAACTAGGCAAGATAACTACAGCATTTCTCATAGGTTTTTAAAATAGTTGATCGTTGTTTTTAATCCTTCTTCAAGTTTGATTTTTGGCTCCCAGCCTAATAGCTTTTTTGCCTTTGTTATATCAGGACATCTTTTTTTTGGGTCGTCTTCTTCGATAGGTAAAAAGGATATTTGTGAATTCGAACCAGTCATTTGTTTAGTTAGATTGGCGACGTCAACTACTTTCCTTTCATCAGGATTTCCGATATTAATAATCTCTCCTTTGAGATTGTTTTTTTCTCCAAGGGCAGCAAGCGCCTCTACCATATCAGAAATATAACATGAAGAGCGCGTTTGTGACCCGTCTCCGTATATTGTCAATGGTTGATTGTTGATTGCTTGATTAATAAAATTAGAAATAAAGCGACCGTCTTCCTTGTTCATGTAAGGTCCATAGGTGTTAAAAATTCTGGCAATCCTCGCGTCAATATTATGTTTACTGATATAAGCCGCTATAACCGCCTCGGCAAAGCGTTTTCCTTCATCATAAGATGATCTTGGTCCGGTGGTGTGGACGTTGCCATAATAAGTTTCCGGCTGGGGGTTGACTTTAGGATCTCCGTAGACCTCGCTGGTTGAGGCAAAGACAAAGGTTTTACTCTTGCTTTTGACAAAAAAGTCTAGAAGATTAATCAAGCCAATACTATTTACTTTGAAAATTTCAAAAGACAGTTTTTTAAAAACTGCCGGAGAAGCTGGGGAAGCAAGGTCAAAAACAATATCGAATGATGAAAGGTCTTTATAATTATAATCGACTAAATCCACTTCGATTAATCGAAGTGACTTATTATTGATTATTTCCTTTAAGTTGTTTTTATTTCCTGTAATAAAGTTATCGATGACTGTGACAGAATGACCATTTTTTAGGTAGTGTTTAGTTAGGTGGGAACCGATAAATCCAGATCCGCCTGTAATTAAAATATTCATGGTCGTCCTATTGAAAAGTACTTAAAGCCTAACTTTTTCATTAGTTCCGGTTCGTAGATGTTTCTGCCGTCAAAGACAAAAGGCTGATTCATAATTTTTTTTATTTTTGCAAGGTCAATCTGTTTAAATTCGTTCCACTCGGTAATGACCAAGACCGCGTCGGTTTTGGCTACGGCCTCATAAGGATTTTTTTTAAAACTGATTTTATTTTCAAAGAATTTTTTGACATTTTCCATAGCCACCGGGTCATAGGTCTTGATTTCAAATCCTTGTTTTAAAAGCTCGCTGATTATATATAAAGAAGGCGCTTCTCTGACGTCGTCGGTATTTGGTTTAAAGCTCAATCCTAAAATTCCTATTTTTTTACCCGGGGAGTTATTGGCCACGACGTCGACAAAGCTATCCATGGCGGTTTTATTAATCTCTTCGGCCGCCTCTAAAAATTTTGAATTGATAGATAATTTTTTGCCGGTATTTAAAAAAGCTCTTACGTCTTTCGGGAGACACGATCCGCCGTAGCCGACGCCAGGGTAGAGGAAACTGCGGCCGATTCTATTATCCAGACCAACAGCATCAAGAACTTCAACAACGTTGGCGCCGGTTTTTTCGCAATAAAAGGAAATTAAATTGGCAAATGAAATCTTAGTCGCCAGCATTGAGTTTGAAGCATATTTAATCATCTCCGCCGAAGCTAGATTGGTGATGATTCTTTTTCCATTGATCGGTTGATGAAGTTTGATTAATAGTTCGATGGCTTTTTTGGAATCGGATCCGATAATAACTCGGTCGGGGTTGAGAGTGTCAAAAATGCCAGTGCCTTCTCTTAAAAATTCAGGGACAGAAGCAACGGCAAATTCCGACGATTTCGGTTTGTGCCTTTTGATTACTGTTTCGATTTTTTTGTTTGTACCGACTGGGACGGTGCTTTTGCAGGAAACGACAGTAAGCTTGCTTTTTAGATTTTTGCCGATTTTTCTGGCAACGTCGATGACGGCATTTAGATCAGCCTCGCCCGTTTCTTTTGTTGGAGTGCCAACGGCAATAAAGACGATCTCCGATTCACTAACACTATTTTCATAGTCGTCGGTGAAAAAAATTCTTCTTGCTTTTATATTTTTTTGAAGAAGTTCTTTCAATCCGGGTTCAAAGATTATGGGATCGCCTTTTTTCAAGCGGGCAAGTTTTTCTTTTGTGTGACCGACGACCCAGACTTTATTGCCAAAATCAGCAAAGACGCAGGCTGTCACCAAGCCTACATAACCATGACCAACAATTGTGATAGTCATAACTATAAATTATAAATAACAAATAACAAATGACAAATGAATATTAAATAATTAATATTTAAATATTAAAACATTTGTTATTTATCATTCATTTGCGGTTTTGTCATTTGACATTTGAATTTTTATTTCTTCAAGTCCTTCGTCAAAAGTTTTCATTTTCCAAAAATTATTTTTCTTGCTTCTGATATTGGCATATTGAGGTAATCCCGGCTTATTTTTCATGTATTCTTCATAGGTGGTTTTTCCGATGAGCGACTTATCAAGATTAAACTTTTCCGCAACGAGCATTGCTGCCTCATATGGTGATAACGCCCTTCCACCTCCGAGGTGGAAGATTTCTGGCGAGTAATTATTTAATAGATGTTTTAGGCCAAAAGCAATGTCGTCGATTAAAGTTGGGGTCATCAGGGAGTCGGTAATCATGAATAAGGGTTTTTTTTGCTCAAGATAAGATTTAAACGTGCGGAAAAAATCTTTTTTGATTTCAAATTTTGCACGATAAGGATAGGAAATCCTGACGATCATTGCTTTATTATTGACAATCTTTTCCCCTTCGTATTTTGACTGAGCGTAGATTCCTGGAGGATTGGGAGTAGAGTCTTCAAAATAAGGGGGATTTTTTCCGTCAAAAACAAAATCCGTCGAGATATAAACAAATTTTTTTCCTTTATTTGTTACCGCGTCAAAAACATTTTTTGTTCCTTCCACGTTTATTTTAAAACACAGTTCTTTGTTTGTTTCAGCGGCAGCGACATTTGTATAGGCGGCTAGATGAAGAAATATATCAAAGTCGATTTCTTTTATGATCGCATTTGTCTGTTCGGTGTTTGTTATATCCATTTTCGCTTGGGGAATGGGAATGAAAGAAAAATCCTTTAGTAGTTCAATTATTCGTGAACCAACCAATCCGTCAGCACCTGTTAAGGCAATCTTAAGCATAATTTTTAAACAGTTAAACAGTTAAAACCTAAACAGTTAAAAAAACCATTAAAACTTAAAAATGTTAAACATTGTCTTTTTGTTTATAAGTTTAATGTTTAACAGTTTTTTTAGGTTTTAACAGTTTAATACTTAACTGTTTTTCTTAATTCTCTTCCACCATTCTTTATTATTCTTGTACCAATCAATGGTTAGCTTCAGATATTCATTAAAGTCGTGCTCTGGTTTCCAACCCAGTTCTTTATTTATCTTCGACCAGTCAATTGCATAGCGACGGTCATGGCCAGGGCGGTCCTTGACAAATTCAATCAAACCTTCATCTTTATTCATAATCTTTAAGATTTTTTTGATGATTTCTAGATTATTGATATCCTTTGTCAGGCCACCGACAAAATACGTTTCTCCGATTTTTCCTTTTTGGAGAATGAGATCAATTGCTTTGCAATGGTCTTCGACATATAGCCAGTCTCGGACATACAGTCCGTCGCCGTAGACAGGTACTTTTTTGCCTTCGACTATGTTTGTAATTGCTAATGGAATGAGTTTTTCCGGGAACTGATAAGGCCCAAAATTGTTGGAACAGTTTGATATAGTAACGAGTAAGTTATATGTAGTATGATAGGCGCGGACGAGATGATCAGAAGCTGCTTTTGAAGCAGAATACGGTGATCGAGGGTTGTAGTTTGTTTTTTCGTTAAATTTTTCGGTTGTACCAAGTTCCAAGGCTCCAAATACTTCATCGGTACTCACATGATGGAAATGTTTTATTTTATTTTTCAAGGCGGCTTCGAGTAGAACATAGGTACCTTCTATGTTGGTTTTAATAAAAGGGGCGGGATCGATAATGGATCGGTCGACATGCGATTCGGCGGCGAAATGGACGATTGTTTCTGTTTCGCGTGTTAACGTGTTAACGAGTTTCGAGTTACAAATATCACCTTGAACAAATTCATAATTAGGATTTTTTTCGACTGATTTGAGATTTTCTAAGTTACCGGCGTAGGTAAGCTTGTCTAGATTGACTATCTTGTCTTGAGGATATTTCTTGAGCCAGTAAAGAATAAAGTTTGACCCTATAAATCCTGCCCCACCCGTGACGAGCAATTTCATAGCTTAAATTATATAATATTATCCATGCTTTTTGATAAGCTCAAAAAATTGATTGGACGGCGGTACTTTCCATTAAACAGACTGGAAATATCTCAAAAAAAATTGATTAAGAACTATAAGCATCTAAGCGCCATTGATAAAAAAATTAAAGTAGCACCTGTTTTGAAAAGCAACGCCTATGGTCATGGAATTGCCGAGGTCGCGAAAGTATTAGACCGCCTCAATCCTCCCTTTTTTTGTGTCGATAGTTTATACGAAGCTTATAAACTCTATAAAGCTGGTATAAAATCTAGAATTCTTATTATGGGTTACGTTAACCCCGAAAATCTTAAGGTCAAAAATCTGCCTTTTTCCTACGTCGTCTATGAGATAGGTCAACTAAATCAGATTCTTAACTATCAGCCAGATGCAAAAATTCATATCTTTGTCGATACCGGAATGCATAGAGAAGGAATATTACTTAAAGATCTGGAAGAATTTCTTAATGATATTCCTAAAAGATATTTTGGAAATATAGAAGGTTTATCATCCCATTTCGGTGCTTCAGAAAAACCAAACGCCTACGAAACCAAAGACCAGGCGAAAAAATTTAAAAAAGCAGTTTCGATTTTAAATAAATACGGCATATTTCCTCGATGGAAGCATTTTGCCAATTCTGACGGACTTATAAACAGTAAAGTTTTGGGGTTAGGTAGTATTTCCAACATGGCTCGGGTTGGACTGGGTTTATATGATTCAGTATTGAGGTTTATCACACACATAAATCAGATTAAAGAATTAAAAAAAGGCGACAAAGTAGGTTATGACTTTACTTATACTGCAAAAAAAGACATGACGATGGCGGTTTTGCCGGTTGGCTATAACGACGGCGTTGATAGAATTCTATCAAATCGGGGTGAAGTCTTGATTAAAAGGGTGAGGTGTCCGATTATCGGTCGAGTGAGCATGAATATTACCACAGTCGACGTTTCCAAAGTCAAAAATGTCAAGGTTGGAGACGAAGTCGAAATTATTTTTAACCCAAAAATTAATGGAAGAATTCCTTATGAATACATGGTTCACCTTAATTACGAGATAAAGCGAGTCGTGGTCTATTGATTAACTTTTCAAGAGTCAGCCAGCGTTTTTCTTTGACTGTGTGAGGGATGTCGTCTTTGAAAACCTTGGTAGCAGCAGTCATGGGGCGTTGGGAATACATAGCTAGGTAAGCTTTTTCAAATCCGACTTTTTTGGCGAGTTTGACAGTATTTTTAAATTCTTTTTCTGTTTCCCCACAAAATCCAACGATAATATCTGTCGAAAACCTTATATTTGATATTTGATTTTTGATCTTTGATATTAGAGCGACGTAGTCGCTCGCACTGTACCAACGATTCATTCGTTTAAGTACATTATCGTCGCCGGATTGAACGGGCAAATGGATCAGTCGGGTAATATTTTTGTTTCGGGCAATGACGTCAATTAGTTCGTCGGAAAAATCCCAAGGGTTGGAAGAGATAAAGTCGACTTTTTCAAAGCCCATACGAGCTATTTCTTCAAGTAAGTGTGGAAATAAAGTAGGAATTCTATATCGACCGAGATGCTTTACATATATAGGTTTATAATTTTCAATTTTAAATTTTAAATTTTTATTCAAATTCAAATTTTTAATTTTTAATTGTAATTTTGACTTTTGATTTTTGACTTTTGATTTTTCAAAGTAAGTTTTATCAAGATCTCTCATTACCTGAATGTTTTTTTCGCCCAATATTAAGTCGGCGCCGTAGGAGTTGACGTTTTGTCCCAAGAGGGTTACTATTCGGTACCCTCTTTTTTTTAAATCTTTACAGTCACTTATTATATCCTGGTAAGGACGGCTGATTTCCCGGCCGCGGGTAAAAGGAACGACGCAGAAAGTACAGAAGTTGTTGCAGCCGTTGGAAATAGGAATCCAAGCATTGATTCGATCTTGCCGAAGGGGAGCATTGTCAAAACCTATTTCCTCAATAGGCAGGAATTCATCGACTTCTGGCATGGTTTCGCGGATTTTTCTTAAATATTTGCCAGTTTTGTCTCGGAAAGCTAATCCGACCATGCAGCCGGTGACGATAATCTTGAATTTAGAATTTAGAATTTTGAATTTAGAAAGATTGTTGACAAGTCCGTAAACACGATTTTCGGCTGACTCGCGAATCATGCAGGTGTTAATAACAATGTAGTCGGCGGTTTTATAAGATTTTGCTCTGGTCATTCCTCGGGATTTTAAAGCAGATTCTATTCTTTCGGAATCAGAATGATTTTGCTGACAACCAAAAGTCTTAATAAAATACTTCATTCTTCTTCGCTGACAATTTTAACGGTTTTTTTCATCCGATTGATAATGACGATAAAAAAAAGAAGGACTATACCGATCATAACAAAAGCGGCTAATTTTTCTATTCCTTTCAAAAATAAACTTGAAATTCCCAAAATTAAGGAAATCAACCAATAAAAGATTGCGATCCTTCTTTTTCCCCAACCGATTTCAAGGAGTCGGTGATGAAAATGACCCCAGTCAGACCGGAAAATAGACTTTCCTTTTTTGAGCCTCCTTAAAATCGTATAAACAGCGTCGATCATCGGCACCGATAAGACAAGGACGGCGGTGCCAATTTTGCCAAATGATAGGATGGAGATGATACCGAGCAAGAATCCGGCCAGAGCGCCGCCGCCATACCCCGGCATGATTTTTTGCGGGTAAAAGTTAAAAGGAAGGAAGCCGAGGTAAGCGCCCGCAACGATAAAGGAAAAAATCGCGACCGACTGGACGCTGATATCGTGGACAGTAAACCTTTGCGAGAGAATTCCCAAAAATATAGCCGTGATCGCGACAAATCCTGGCAGCTGGCCGTCGACGCCTTTGCTCCAATTGACCATATTGGTCGTCCAAGTAAGCCAGATGATTGCCAGGAAGTCGGCCAAAATCCAGATTGAATGAGTGCCAAAAATGTTAATCGTCACCTGCCAGGCATCAAGTCTGATGACTCCGCCAAAGGGATTGGAGATATAAGGGATACCCAGGCCAAAGCCGATGACAACCGCGGAGATTAATAGATTGGCAAAAAAACGAAAATAAGGAGAAATGTCACCGTGGTCGTCCAAAAGACCGAGGATGACCAGGAGAAAACAGGAGAGAAGAATTCCAATAATGATTTTGCTTAACGGCAAGAGGATTATTGTTGTCAATAATATTGAAAGAAAAATAGGAACTCCGCCGCCTCGGGGAATGATTCCTTTATGGGTATGGGCGGGGTGAAGTCTTTTTTTGACGTCGGTAACAAGATTAAGCCTTTTGGCCAAATAGATAGTCGGGACAGTTGCCATTAAGGCAAAAAGAAAAGACAGAAAAAAGGCGATCAACATAGTTTTAGGAAACTAGGAAAATTATTTTAATAAAAATTAAAGTAAAGCCAACGATCAAGAAAATAGTTAGATAGTCAAAGATTTTTTTAATCAAACCATGGCCGAGAAAAAATCTTTTGTAGAGGAAGTTATTGGCGATGTAGAGTAGATTTAATAAAAGAGGAATTAAAAAGATCATCCAGGTGTCGACGAGCTGGGCTTCGCCCCATGAGCGGCTGTAAAATAGGGGGAGCTGGGGAGGGAGGAAGTTAAATTTTAAAATAAAGGTAACGATCATGACGACGTTACCGGCGATTAAGAGATTGAGCATAAATATATTATACAGGGTTTGGCCCCTATCCCAAAAGTGCAAAAAATTTGACACCCTCGCTTTGCCCTTGAAATCGGATATTCTTTCCTTTATGATTTTGCTTAAAATGAAAGACACGCAGATTTACGATTTAGTTAAAAAGGAAGAAAAAAGGCAAAAAGAGGGAATAGAGTTGATTCCTTCGGAAAATTATGCCTCTTCGCACGTGAGAAATGTTTTGTCGTCTTATTTTGTCAATAAATATTCAGAAGGCTATCCGAAAAAAAGGTATTACGGCGGCAATGAGAATGTCGATTCGGTCGAACTGATTGCCATTGACCGAGCCAAAAAATTATTCAGAGTGCCTTTTGCCAATGTTCAGCCTTACTCTGGCAGTCCAGCCAATATGGCCGTTTGCCTGGCAACATGCGAGCCCGGAGCGACCCTCATGGGCTTGGCATTGACGGCCGGAGGCCATCTTACTCACGGTCATACAGTTTCGGCAACAGGAATCTATTATAAAAGTGTCCAATACACTTTGAGAAAAGAAAACGTTTATAAGAAAGAAGACCTGTTTGATTATGAAGAAATTAGAAAACTGGCTAAAGAACATAGACCAAAACTGATCTGGGTAGGAGCGACTGCTTATCCTTTAAAGTATGACTATAAGAAGTTTGCCGAAATCGCCGACGAGGTAGGAGCGTATTTAGCTGCTGACGTCGCTCACGTCGCCGGATTGATTGCCGGAGGAGCCCATCCGTCGCCTGTTCCATACGTTCACATTGTGACTACAACAACCCATAAAACTTTGAGAGGGCCAAGAGGAGCGATTATTTTGGTGACGGCCAAGGGTTTGAAAAAAGATCCGGAATTAGGAGACAAAATCAATAAGGCGGTTTTCCCGGGATTACAGGGCGGGCCTCATGATAATCAAACAGCTGGAATTGCCATTGCTCTTTATGAAGCAGCCCAACCGTCTTTCAAAAAATATTCGGCACAGATTGTTAAGAACTCTAAAGTTTTAGCAGACACTTTGATTAAGGGCGGGTTAAAGTTAGTTGGAGGAGGTAGTGAAAACCATCTGCTTTTGGTGAATTTGACGACGGTTCTTGGGGCAGGCGCAGGAATATTTGCTCAAAAAGCCTTAGATATAGTTGGTCTGACATTAAACAAGAATACTGTCCCTGACGAAACTTCCTCGCCGTTTTATCCGTCAGGAATTCGGTTGGGAACGCCGGCCTCGACGACCCGTGGGATGAAAGAGAAGGAAATGAAGTTTATCGGCGCCAAAATTCTTGAAGTCATAGAGCTTTTGAAAAAGTATCGATTACCAGTAAAGAAAGAACAACGCAAGGAATATATTGCCAGGTTTGAAAAAGAAATGGAAAAGAACCAGGAAATCAAAAGAATAAGACAAGAAGTCAAAAAACTAGCTTTGCGCTTTCCGATTCCGTAAATATCTGTTATTCTAACTTACTTGTCATTCCCTCGAAAGAGGGAATCCAGACATTTCTTCAAAACCCATTTTGTCAAACTTACAAAAGCAAAAAATTGAAAAACCTATAGTATGGTGATATGATATTGATCTATGCCTGTTGAATGGCCACGAACAGTCGTAATGTCGACAGAAGTACCGCTTGATACGATTAATGGTGTAAACAACGCTTTGAAGAATTTGTTTCCCTTATTTACCCAAAAAGGTATCGACGTACTCATTCATTCACCTCACCCAAAAAAAGGTTTTAAACTGCCTCTTTATCCTGGAGTTAGATTTGCATTGGGATTTCCTTCGCTCTTTAATGAAATTACTGATAATAAAAGAGATGTAGCGGTCCATGCTTGGGCACCTTTTACTTTGGGATTTTGGTTATTAGACTGGGCCGATGAAAATCATATTCCAAGGGTCGCATCTTTTAATACAAATATACCTAAATTTCTTGAAAGTTATTTCACAAGCTTTAGATATCTTAACTCAATTACTAAATTTGCCTGGTTCTTTTTTAAATCAGTCCATAACATGGCGCAAATAAATCTGGCACCGTCCGATTCCGTAGGAAGTCAGATGAAGGAAAAAAGATTTAAAAATGTTAAGACATGGACAAGAGGAGTTGATACTGAGTTATTTAATCCGGAGAAGCGAAATGACGAGTTGAGACAAAAACTGACTGATGGGCATCCGGAAAAATCAATAATTTTATACGTTGGTAGATTGGCAAAAGAAAAAAACCTTGAAAGAATTCAACTGCTTATTTCTTCGCTACCTCAAGCGCAATTTGTCATCGTCGGAGACGGACCAATAAAAGCTGATTTGGAAAATAAATTTGCATTTAAAAATGTTAAATTTACGGGATTTCTTGAAGGAGAAGAATTAGCAGAAATTTATGCGTCGTCAGAAATATTTTTAACTCCCTCTTTAACAGAAGGATTTGCAAACACAGTACTGGAGGCTTTTGCTTCTGGGTTACCGGTGGTTTGTTTCGATGCTCCGGGAATAAAAGAGTTAGTTAGAGAGAGTGGAGCTGGATTTTTAGCTAAATATGATGATTGGGAAGAGCTACGTGATAATTTATTGAAATTATTAAATTCACAAGAAATACGTAAGGATTTTGGTTTATTGGGTAGAAATTACTCTAAAACAATGAGTTGGGAAAAACGATTTCAAGAATTATTAGATTTTTATCGATTATTAAAAAAGAAATAATCTAAATTAAAACCAGTCGAAACCCCATTTTGTCAAACCGCCATGACTTTAATTAATTAAAGTAAGAATGAATTAAATGAATTATTATTTTATTTAATCATGAAGAAAACAAGAATTTTTTTTATCCACCATTCAACCGGAGGGTTGCTCTTGATTTTTTAACTCAAGGAGAAGACTTTGTCGTCTAGTTTGTCGAGGCGGTGTTCGTGGTTGTCAAGGATTTCGCCGGTTTCTTTTCTATACTCGTCGAGCTTTTGAGAAACATCACCAACCATATTAATAACGACTTTTATACTATCGACTATTTCATTTAACCTTTTATCTACATCATTAAATCTATAATCTACTTTCTTCATCTCAATTTTAAATTCTTTTTTTGTAACAAATACTGTATTCAATTTTTTGAGATCTTTGGATGAAATCATAGCATTTAATTTAAGCAAATAATTTTTAATATTTCAATCTTAAAACACTATTTTCGTTTTGTCTGTAGACGATACGCTACAAAACTAGTGTTACGGAAGATTAGGACAATATTTTCTTCTCGATATGCCATCAAAAGAGTTATATCAAGTGATATTAACGATGATGTTTTGGCCTTCGACGTCTTTGCCGTTCATTCCCAAGCGGGCTTTTTTGGCGTCTGATGGGTTAAAAAAAGTAATGTAACCGAAACCTTTTGACCGGCCGGTGTTGGATTCAGAGACTATCTCAACATCGGTGATATCGCCGTAATGGACAAAGAGATCCCTCAAAGAGTAGCCGCTCATGGAAAATGGAAGGTTACCAACAAAGATTTTATTTTTGTTCATATTTTTTAATGAATAACTTCATTATCTCACAATTAAAGCGATTAATCTTATCAATTTAATACGTTTGCTTTTCGGAATATTTTTTGTACCATTAACTATGGCCAGAAAAACAATTAAGAAAAAAACACTAAAACCTAGATTTAGTTTTCCTAAAAGATATCTTTTATTTGTTTTAGTTATTTTAGCTATAGGTGGAGTTGTTTACTTTGGATTCAGACTGTTTTTTGCTGCGTCGGTTAATGGGCGGTTAATAAGTCGTTTTTCGGTTATCAAAAGTCTAGAAAAGCAAGGTGGTAAAACAACTCTTGACACGATTATTCTTAAAACCTTGATTAATCAGGAAGCAAAAAAAAGAAAGGTAGATGTTACTGAAAAAGAGTTGGACGCAGAATTGGTTAAAATTGAAAGCAATGTCACTTCTCAGGGGACAACCCTTGAGGCACTATTGCTTCAGCAGGGGATGACGAAAAAAGACTTGGCGAACGAAATAAAATTACAACTACTGGTTACAAAAATGGTCAGTGACAAAGTTTCGGTCACAGAAAAAGAAATAGATGAATATTTAGCTAGCCAAAATGAACAATCTTCATCGGATTTAGATCAATCTACTCCGGAGATAACAAGGGATCAAGCAAAAGAAGCCATTAAACAGCAAAAAACCCAAGAAGAAATCCAGAATTTAGTGGCTGACCTCAAAGCCAAGGCCAAAATAAACTACTTTATAAAATACTGATCGATTCTGCGACAATTTTAGAACTCATAAATGATATAATTTTGATATATGCGGAGTCATCTAATGGTAGGATGCGACTCTCTGAAAGTTGTCATCTTGGTTCGAATCCAAGCTCCGCAACAAAAGCTTAAAGTTTCTCCGGATTAATTTTAATAATTTTGTCGTCTCCTTCTTTTGGATTTCCTCGGCCGTCCTGGTTGCTGGTTGAAATGTAGAGCATATTGTCTGGTCCGAGGACGACGTCTCTGATTCTCCCTAATTCATTTTTGAAATATTCTTTCAGTTCTGGTTTTCCATCTACAAGAGTAACTTTATATAAGGCTTGCCCGCGGAGTCCGCCAAAATAAAAAGAGCCTTTGAAATAGGCCATTCCAGCAGGCGCCCAAGTATCGTTTCCCGAATTAAGAAGAGAAGTTTCCATTCCGGTTTTTGCTTCATTTCCTTGAATTTCTGGCCAACCGTAGTTTTTTCCTTCGATGATTTTATTAAATTCGTCAAGCCCCGATTGTAGGCCAGACCTTCCGTGTTCGGTGGCATAAAGCTGACCTTGATCATCCCAAGCTAGTCCTTGCGGGTTGCGGTGGCCGAAAGAGTAAACAGAAATTTTTTCATCTTTATCCATTCGAAGTATTTTACCTGCAAGTGAATTTTTGTCTTGAGCTTGGGAAGGATTTTGGGCATCGCCGGTTGTGATATATAAGGCATTATCCGGTCCGAACTTTATTCTTCCTCCGTTATGGTTTGGCGCTCCGGGAATTTTATCGATGATAATCTTTTCTTCAATCAATTGATCATCTTTCAAAGTCATTCTCACTACCCGGTTGAGCGTCTGGTTATCATCGCCTTCGTAGGTATAGTAGAAATATATATAGTGATTGCTTTCAAAATCAGGGTAGAGAGTTGATCCTAATAATCCTCCTTCGCCGATTTCTTTTACTTGGGTAAGGGTCGCGATGATTTTTCCTTCCAATCTTACAGTCCCTTTTCTTTCTGTTACCAACATTTGTTTATCAGGAAGAAAAATAATCGACCAGGGAGTGTCAAGATTTTCAGCAATGATGGAAGTTAAAAGAATTTCGGTCATCGTTGGACTAGGAGAATTTTTATTAACTGTCCTTGTGATTAGATTTTTTGACTTACCAATATAAAAGGAGAGTCCAATAAATAAAATTAATCCGGTAAAAAGAAGCGGAATTAAAAACTTAGCAAGTTTTTGATTAATCAATTCAAAGATCCTTACGAGGATGACAAAAAATCCAAAAGCTGCGGCAATAATGCTCGCCGGCGGCATAAAGGGTCGTGTTAACTCATCGCTGCCGCCGTTTGCATACCATTTCAACCAGCCCGGATATTTCATCAAGACCAGATGAAAAAATACTAAGATGCCTGCGACTCTTGATCCCCAAACTTGATAGCTCCACCACTTTCTTGGATCTAGGTTTCCGGTAAATCTTTTGAAAGAAATGAAAAATAAATAGCCGAGAATTAATAAGCCGGTTAAACCTAAAATAAAAGTAATAAGGTTGGAAAAGTAATAATTGATATTGAATCTACTTGGTAAAAAAAATAAGGAGATGACACCGTGAAAAAAAGCCAATATAAACGACACTATTCCCAAATGCTTACGGTATTCGAGCATCGGGTCAAATAGATTATAGAGACGACCAAGACTTCCTATTAAAAGCACGGTAGCGAGAACAGTGAGGGACGTACCAGCAAAAACTTTGTTGATAATGTATAGATCATAGTAACCGCGCCGAAGGAAAAGATAATAGGATAGATCTATAAAAATAATTAGACTGGCAAATGCAGCCATGATATATTTTTTTGCAGATTCTGAGATCATAATCTCATCATAGCAAAAGTAATCCTCAAAGAGATCTGATTTTCTCGACATCCTTTTTTATCTGTTCGATAAGACTTTTCGTATCACTGAATTTTTTTGCTTCTCTTATGAATTCTCCCACCTTGAACTCTACCGTTTTCCCGTAGATTTCTTTATCGAAGTCAACCATATATATTTCCAATATTAGCTCCGTTTCGTTACTGATAAATCTCGGACCAAAATACAGAGCTCCCAGATAGATACTATTTTTGTAGTCGACCAAACAGGAATACACACCTTCTTTCAAATCGCCTACAAATTTACTCGGGTCAAGATTAATCGTCGGAAAGCCTAATTTCTTGCCTCCTCCTGTTCCCCTAAAAACTTTACTCGTATACCAGATGTCAACCATTTTTTAGCTTAGAAACTTTATACATAGAAAATAAAACTAAAAACGCACCAATAAGTTGAGTGGCAGAAAGACCATTTTTAAAATAAAAATAGTCGATAAAAATAGCTGACACCGGCCAGGTCAATTCCAAAATTGCGCTCACTTTCGCCTGGGTTTTTTTTAAGCCGAAATAATAAAAAAGCAAGGCGACCAAACCGGTTGAAAAAACAATAATCAATAATGAAGTCCATTGATTAGGGTTGATTTTAGTCAATTGATTAGTTTGTTTAAGACCAAAGACGAAAAACAGGGCAAAGACAGGAGCGAAAATAAATCTTAAAAAGGTGGCCATCTGGAAAGAAATCTTTTTTAGGACAATTTTAGAAAAAGAAGTCGAAGCCGCCCACATCATTCCGGCCAAAAGAGCTAAAATTGCCGCGATAATTGTTCCTTGACCCGTCTGCCAATTCAACTTCAGGTCTTTGAAAGTCACCAAGTAAGATGCGCCAATTGCCAGGAATGCCCAGGGTAAGAACTTTTTTGTGACTTTTTCTTTAAGGACGATAGCGGCGGTAATAATCGCCCAGATCGGTTGGAGTTGCTGGAGAAGGACGACGACAGAAAATTGAATATAATTAATTTTACCGAGAGCTGCCGTATAAAAGATTGTTCCTAGGGCGCCGGAAAAAAGACTGACGACGAGAATTGCTACCCATTCCTTGAGGGCTAGTTTTTTTACCTCTTTGAAACTTCTAAAGACGAAGGGAAAAAGAACCAGAGCGCCCAAAGCGTGTTCCCAAAAAACGACAACCGTCGGAGGAAGAGTGTAAAGACCGCGGCGTAAAATGCCGTCGAAACTCCAAAGCAAAGCAGCCAAAATAATAAAAAACATAAAAAAAACCCCTTTCGGGGCAAATTAATAGACATTCTTTCTTTTATCCCGACTTTACGGTCGCTGTAGGAGTTGCACCTACTCGTGCCCAGTTTTCACCGAGCTCGAAGAGTTCATCAGGTACCAGATGGTACCTGATTTTACTTCCGATTGTGATTTACACACTAAACCCCGAAAGAATAGATAAAGTATACATTATTTTATTTTTTCAATACATTGCTTGGATAGTATATCGGCCATCAGAAGATAGTATAAAAGCCTTTTTGGGATAAAAGGGGAGAGTCCGGGCCAGCTTTTCTTTAGGAATAAGAGTTTTGCCTACATAATTAGGGATCTCTTCATAAGTCTTTCCCCAAATATAGACCCTGTTTTCATTTAAATAATATTGAACAGTAAAATAATCCAGTTCATTGCTGACATATAAAGAATCATTATTTTTCATGAGAATCTTTATTTCTTCGACAGACTTTTTTAGGTTAGCCTTCCTTCTTTCTTTAATCTGGAGTCGGTTATAGTTTAAAGTAACGCTAAAGATAAGAGCTATTAATAAGGTTCGCAAGAACAAAGGAAACTTTTCAATTGCAAAAATTAATAAAATTACCAATCCAACAGTAGAAAAAATAAGGTACCTCGGGAGGAATATCGGTTTAACAAAAGAGATTAAGACAGTAATTAAGGGGATCAAAATAGCCCAAACAAAAAGATATTTAAAAATCTTTTTTTCATGAGTGATTGTTTTTTTTATCCTTATATATCCAAAAACAATGATAAACCAAAGCGCTCCTGACAAAAGGAATATTGACTTGTCAAAGAATCTGAACCCTCGTTCATATCCAGTATAAAGACTGCCGATAAAGTTAACCAAGTTGATGGATGAAAACTTCTGAATCCAAAAAGAGTCAATTACTAATCCTCGATTGACTAAGACAAAAACAATCCAAGGTAAAAAAGCAAGCAAAGCTTGGATCTGTTTTTTAGATTTGAACAAAAAATACTGGCTAACTACGACGAAGATCATGAAATAATGGGTATAAAGACCCAAGATCGAAGAAACGAGGTAGAGTTTATAATTTTTTTTGTAAAGCGAATAAAAAGAAAGACTACCAAAAAAAGCGAGCATAGAATACATCCTTGCCTCAAAAGCGTAATAAAGCAAAAGGGGATTGATGGCAATAAGAAAAGTATAAAAAAAGGCCTTCTTCAATTTCATCTTAAGAATATCGCTTAGGATGAGAAATCCTACATATACGGCCGCCCAATAAAAAATAATCGAAAGGCTGCGGATAGCTATCTCTGATCTGCCAAATATATTTATCCAGAAGTGCAGTACAAGATGATATAAGGGTGGGCTAAAATCTTTGGCCGAAAAACTAAAAATTTCAAGGACATTTTTTTTGGCTAAGAAATAGGAAAAGGCTTCGTCTCGCCAAAAGGGCTGGACAAGATATATAAGGGGAGTTTTGGTAAATAGCCAAGTAAACATAGTTAGGTCGTCAAACTTTTTCAGTCACTTTATATTTTAACTTTTTTCCCAATAATATTCTAGTGTGGGCGTCAAGGGCTGGCAGGGAAGAGAAAAAGAAAGAAACGACAGGCAAGAGATACCATTGAACCAGCAAGAGAGGAAGATTGAAAAAGCTAGTCTTCATATTGACCCTGGCGCGAATTTTAATGTCTAGATAAATATACAAGATTAACATCGCCGATGACAAGGTCAATATTAGAGCTGACAATTTAGGGAGAAGAAAACCGAGGACGGTCCTTTTAAAAACAGGGTTGATCAAGGGAGGAATAGACGCACTGATTGTTAGGACAAAAAATGATACCGGCCAAAACAGATGAGTTTCGGCGACAAAAATTACTTTTCTAAGTTTAGCCCAGAAATTAATGTGGGGTGTCTGGAAGAATTTTTTTAAAACATAGCCGACGTCTGAAACTCCCCAGGCCCAGCGTTTTTCTTGTTCATAACGGCTTACGAAGGTGGTTAGCGTTCTTCCAGAATA
The DNA here is from genome assembly GCA_000991135.1 of Candidatus Roizmanbacteria bacterium GW2011_GWC1_37_12. Taxonomy (GTDB): domain Bacteria; phylum Patescibacteriota; class Microgenomatia; order UBA1406; family GWC2-37-13; genus GWC2-37-13. The sequence continues at coordinate 6,406 of LBST01000016.1, read as the reverse complement.
TACGGCATCACCATTGACTATAGTAAACAATGGAATAGTTTTAACTTTTTCTCCAAAAGTAAAGAAAGCCTGGAAAAAGATATGCCAATCTTCTGGAATGATGTCAACGTCCCAAAAATTGACTTTTTTCAAAAGCCAAAGAGTGGTTGAATAGGTAGAGACTTGAATGAGATTGTCTTTCTGAGATAAAAAAGCCATTCTTAAAATTGAAGAAAGAGTGGCTTGAATTCTGACAAATAAGGGAAGACGCCAAAAGTTATTATAAAGAAGAACAGGCGCCCAATAAAAGTGATAAAGATTATCCTTGTCTTTCAAAAATGTAAATGTTAGGTAAGAAAAGTAATTTTTTGGGAGATAACTATCTGCGTCACAAATTGTTATCAAAACTTCTTCTCTGTTAAAACCTTTTTTTAAAACGTATTTATCGACAATTTTAGCAGCATAAGTTTGGTTGCTGGCTTTTCCTGGTTCTTCGTGAGGTAGATCCGGATGATAGGTAGTCAGAATATCCGTGAAAAAACTCGCATACTTGTTTATTAAATAATCTGCTTTTTTTTTGGTGTCGATTTCTCTTTTTTCAAATGCAAGAACCAAAAAAATATTTTTATGAGGGTAGTCGTTTTTGACAAAAGAATTGACAGTAGTATCTAATTTATGAAGAGGCTCCTTAAAATTCGGAATTATAATAAAGTGGTTGATATTATGACTTTTTTTAAGCGATAAAACTTTTTTTTGGTAATTAATTTTGCTGTGAAAAAGTATTTCGCTGTAGGAAACTACTGCAAAGTAGGCAGTATTTAGTGATTTATAAAAAAAATAAAGATCGAACCCGATAATAAAATAAGCAACTAATGCAGGGTGAAAGGGCGAAAGCCAAAGGGGCAGAGTGATTAAAAACCAGCTACTTATAGGAATAATAATTTCTAATAACCTTTGGAAAAACCTTGATCCAATAATCCGTTTTGTCATGTTGATATTATATCAGGTTCCGGCCGGAACCTGATTATACAATAGTTTACTGGCAGGCTTCGCAGATCATCGGAAATGAACAAAAAGCAAGACCTGGACCGGTGGTTACTGGAAATTCGTTATTTCTTATTTTTCCGACAATTTCAATTATTTTACTTTTTGTCTCTTCCAGATCTTCGGTTGATTTTTGAAAAGAAATTTTTTTACCTTCTTCAAGATAAAAAAACGTTAATAAAACTTGAGGAAGTTTTTTGTTATAAAGTCCATAGTCAATTGCCGCCATGGCATAAATTGAAAGCTGCAAACTTTTTTTCAAATCTGACTCCTTCGGCATCCTTCCTGTTTTATAGTCAATGATTTCGATTTTGTCATCACCAATATTATCGACTCGGTCTATCTTTCCGACAATATAAATATCCGGTGTAATTTTTATCTTAAAGGGTTTCTCGATAGCGATAAGATTAAGATTTTTTTTGTGGAATTTGTTTTTATAATCTAAAAGAGTATTTTCTCCGGATTTCTTTCTTGTTTCTTCATAAGCGGCAGAACTATACCCGGCAGGTAGCCAGTTTTTTTTATAAATTTGTAAAAGCCTATTTTCATCAATATTTTTATCTTTTAAAAATTCGTTATAGAAATTTTGCAGAGTTCGATGAATTGTGTCACCGAAAGCAAGCGGTGAAGTTACCGGAGTAGGTATCTTAAGGACATATTGATATTTATAATGAAGCGGACAACGGATATAGGTGTCAAGTTGTGTATAAGAAAAAGTATTTGGGAAGTAACTTTGCTTTATAATTGGAGATGTCGGTTTTTTAAAGTCGAAAATGGATAGCTGTGCTTGTTCTTCTTTTTTGATAGTGACGGTTTTTTTAATATTTTCTTCACCCAATGACTCGATGACAAAAGGTGAAATTTTTTGTTCTCGTTTGCCGGCGCCATAAAACCTTGATGCCGTCATATAAAGCTTTTCTTTGGCTCTTGTGATACTCACGTAAAATAATCTTCTTTCTTCTTCGATGTGATAGTCACCAGTAGGTAGAATTTCTTTAATAAGTTCATCGGGTATAGGAATTATTTCATTCCTTTCGTTTGTAGGAAAACGCCCTTTAGTTAAATTGGCTAAAAACACCACTTCAAACTCGAGACCTTTTGCTGAATGGGCGGTGATAATATTGACGGCATTGAACTGCCCGATATCGGTCTTTGAGGCGATGGGTGATTCGCCAAGCTCCACACTCATATCAATAAAATCAACAACTGCATTAATCGAAGCGTCTTCGTGATCGGATTCGTAAGCTTTTAACCGGTTAAAGAATTTTGAGATATTGAGAGCGATTTCTTCATCTTTTTCGGTTTTAAAGTTAGCAAGATGGGGAAGAAGTTTTGAGTCTTCTAAAAAATAAAATAGAATTTGGCCGGCGGTGTCTTTTTTTACCTTAGCAAAATGTTTTTTAATCATCTGGTAGATTATTAAGAGCTTTTCTTTTGTTTCTTTTTTCATATAAGGAATAAGTCTTCTATAGTTTTCAAACTCTTCTTGATAAAGATTCTTTTCAGATAAACCCAGACAGGTTTCTATTGCCTGAAAAAGAGGTAAATTAGTTTTCTTGGCGAAAGTATTTAAAAATGTTAAGTCTTTTATTTCGATATTAAAAATATCCATATTTAGAATTCGGTACAGTGAAACCGAATCTTCGGGATTGTTAAGAACTTTCAGGTAGGCGATCAGGTCTTTAACTTCCGGCTGCTTATAAAGAGTAGATGGTCCTAGAAATTGAAAAGGGATGCCATGACGAAGTAAAGCATTGATAAATGGTTGAGCATGATTATTGGCACGAGTAAGAATAGCAATATCCGAATATTTAAACTTTTTATTAAGTTTTGTAATTTCTTTAGCGACAAAATCAGCTTCATCTTCAGCTGACTCGGAAAAATTAAAAGCGACTGCATTTTTATCACTTTTGTTTGAATTATTGTCAGCTACTAATTTTTTTGAAATTCCCAATTTTGCTTCCAAAGTATCGGGATCGTTATTTTTTATCAAACGATATGCAATATCGAGAATGATTTGATTGGAGCGATAGTTTTTTAAAAGCGAGATTTGTTTAGCATTTTGGTAATCCTTCATGAAATTAAGAATGTTGGATACCGAAGCACCACGGAATTTATAGATTGCTTGGGAATCGTCACCAACAACTGTAAGGAGGGGATTTGACGATGGTGGGCAAATTAATCTTATAAGATCATATTGAGCAATATTTGTATCCTGAAATTCGTCAACAAGAACATACTTAAATTTTTTTTGATAAATTTCTAGAATATTTTTTCTTGTCCGAAAAAGTTTATCTAAGTAAAAAATGAGATCGGCATAGTCGAAAAAATTTTCTTTAAGTTTAAGAGCCTGGTAAGTTTTGTAGGCGTCTGCTAGTTCGAGTGCTTTTTCTTTTTCAATTATATCTTCTGTTTTTGTTTTTTTTGCGAAGTCTACATACTCTTGAGGATCAATATTTTCGTCTCGGAGTCGGGAAAAGTGTTGCAATAAACTTTGCAAAAATTTATTTGGATTACCAAGTGGTCTAAAATATTTAAGATTAAAAAGAAATATGTTCTTTCTCAAAAAAATCACTGTTTCCGCTTCGGTCATCAATCGATAGCTAGGTGATAGGCCGATTTCAGTAGCATTCTCTTTGAGAACTTGGTCGGCAAACGAATGGAATGTTGAAATCCACATTTGAAAGTATCCGTAAGGAATTTCCTTGTCGACACGTTCTTCCATCTCATTTGCGGCTTTTTCCGTGAATGTCAGGGCGAGAATTTCTTCGGGCTTGGCGAGTTTTTTCTTGAGAAGATATTTTATCTTTTCGACGATGACGGTCGTCTTTCCCGTTCCCGCTCCGGCAACAATTAAAAGCGGTCCCTTATTATATTCGGAGGCTTTTTTTTGTTCATCATTCAACATATTCTTATTTTATCAGAAGGAAGCAATCTCTTTTAGTATACTTATTTCATGAAATTATTTTTATTTGGCGGAGCCGAGATTGATCTACCTTCACGTTCTGTATCTGTATTAAAAAATCTCATGAAAGAAACTTTGGTTAAAATTAAACCCGAGAGTATTCTCCATGTTCCTTTCGCCCGATTTCATCTAGTTAAAGAAGATAGGGGAGAATGGAGTGAGGGTTGGTTCAAGGAAATGATGATTGATACAGGAATAGCAATACTTGACGCACGAAATCAATCAGATATTAATAAGGCTAACGGCTCTGTAATTTTTGTTAATGGAGGTTCAGAGCGAAGAAGATTGGCTGAAAAAGTAAATAGAAATAAACAACTTCTTAAAACAATATTAAATGCAAAATATATAGTTGCTGAATCTTCAGGATCAATGGCAATGGGAGAATATATGCGTGCCGATCACAATGAGAACGGGATGATTAAAGGATTTGGAATATTAAAAAACGTTGTAATAGAACCTCACTATACAGAAAGAAACTATAAAAATTTTTTACCAGAAGATATGAAAAAATCTGGAATGAGATATGGTATTGGAATTGATAGCGCTACAGGTATTGTAATTGATCCTCAAGAATTTCCTGAAAAATGGGAGAAGATTGGAGCAGGAAGTGTCTATGTAAAAACAATACTTTAATTAACTAAAGTGAAAAAAAAGAAAGTTTTTGCCCTTGACTTTTTGCGGAGTTGCCTCTATTATAAAAACAAATAAAAAGAAATTTAGCCTTCCTAAACTTAGGCTTTCTTTTATTTGTTATTATCAATTTAATATTTATTTAATATGGCAGATGTATTTAAGAGGACAAAACCTCATTTGAATATTGGTACCATCGGTCATGTCGACCATGGTAAAACCACTTTAACTTCCGCGATTCATTATGTTTTATCAAAAAAAGGACAAGCAAAATTTCTGAAATATGAAGACATAGATAAAGCTCCAGAAGAGCGAGCTCGAGGAGTTACCATCAATCTTCATCACAGCGAGTACGAGACAGATAAAAGGCATTATGCTCACATTGATGCTCCGGGTCACGCCGACTACATCAAAAATATGATCACCGGCGCCGCCCAGATGGATGGAGCAATTTTAGTCGTATCAGCTCCGGATGGCCCAATGCCCCAAACAAGAGAGCACATTCTACTCGCTCGACAGGTAAACGTACCAGCAATCGTCGTTTTCTTAAACAAGGTAGATATGGTGGCTGATAAAGAAATTCTCGACTTAGTCGAGATGGAAGTAAGAGATCTTTTGACAAAATACAAATTCCCAGGAGATAAGATTCCGGTCATTCGAGGAAGCGCTCTTAAAGCATTGTCTGATGACCCGGAATCTCTAAAACAGATTGAATTATTAATGAAAACGGTTGATGAATATGTCCCCGATCCAGTCAGGCCGGTTGACCAGCCATTTTTGATGCCGGTTGAAGACGTCTTTACCATTTCCGGCCGGGGCACGGTTGTTACCGGAAGAGTAGAGCGGGGCGTTGCCAAAGTCAACGAAGAAGTAGAAATAGTCGGGATCAAAGAAACCAAAAAAACAGTTATTACTGGAGTTGAGATGTTTAGAAAGACGCTTGATGAGGCTCGAGCCGGTGATAACGTCGGTCTTCTTCTTCGCGGAGTTGAAAAAGACGATGTCTTAAGAGGACAGGTAGTAGCCAAACCAGGGACAATTACACCTCATACTGAATTTGAGGCAGAACTTTATATTCTTACCAAAGAAGAAGGTGGTCGTCATACGCCATTTTTCAAGGGATATCGTCCGCAGTTTTACATCAAAACCACGGATATTACTGGAGAAGTTACTCTTCCAGCCGGCGTTGAAATGGTTATGCCTGGAGACAATGTCAAGGTTACCGCCAAGCTAATTTATCCAGTAGCTATGGAAGAAGGATTGAAGTTTGCCGTCCGCGAAGGCGGCCACACGGTCGGAGCTGGAGTAGTAACTAAGATTATTAAGTAACTATTTTCGCACTTTAATATGCCGAAAGGGAGAATCAGGATTAGGTTAAAATCGTACGATCACAGATTGATCGATGAAACTTGTCAGAAGATTGTCGATACGGCAATCAGGACAGGTGCCTCGATTATTGGCCCGATTCCCCTTCCGACAAAAAAAGAAGTCTACGTTGTCAATAAAGCTTCTTTTATTGACAAAAACGCCCGTGAACACTTCGGTATGAAGATTCATAAAAGGTTGATTGATATTGTTAATCCCACAAATCAGACAATTGATTCTTTGATGCATCTTGAACTCCCTGCCGGTGTTGAGGTTGAAGTAAAGATGTGAGATATCGCGATTTATTTACTGTCATAAAGCTCCAAAACATCTACTTTGTAGCGTATAGTCTATAGACTTTCTAAAAGAAAACTGTTAAACCTTAAACGGCTAAACCTTAAAAAAACTATTAAAGGTCAAACT
>LBST01000015.1 GCA_000991135.1 Candidatus Roizmanbacteria bacterium GW2011_GWC1_37_12 | reverse complement strand
TAGGAGAGTAAAAAAACGTCAAGATCTTAAAAGATTATGGGATAGTCTAAAAAACAAAATTTGCCGTTTATAGACCCATTATTTGAAACATAAACTTACTACATTATGAAGACGGAGCTGAACCAGGTACTCTACAAACAGAAAGAGTTTACCCCAGTGATGTATTCGATGAAATTAGAAAGCAAAAAAAGAAAAAATAACTTAATATGGTCTACTTACTTTTATAGGACTTTTACATCATGAAGTTAATATATCATCTGCAGTAACAACAACATGACTATTTTCTATTTCTGTTAGTCTAACAATAGCAAAAACTGGTAAATTCTCTTCTTTAAATTTTCGATATCCTTTCTGAGGTGGATCGGAATCATTAAAATCTTTAGCAACTATGTAAACAAATATTGGTTTAATATTTAATTCTTCAAAAGCCTTCAAATAATATTCTGTAACTGCCCCAGTTGCGCAAAAATCATCAGCAACTAAAACAGCTGAATCTGGTCTTACGCCACGAAGTTTATGGGAAAAAAGCTCACCTTTTCTGGTAAACGAAGGAATTCCATTAATATAAACGGTATTTTCTTTTTGATCATATTCAACATTAAAATCTTTATTTTGATCATCTTTTATTAAAGTACGATCAGTCTCACTAATAGGAAGCCCTGTATTTATACCTAGAGCAACTGAGAAACTCTTTCCTCTATTTGGTACTCCTATTACCACTTCTGGCTTAAAATCAGCAGGAAGTTTATCAAGAAATAAGCCTTTAGTAATTTCAGCAGACGCTTGCAATATCATAGGATCTGTGCGTTGATTTACCTCTTCAATTGATACATAACCAGTTCTTGCATCAATAACTTTTGCTCTTGATCGAATATACATTGCCAGATGAGATCTTCTACTCCTAAGCTCTCCTTCTCTAAAATTTTCAACAATTGGATTAGCCATAAAAAATCGGCTTTAATAGGTCGGACAATTTACTAATATTAGTTAAATTAAATAACATCATTTTAAAAAAACATCTCTGATTTTTTAATCTTGTCAACTACTTTACATCACCTCAACATCATGAGGGGCCGACTCGATTAGAGAACTCTGGGTTATCTGGATAAATTCGGCTTTTTTCCATAATTCTTTGATCGTATGGGCGCCGCAATAGGAAAAACCAGATTTGACTCCGCCAAGCAATAGATAAATGAAATCAGCAATGTGACCGCGGTAAGGCACGACTGCTTCGACGCCTTCGGCGGCATATATTTTGAGATCTTTTTTGACGCTTTCGTCTTTTCTTTGCCTATCGGCATTAGCCATCAAGGACGCCATTCCCCGCGTCATCTTATATTTTTTGTTGTTTCTAAAAAAAGTCAACGCCGGACTCTCTTCGCAACCTGCAAACAGAGTTCCGATCATCACAGTTGAGGCCCCGGCCGCTAACGCTTTGACAATGTCTCCGGATTGCTTTATGCCACCGTCGGCAATAATAGGCACCCTGTATTTATTGGCGACTTCGACAGAGTCGGCAATCGCCGTCAGCTGCGGCACTCCGGCGCCGGTAACAATTCTTGTCGTACATAAAGCACCGGGGCCGATCCCGACTTTGACCGCGGCGGCGCCATTTTTGATCATTATCTCGGTGGCATCGGCCGAGGCGACGTTGCCGGCGATAAACTCTGTTTTGGGAAATTTTTTGGTCAATTCTTTTAAAACTTTGATGAAAAAAGAACTATGACTATGGGCGATGTCAATCACGATTGTATCGGCGCCGGCTTTAATAAGCGCCTTACATCTTTCTAGATAGTCGGATTTTATGCCAATCGCCGCCCCTACCAACAATCTTTCTTTCTTGACTTTTTTTACTTCTTCAACTTCTGCATCGATTGTCAGAAATCTGTGAATTATCCCAATTCCACCCATCTGGGCGACTGCAATCGCCATCCCGGCCTCTGTCACAGTATCCATATTGGCGGAAACAATCGGAGTCTTCAGGGTGATTTTCTTGGTTAGTCTTGTTGCTAAATCAACGTGAGAACGCGATTCCACCGCTGTCAATTTGGGAACTAATAAAACATCATCAAAAGTCAAACCCGTATCTTTGCGAATATTAAGCATAGATGTTTTCCTCTCTTTCGGGACCAACAGAAACTATTTTAACAGGAACTTTTAAAAATTCTTCAATAAATTTTACATATTTTTGACAATTTTTCGGCAGCTTCTCAAATTTTCTTATTCCAGTAATATCTTCACTCCATCCAGGAAAACTTTTATAAACCGGTGTCAACTCTGCTAGCTCTTTGTAACCACAGCTGCTCATCGAAATCTTTTTTCCTTTATATTTATAACCTATGCAGACTTTGATTTTCTTCAAACCTGACAGAATGTCGATTTTCGTAATGGCAATATTGTTGGTACTTGTCAACTCGGTTGTAAATTTAACCGCTTCCAAATCAAGCCAACCTATTCGCCTCGGTCGTCCGGTTGTTGTCCCATATTCATGACCTTTTTCTCTTATATCTTCGGCATTTTTATCGAATAACTCTGTTGGTAAGGGCCCTCCGCCGACTCTCGAAAGATAGGCCTTAACAACTGCCCAAACATTATCAATTTTATTAACTGGAATTCCGCTTCCTGTATTTACAGCACCGGTTGTGACATTGCTCCCGGTGGAAAACGGATAGGGTGAAAAGTCAACATCCAACATCACTCCGTGGGCTCCTTCAAGTAAAATATTTTTTTCTTTGGCAACTGCCTGACTGAGAATCTGATAGCTGTCTTTGACATAAGGCAGGAGCCTTTCCCTCATTTTTCTGTAATTAGAAATGGCTTTTTTGATATTTATAGGAGAAACATTAAAAAGTTTCAGGATTTTGTTCTTAATTCTAGCTTGGAATTCAAACTTTTCAACAAAAGTATTCCAATTTATAAGTTCATAAAAACGGATTCCGTTGTAAGAAACTTTGTCAGCAAAAGTCGGGCCAATACCTCGCTTTGTTGTTCCTAGTTTGTTTTTTCCCCTAGCATTTTCATAGGCTTCATCCAACGCCTTATGATAAGGCATAATCAGATGGCAACGGTCAGATATCACCAACTTGTTTTTTAAGCTCATTCCATCTTTTTCAACTAAGTCAATCTCTTCGATCAAAACAGCCGGGTCAACAATCACCCCGTTGGCAATCACGCCAACAATATTCTTATTTAAAATCGCCGAAGGAATCAGATGAAAAGGATATTTTTTGCCGTCAACTATGACAGTATGGCCGGCGTTGTTTCCGCCGTGGAATCTGACAGCGTAGTCCGCATTCTTACCCAATAAATCAACCAACTTTCCTTTACCCTCATCACCCCATTGTGAACCGACTACTAAGTTAATCATATGATTGAAATTTTCAATTTATAATTTTCAAAAGCGAAGATAACAAATTTTTTTCACTTTTGGGGTGTAGGGGTCCCCACCGTGATAAAAAATTTCGTTATCGAAGCTTTTCGACTAATTCACTCGCAAACCCAACGTATTTCTCCGGCGATAAATTCACTAATCTTTTATCCTTCTCAAGCCCCAAACCCTTTAATATCTTCAAATACTCCCCACTATTAATAGTCTTTCCTCTAACCAACATCTTCATTTTCTCATAGCCTTTTTTGTCTCCTTTGAGCCTTAATACAGTCTGAATCGCTTCTGTCAAAATCTCCCAGTGTTTATTCAGTTCTTCTTTTAAATTATCTTTATTGACAAAAAGTTTTTCCAAACCAGATCTGATATTTCTCCATCCTAAAACTGTATAACCCAAAGATTCTCCAAAATTTCGTCTGATTGTCGAGTCTGATAAATCACGTTGTAACCTTGAATGTATTAATTTCCGTTCAAAAAATTCAAACAAACTGTTGGCCAGTTGCAAATTGCCTTCGGCGTTCTCAAAGTTGATCGGATTTATTTTTTGCGGCATGGTTGAGGATCCAATTTCTTTATCTTTCTTTTTTTGGATGAAAGTTTCCAACATTATGTATCCCCACATGTTTATGCTGAAATCTATCAAAATACCATTAACCAAAGAAACTATTTGAAAAAATTCGATCCAATTGTCATAAAAAAGAATCTGGGTTGTATAGGGGTTAGGTGTCAAACCTAGACTTTTGACAAAGTCTTCAGAAAGCTTAAGCCAGTTTTTTGAAGGAATGGCTGTTTGAAGCGCATTGTTGTTCCCGACCGCACCATTGCATTTACCTTCAAACTCAAACTCTTTTGTTTTTTTGAGTTGTTTTTTTAGTCTATAAACGTAGTTCACCAACTCCTTGCCGACCGTTGTCCCGACTGCTGGTTGACCATGGGTCCGAGCCAACATCGGAATGCTTTTATATTCTGTGGCCATCTGCTTTAATTGATTAATTAATTGAAGCAGTTCTTTTTCAAAGATATTTTCTTTAAATTCTTTTAACATCAATCCGTAAGCGAGATTATTAATGTCTTCCGAAGTCAATCCTAAGTGGACAAACGGAACTAAATCTTTTAAGCTGGTTTTTTTAAATTTTTCTCTTAAAAAATATTCAACGGCTTTTACATCGTGGTTAATTTTATTTTCAATTATCTTTATTTCCTTATGATTATCAAAATCAAATACTTCGATTAAACGTTTAATCGAAGTAAGTTCTTTCGTGGTTAATTTACGAATAATTTTCCACTCGGAAAGTTTTATTAGATATTCTAGCTCAACTCTTACTCTATATTTATTAAGGGCGAATTCGGAGAAGTATCCGGATAAATCTTTTATTTTTAGAAAGTTTCTCCCGTCTAAGGGAGTGATGGCCAACCCGTGGTCAAAAGAAGATAGATTTTTTGACATTGAACGTTAATATTAAATCAGACTTGATAAAATTAGTCAATGGGATTTTTTATAGTTTTTGTAGTTTTACTTATTTTAATTTTAATTTTCTCATCAAAAACCTTATCACCTATCCCCTATTTTCCTTCTCAACCAGTTGACATTCCGCTGATTATCAAGGCTCTAAAATTAAGAAATGGCCAAACAGTCTTTGATCTAGGAGCCGGCGACGGAATTGTGATTTTTGAGGCGGCAAAAGAGGCTTACAGAAAAAAATTAAATACCACTTTTGTCGCGGTTGAGATAAATCCCGTATTAATTCTCGTTCTTCACCTCCGCCGTCTCTTCCACCCAAATAGGAAGAATATAAAGATTGTTATGGGTGATATGTTCAAAATCTACCTTATGAATTTTATAAACTTTAAAAACTTTATAACTATCTATCTCTACATCTCTCCTTGGTTCCTAGAAAAAACTATCTATAATATTAAAAAGCAGTTTGAAACGTTTAGAGTAGTTTCTTATATGTACTCTATCAAGTCTTTAAAAAAGAAAGAAAAAATTATTCGTGGAAAAAATAGAATTTTTACCTACAATTAACATTAAACCTTTTTTCCAAGTCGAGTTTCAAGATGGATCAATTGTCTTTTTACAGCATTTCTATATTCTTCCGGCCACTTTGTAATACTGTCTCGCATTTCACGATAAAGTTGATCTCCTTTAATTCCTTCTAAAACAATATGCGCTACATCAAACAGGTTGTTCCCCTGTTGTATACTGGGATCAAATAGCCTATCCATGGTAACGCTTGTCAGTTGTTCAGATGTTTTATCTCCCTGATCTATTTTAGTAAGATAAAGGGAAGAGTCTCTGATTAATTCTAACGCTAAATCTACCTTCCCTTGAGACAGATAAGCTGTGACAAGTAGATCTAAGTCGATTTGAGCAATCTCGCCTTGGAGAGCTTTAACATCCCGTCCTATTTCCATAGGTTCTTTATAAAGTATTGAATTTAATAATTCTCCTAATTGATTTTCATTAAGTCCTCCCCGAGATCTTTCGCCACTTTGATATTCTTGATGAAAACCGACATATTGCTTTGATCCAGCTACTATATCGTACATTCTTGCATAAGTTTCGTGTTTCATGTCGAAGCTCGTTTTTGGTTTTAGTTTTGCAACTTTTGTCATAAAAAAATTATCAAAACCTCTCAAATCAGCTAATTCTTGAGTATTAATGTCTAATCTAAGATTTATATCATCTGCAACATCATGAATGACTCTTGGTAATTCCGCTACCTTTGACAGAACCGTTATTAATCTTTAGATAATTAAAAGCATAGTTGGGAGTGCCTCCGGCTGTTTCGGGTGGTTGCATATTATTAATATAATATCATTATTATGATACAAATGCATACAAAAAATAGTAATATAATTATATGGATCTTGCGAAAAAAATTATTTTTTTTCTCATGATTATATTTTTAATAATACTTCTTTTATTTGTTGGTTTTTATTTTGGTAATAAACAACCAACTGTTATTTCTTCAACTCCGACCCAGCCGGTTGATTCTTTAAAAACCTACCAAACCAATGGCATAAATCTTAAATTTCAATACATCTCTACTTGGCAGATATTGACAAATAAATATGATAAGGAAGAAAACGGTTTTACAATAAACTCTATAGCAATCAATTTGGAAAGACCCCACATCGTTGGTAATTTCGGTTTTAATGCTGATATTATGATTGTTGACTACCTACCCTTTCCTGAAAAAGAATCTCTTAAGATCGACGACTTTATTTCTTTGATCGAAAACGGCGAAGGATCAAGATCAACTTCTTATACAAAAAACGGGTTTTTGATCGTCAGGTCTATCAAAGAAAGCGATCTTTACGGTAAAATCACTTCATACTATTTTGAATACAAAGACGCTCAAGAAAAAAAGCATTTCGTCAGAATCAACACTTTGAATCAAGATAACGAAAACATATTAAAAGCCATAAATAGTATTATTGAATCCCTATCTAATTGATAGTATTTACACGCCTTCCGCAACCTCGGAGGTTGCCGATCGGCTTAATAGGACTATCTAATCAGTAACAATTTTGAGAATATCTAAGGGTTTTTTGGCGATAAAATCGGCCCCCCGTTTTTTTAAAATTTTCGCATCTTGAAGACCCCAACTAACTCCAATAACCTTTATACTAACCTTTTTACATGCTTCAATATCTCTTATTTCATCCCCTATATAAATAACCTCATTCTCTTTTAATTTATTATTTTTAAGGAAGTCATTAATCTCTTTTGTCTTTCCGAAAATTTTCGAGTCAATAATTTCATCAAAGAAAGTTAAATTATTTTTTAAAATAAATTTCTCAATATTTTTTTTCAGATTTGAAGAAATAATCACTAATCTTATATTTGATTTTTTTAGTCTTCTCAATAAACCTTTAATGCCAGGAATAATCTTTATTTCATCAATAATTTCAAATAATTCTTCTTGAGTTTTTGTTATCTTTCCAACTATAAAAGGCAGTTTAAGAATAGATAAACCTACTAATCTCATTATTTCTTTAAAGCTGTTTGTTCTGATTATTAGTATAATTTCTTTATCACTTTTCTTAAGGTTGAAATCTTCCTTGAGAATCTTTAATGTTTTCTCTAATGTGTATGGAATTGTATCCGCGATCACGCCGTCAAAATCGAAAATAATTGTCTTTATTTTCATTGTTCAATTATACAGAATAGATTCCTCGCTTCGCTCGGAATGACAAAGGTGAGGGTGTTATAATACTTAAATGGACGGTTTAATAAGTATTGATCTTTACTTGACTAGTTTTTTAAGAAATTTTATTCCTCACAGTCTTTTTTTTAATTCCTTTTTTTCATTCTTCTCCCTTAAGGGCAGTTCAATTTTAATTTGGTTGTTGGTAATCTTGATTGTGGTAATTTTGGAAGAAAGAAAAAATCCCGGTATCACCAAGCAAGATAAAAGATTTATTATTTTGTTTTCACTCTCTTTTTTATTGTCTTTTTTCCTTTCTGATATTATTTTAAAAAATATTTTTCTCCGCCCTAGACCGATTCAACTGATTCAACCGATTTTAACTTGTCCCCATGATTTTTCTTTCCCTTCCACTCACGCCGCGACCGCCTTTGCCGCCGCGACTATCTTAACAGCCTTTAACAAAAAACGAAGATGGCTCTATTACACGGTTGCTTTATTAATCAGCTATTCGCGGATCTATCTGGGTTGTCATTATTTCTTCGATGTATTATTCGGAGCTTTATTGGGATATTTAATAAGCAAGACTATATTACTTCAATTCTTCCCCGATACATCCCCATCCCGCAAGAAAAGTTGATAAAGCCGGATTCTTCGGGAGTAAATTCGATTGTCTGTTCTCCTGGTTGAATAGTCCTTTGAATGCCTAGTTTAGGCACTGTCAGATAAGCTTGGCAGCCAAAAACATTAACCCCGTCTATTCTCCACTTGACCGGTATGCCCTTTTTCACGGTAAAGTAGTTTGGCGTATAGCCAGATCCGACGACCTTCATTTCTATTATTTGAGCACCATTTTCTTCTCTTGCTAAACTTTCCACCCCTCGGGTGGAAAGTGATGAAAACGGATTGATATTCAAGCCGTAAAGTGAAGTAAAGTTGGAAAAATATATGAACCCGACGGCAAAGACCAACACTCCCATAGTTTTAATAAAATAATTATAAAAGCTTGTTTTCGTAAAAGAGCTCAAGCCTCCGACCAAGATCAAAGCCGGCGTTGTTCCAAGGGCAAAAATCATCATCGTCAGAGCGCTTTGCAGTGGTGAAGCTTGGCCTAGGGCATAGACCTGGACGGCTTGGGTAAAACCACAAGGGAGTAAATAAGTAATTGCCCCAAGAAAAAATGGCGCTTTTCTTGGATATCTTAATAATTTATGCTCTAGATTTTCAAAGATGGCTTTGTTTAATCCTGAAGGGATGATTGAACCGATAGAAACGATTTTTGCCATATCGAGGCCCAAAAGGATCATAAAAATTGCGGCCAGTAATGTCAAAAACGGCCCAAATTTAAGATTGGTAATTAGCGTTTGACCGACCAAACCAGCTAAAAAACCAAAAGCTCCGTAGGAGAAAATTCTTCCTGCATTAAAAAATATTGCCGTCCCCATGTCATTCCGAGTGAGCGAAGCGACCGAGGAATCTTTCCTAGAAATTATAGATAAATATAAAGCTCCTGACGTCGCCATACAGGTTGACGTTGAAGCAATCAACCCAATGACAAAAATGGTCAATAAACTTAAATTTCCACTAAAATTAAAACTGGGAATCAAACCCAATTCCTTGACGATAAGATACAAAATAAGGACGACGACGACGATTCCTAGCGCCTCAAAAATTCTTTTTCCCAAAGACTCGACTTCTCGAATTTCGCCCTCTGTAATTTCATAGCCAAACTGTTTGATTTTACTATTTAACATTTCACGGTTTAAGTGTCCGGTATAAAAAACCTCGACCTTTTGTTTATTAAAGTCCGGCTTGACGTCAACGACATTCGCTTCTTCCCGAAACTTGTCATTGATGAGGATATCGCAGGAAGGACAGTGCATTCCTGATACGTATAAAGTGGTTTTTTTTATTTTTGCCATAGTTTTTTACAAGGACAGTTCCTTTAGGAACTGTCCTTAAAAGGACCGTCCCTAAATTTTTTGCTTCTTTAATAACAGTGAATTTGTGACAACTGATATACTCGACATCGCCATTGCCGCTGAGGCAAAAATAGGATTTATCTTTCCCGCCATGGCCACAGGTATTAATAATACATTATACGCAAATGCCCAAAATAAATTGAGTTTGATCGTTTTCATTGTCTGCCTTGATAATTTTATGGCCGATACCACCGACATCAAATTCTTGTTGACTAAGGTTATACCGGACGCCTCGATGGCAACGTCAGTGCCGCTACCCATAGCGATGCCAACGTCAGAGGCCGCCAGGGCCGGTGCGTCGTTAATTCCGTCTCCGACGAATGCGATTTTAGATCTTAGATCTTGGATGTTAGATTTTAGTTCTTTAACCTTTTTTTCTTTCTCTTCTGGCAACACTTCGGCCAAAATGTTTTCTCTCTTTATTCCTAACTGCTTTCCAATCGCTTCTGCTGTTTGTTTATTATCTCCAGTAATCATATAAACCTCGATGCCGGCGTCTTTCAAAGACTTGACTGCCTCAACAGCAGTGTCTTTGATCGTATCGGCAATCGCGATCAGACCGGTCAATTTATTGTCTATATATACATATACAACGGTTTTGCCTTGATTCTTTAAATCCTCACCCCCGGAGTGCGATTTGGATCCTTGTAACAACTTGCCAACATAAATTTTTTTCCCATTAACTAATCCCTCAACGCCTTTTCCTGTAATCGATTTGAACCTTTCGACTTTGCGAAAGCTAAGTTTACTTTCTTCAGCTTTTTTCACAATCGCCTCACCCAGTGGATGCTCTGAAAATTTTTCAATGGATCCGGCTAATTGAAGTATTTCATTTTGACTTTTTAATTGTAATTTTGACTTTTGATTTTTGACTTTTGAATTTATTATTATGTCTGTCACTTCAGGCTGTCCCTTTGTCAGCGTTCCTGTTTTATCAAAAACAATCGTCTTTACTTTGTGAGCCGTCTCCAAACTCTCGGCATCCTTGATAAGCACCCCGTGCTCGGCACCAATCCCTGTTCCGACCATTATGGCAGTCGGCGTCGCGAGCCCCATGGCACAAGGGCAAGCAATGATCAAAACAGCAATCGCGTTGAGCATGGCATGGATGAAAACAGGGGCTGGCCCGAAAACATACCAACCGGCAAAAGTGGCAATTGCCAACATTAGCACAATCGGAACAAAATAAGAAGAAATAACATCGGCAAGTCTTTGGATCGGCGCTTTGCTCCCTTGGGCTTCTTCGACTAATTTAATAATCTGCGCCAGCATCGTGTCTTTTCCGACCTTGGTGGCTTTATAAAGAAAACTCCCTGATTTGTTTATCGTCGCGCCGATCACTGTATCACCTTTATGCTTATCAGTCGGCATCGACTCTCCGGTTACCATTGACTCGTCAATGGCCGAATCACCCTCAATGATTATTCCGTCAACCGGGATTTTCTCTCCTGGCCGAACACGAATAACATCTCCTAATTTCACCTCTTCTATAGCAATGTCAATCTCCTTACCGTTTCTCACTATTCTAGCTGTTTTTGCTTGAAGACCAATCAATTTTTTAATCGCCTCACCAGTTCCTGCTTTAGCTTTGGCTTCAAAAAAACGACCGAGCAAAATCAGACCAATAATAACGGTGGAAACGTCAAAGTAGGGTTCGGCTTTTAGATTCAAACTTTCAAAAAAACCAGGATAAAATACGACCGCAGCCGAATAAAGATAGGCCACTGTTGTTCCAATCACAACGAGTGTATCCATATTGGCCAGCCGGTGTTTTATTGACGAAATCGCCGCTTTGTAAAAATCATAAGCTCCCCAAAACTGGACGATCGACGCCAGTATCAGATGATTGACCATGTTCTTTAAGATCATAGGCGCCGTATTCATCAACCCGGGGGAACTTCCCCAAACCACCAACCCTGCTAAAATTAGGCTGACACTAGTCTTAATTTGGAGGTTTTTTAATTCCTTAGTTTTTTCTTTTTTTATCTTTTCATCGAGAGAGTCCTCTTTGTCTGTCGCCCCAATCATTGCCTCATAACCAACGCTTTCAACGGCTTTTTTTATAACATCATTTGTAATCGGCATTGCCGCCGTTATCGTCGCTTTACCAGTATTAAGATTGACAACTGCCTCCTTCACGCCCTTAATCGCCTTTAGGGCTTTCTCATTACTGTAAACGCACGACGCGCAGTACATTCCTTTTATATAGAATGTCCTTTTAGTTGTCATTACTTTTAGATTTTTTGATTACAGATTACTAATTACTAATTAGAAATCAGAAATTAGTAATTAGATAATTATCTGATAATAAGTTTCCCATGAAACATTCCCATGGCACAGGAAAAATCAAACTCTCCTTTTTTATCAGGAGTAATTTCTACTATTACCTTTTCATTCATAGGCAATGCTTTTTTGATTTTAAAATCAGCCAAAACCACTTCTTCCAAACAACTGTTGCTGTCTTTTCTTTCAAAAACAAGTTTAGTCGTTTGACCAAAAGGAATAGAAATTCTATCTGGTTTATAACCGCCTTCAACCAAGATGTTGATAGACCCCGATGCCTCAACAGTATTTTGTTTTTTCATAAAGAAAAACCAATAGGTAAATAAAATTGATAATAATCCGAGAATGGAAACGAGAATTTTATCCATATTTATACTCCACATCCTCCGCCCTGGGCTGGCGGCTTTTCAACTATTCCTTTATTAACTAACACCTGCTTAGCTTTTTGCCAGCCTGACGCCGAGGAAAACTCTCCAGACAAAACTTTTTTTGCTGGCACATCTTCAAAATCTTTTCCCTCGACATTCTTAAAGTATAGAGCTAAATCATAGTAATTTCCCGGGAACCAAAAACCATTAAAATATTTTCCCGCCTCATACATGTCGTCCTCGGTTGCTCCATTAGCCGCCATCAACTGAAGAACAGAAAGCAATGCCATCCCATGATTACAATCAGGAAAGGCTGTTGAATTATTGCAGCATGGCCGATAGATATTGGACGCCACTTTTTGCACCAAAACTTCTTGCTCTTTTGTCATCGGAATCAAATCGCTTTTGGCAAAGTAATCCATCGGGTCGCTTTTGGAAAGAGACCAACCGCCGGTTGAAGCAAAGTTGCCAACTTGACCTTCGCTATACTTAACAATGTCTCCTTCAAGCAATGTTTTCGATTTATTAGCCAGTCCGGCTGCCCAGAAAAAATTCAATAGGAAATAAGAATTATCACGATCAATCTTGACTTTTTTATTGGATCCTTTGGTTAAAATTTCCAGTTGTTCTTTGGTCAGAGCTTGACCGTTTTGCTGATAAACCTGTTTAAACTTTTCTAGGTCGATCACGCCTGCCTCAACCATCTTCGGACCCAAATCTCCGTATTTAGCATTAATTTCAAATCCTTTCTCCGGGTTAATCTGGTCAAAAAGATTTTCTCTCTCACTTGCAGTCTTCTTATTGACAAAATAGCTCTTTGCCTTAGAAACAAGCCCGGTTACTTGCAAGGCCAGTAAAACATTTAATAGCAAACTAAAAAACAAAGCCAACATCAGTTTATCCTTAAAAACCTTAAAGATCTTTGATTTTTTCATTTTTCTTTGACCGCCATAGCTTTAGCGAAGGCGGTTTTTTTTAACTAATAATAAATAACTAATAACTAATATTGCAACAAACGTAACAATGTCGACGATCGGATTCTGGAAATATTTGCCAAGATTAAAAACAATCATACGCAGCGGCCTCGTGTATCCTTCCATCTGATACATCTGGATCTTGTTATAAAAGTTAGCAATGATAATCCCTATACCTGACAAAATAAAAATTCCTGCTCCTAATATCTTGAAAACTTCATAAATTTTTTGCCTGTTTTTGCCGGAAACTCTGGTAGTCAATTTTTCGTAAAAAAGGCTCATCAAAAATAAAGGAAACACAATTCCCAAGACATAAGCCGAAGAGACGATTAATGCTTGAAACAAAGTCGGTGAAAGGCTTGTCAAAGTCACGGCGGCAAAGAGAACCGGCGCGCAGCATGAAGATGATAATCCTGACATTAGACCTAAACTAAACACTGATACGGAGCTTTGCCAAAGTCCGCCAGACAACCTCCGAGGTTGCCGATCGGCCTGTGGCAACAATCTAGAGAGGAACGAAAAATCGAGGATTGGCTTCATTGTTGTTATTCCCATTAAGATGAGAAACAATCCGCCGAGGTAATATATTTCTCGGTGAAATTGATCAAAGAAAAAAATTAAAGCTCTGAATCCTAAAGCAACTGGAATTAAAACTGATGACAAACCCAGGGCAAAAATTATCGTATAAAACATTACTTTGTTCCGGCTTTTGAAAACCGTCCCGAGGTAACTCGGGAATAGAAAAGTGATGCAACACGGAGCAAATAAAGCCAAAGCTCCTGCCAAAAAAGAAGCGGTTAAAGAAATGCCAAATAAAAAATCAGTTGACATTCGCTTTAACCTTAAATATTAATTTTTGATTTTCAGGGTCATTCGTCTCCACGTAGACTTCCCTATCGATAATTCCGTAAACCGGCATGATAAAAGGCCTATAGATAACTTTGATCATCGCTGTTTTTCCCGGAAGGACTTCTCCGGCAAAGTTCGAGACGTTGTGCATTCCATATAGCTCTGACTCCTTGCCATCTATCACTACCTGGCCAAAGGTACAGTTACAACTTGAGTTAACCCTTGACATTTGTAGTGGTTTTTGCCCAATATTTTTTATGATAAATTCTGCTGACTTTTCATCCGAGACTTTCATCTTTCCCAAATCTTTGGATGTTCCTTTTACTTCAACTTTTGGTCTTTCCTTATCAGTTATCTTATAACTGATAATCGTCACCGTAACTTTAGCTTCGCCACCAGGATTCAGCAAAAAATAACTGCCAACAATTAACCCGGCAGTTAAAACGATTCCTAAAATGACCCAGATTGCTTTCATACTTTTATTTTCTCTTGAATACTTCGATTACTTCTTTAACTTTTTCATCAACGTCTTTGTTACCTGCTATCGAATCCCGAACACAAGTTTTAAGATGATTTTCCAGAATCGCCTCGTCAACCTTGGAAAGAGCCGACTGGACAGCTTGAGATTGCTGGATAATATTTAAACAGTATTCTCCTTTTTCAACCATTGAAATAACTTTTTCCAAATGCCCCTTAGCTATCTTCATCCTGTGCAAAACTTTTTTCTTATGATCTGTCATATTGATTAATTTTCAATTACCAATTTACAATTTTCATTGAATTTTTAATGAATCAATTTTCAAATGTTTTAAACATTGGAAATTGAAAATCGTAAATGGAAAATTGTTTCCCCCTTTCCTTAATCCTCCCCCCCAGGATATAGGAAAACTGAATATTTGTCAAGAAGAAAAGAGTTATTCTTTATTTAATAGATATAAAGCGATTGAAAACAATAGTCCGCCACCACAGACACCACTCAATAAAATGGCAGAAATTTCTGGAGAAATTGTAGAATCAGTATGTTCACCAACGGTTAGCGTTTTTGTATTTCCCGGAGTTGGTGATTTATATCCAGTTAAACTTCCAGGTAGAGTTGGTGTAACTGTTGCCGTCGAGGCAATTGTTGCCGTAGGTGTATCAATAGTTAAAGGACTGGCTGTCGTTACTAAAGTCGAAGGTGATGATGTTGGCGTCCGTGCATAACATAAGTACCTAGTGCTTTTTCAAGACTGTCTAATGTCGGCGTCCCTTGATCGACAGTTAACGGCGGCTCCTCTAGCGTCTCCCGTTCCAACTCTACTTGTAAATCCATGACGTCCACCCATAACATAGCATCCGACAGATTAGTAGTCGCGTCGTTAAATAATTGTAAACTGTCTCGACCTAGATAGCTTCTCATTCTGGGTCTGATACCAGCTAGTACTCTCCCATCTGATAACTGATTTAATGCCATAATTTCTACTTCAGCAGCAAGAGGTAATTTTATATCACTAGATTCTCCGCTAGAAGTAAGTGTGTTTACGTAGAGGCTCGCGCTTGAAACACCTTCATATCCAGCCAAACTATTAATATCTTCAGCAACCCTTTTCAAACGACTTCCAGCATTAAGAGAACTTTTAGCTTCATTGGAATAACGAGAGGGTATGACCACCGCTTCTAGAATACGACTTTCCCGATCTAAATAAAACTGAAAGTTTCCTAATCTACGTCCGATGGAGCTTAAAAGGTCTCTAGCATGTTCTAACGGTTTTATTAAACTTTCGTCAGAACAAAGAGGGGTTGGCTCTAATTTTAGATCAACTAAATCATCGGCGCCAACTTCAACGACGAATACTGTGGGAAAAAATCCTTTCTCTGTGGGCTGATCGCCAACAACAGATGGAGCACTGCCTGATACTTTAATAAGTATTGGACCGTCTTTCGCAAGACTAAGTCTTACACCATAAATCAAAGCTACTTGTCCTTTCATATTACCAGCTAAATCTTTGTCAGATTTCCACATGCTTCCTGTCGAAGCTTCGTACACGTGATTGCTGCTTTTAAATCCCCGACTCATTTTCCTCGTGGCTAAGTCGCCTAAAAAGGCTTTACTTAAAATATCTGCACCTTCCTCATCACCGGCGACAAAAAAATTAGCTTTGGCTAAACCTCTTAAATCTCCTAAAGCAAATCCGCAATTAACGCCTGCTCTTTCCGGAGTAAAAATAAAAGGATCTCTACCTTCAGCAGTACTACAACCACTATAAGCTAGACTTAAAAGACTTAATCCAGCTAAAGTAATAAAATCCCTTCTCGTCTCCCCCTTACCCATAGTTCACAATTATACGCTATAGGACTTTATTTTTCCACTATTGCTCCCAAAATCTGATTTTTATCAAGAAGGATATTCTTTCCTGTACCCGCTTCAATAAGATTGGTCTCGCTGGTCTTTCCTGGAGTAAAGACAAA
Source organism: Candidatus Roizmanbacteria bacterium GW2011_GWC1_37_12 (assembly GCA_000991135.1). Taxonomy (GTDB): domain Bacteria; phylum Patescibacteriota; class Microgenomatia; order UBA1406; family GWC2-37-13; genus GWC2-37-13. The sequence goes on along the minus strand of LBST01000015.1, from coordinate 10,259 downwards.
ATCGATTGTCGTTGCTTGACTTTTTTTCACTTCAAAACTAATACGTCCGAAAAGCCCGATGCTTTGGAAGGGTTCGGTGAAAGTCTTTGTCGTCGTGTCGAAGGCGACTGCTGACAAAAACACCAGGCCATTTTTATTATCAAGAGCTCTTGAGGCATCTGGGTAAGTCGGAAATATACCCAAAGGAACGACGTCGACGACTTCCAAGATATTCTGATCAAAACGAATAACAGTATCAACCGCGCTAATCTTATTGACCTGCGAATTCAGAAGAATGTAGACGTAAAACTGCTCGTCTTCGGATCTTATAGGAATTTCGTTGGGAAGGAGGATCAGCTTGGTGCTTTCCTCGAGGGCTCGGTTTTCTTTATTTAAATAAAGCAGCGTCAAAGTCAAAAATCCAAAAAAAATCAAGACGCCGAAAAATAATTTAACGATTAATTTTTTCATAAAGTTGAAAATAGTCATAACCATTGACGATGCCGTCCTGGTTCAAATCAGCGTCCATATTGATAAAAAAATAGCCGTTGATCAATTCTTCCATATCTAAGTAATCAACACTGCCGTCGCCATTCAAATCTTCAGTCATTGTTATTGGTGTCGTCGGGACTAGTATTGAGGTAGGCGAAACCGCAAAAATTCCTGTGGGGGAAGGGCTCTCACTTTGAGCTGTTGAATTAACATAAGGTAATAGAAACTCTGTTAGTTTTTGATGAATATCAGTATTTTGCTTGCTTATTATGTCGTGACCCATTCCTTCATATTTAATCAGGTTAGCCTCAACACTCTTGCTTTGTAGTTTCTCAACAGTTGCTTGGGCCATTTCAAACGGAACAATCCCATCAGCTGTACCGTTAAACATTATGGTTGGCGGGTCGTTCTCGTCAATAATACCCAAATCCTCGTCGAGGACCGTACCGGCAATGCTGTAAACCGCTTTGATTTTTTTGGCGTCGACTTCTTCACTAAAAGCAGTATATAGAGCAGTTACCGCTCCGGCTGATGAACCGCCAAGAAAAATCTTATTGGTATCAATCCTGTACATCTCCGCGTTTTCAATCAAAAACCGAAGGGCCATCAATGTGTCTTCCTTTGAAATGCCAATAGGTTTATCAAGATCGGGCGATCTGGCATTATAGGGATTATTGGCTCTGGTTGTATCAAGACGATAGTTGATCGAAGAAACAACATAACCTTTCTTAGCCATATTGGTGGCATTTTCGCTATAGACTGATTTGTCGCCAGCAACAAACGATCCTCCATGGACAAAGATAATCAGGGGTCTTAAACCCGACTTGTCCTCCGGTTCATAGATATCAAGAAGAAGTTTTTCCGTCTTTCCGCTATATCCGGCCGCCTGGCCGTACTCTATATCTTTGCTAGTTTTTACCTGATAGGTTGGATCTTTGTATTTTGTACCTGCCTGAACGTTTAACAAATAAAAAAATGCTTGTAAAAAAAATGCTATTAATAAAAAAGCAAAAAAATGTTTAAATCTTAAGTACATGAATATATATTACATTATTAAATTTACTTTGTTAAACTGACGTTTAATCCTATAATATTCTGGTATAATCTTAAGGTGGAAAAAACTAGACAAAACAAAAATAAAGATATTCCCTTAAAAAGAAAGCTAACTCTTGGACTATTAGCTATTGTTTTGGCTTTAACAGCCTGCCGAAGCGTTAATTCAGCTACAACAGAAGTTATTTCTACGCCAACGCCAAACGCAGAAACCTATCCATATTCCCGTCAATTTTCAACATTGCAGTTGGCTTATATCGGAGTTACGCCCGATGGTATAGCAGAAAGAGTTTTACTAGGTTTTGAAGACATGGATATTACATTCGTTGGAAATTCAGTAATTTCTAATTTCTCACCCCCTTCATATCTGTCAGAAAGACCATGTGAAGCAGATCCATTATTCGTCGAGGCTGCCGAGAAAAATTCTCAACCATTCAGTATTGAAGATTTGAGAGAAACTGTCTGTGAAAATATCGAAAGTGTTGCAAGACAAATAGAGATGCCGGAAGAGCAGATTCCTGGTTTTGTTAATATGATGGCGCAAAAAACTATTGTAATCAAAAATGAAGACATTGAACAAATATGTATGAAAAACGCAGGCGCCTGTGTTAATCATGGTAATGTTTTTTTATCTTTAAACAGTATCAATTCTTTTCCCCATGAAGCGGTGCATTTTTTTGAAAACAAGGTACCTGATGGAGCTTTTTATTTAGCGGAAAAAAACGTTTGCATGATAAAAAAAGACGGAATAGTCAGCTTTGTTTATGTTGATGGGACAACAAACACTAACTGGCAGTATTTTTTATCGCTAGAACTTCTTTCGGTTTTAAGTGATATTCAAAAAAGCCCTATGGGAACTTCAAGCTACACTCCCGATCCAAATGCAGAAGTGACTATTAAACTTCAAAATATTGCGCAAAATATAGACAGCATACTTAAAGCATTAATTCCACATGGTACATTTCAGCCGACTCTTGCTGATTTAGCTAGTATTTTAAGCCAGATTATAGAAAATAATGGTATTCCAGAACTAATTGAAGCTAATAATTTACTAGCTCGTGAATTAGATAGAGTATTTGAAAGAACTTCTGTTGGAGGTATTAATGAGTCTTATCTGTCTCCTGTTAATACATGTCAAGAACAGTAATTACTTCTCCACTCCGTAGAATTTGACCCTATCACCTCTAAACATCAGATCCATCTCACCGGTTGGGCCGTTTCGGTGCTTGGCAATGTAGAGCTTGACCAGCCTTTTGTTCTGGTCCAAGATGTCTTCTGACTCTTCTTCCAAATATAAAAACATGACAACGTCGGCATCCTGTTCGATCCCGCCCGATTCTCTCAAATCAGAAAGTTGGGGCTTTCTTGTACCCCGCTGTTCAACAGCGCGGGACAGCTGTGAAATGGCCAGAACAGGAATTTTTAGTTCACGCGCCAGGTTCTTTAATCCTTGAGAAATAAAAGAGACCTCATTGACGCGGGATTCATAAAACCTGCCGGCATTGGCTAATTGGAGGTAATCGACGATCAATAATTTAATATCTTTTTCCACCTTCAACTTTCTCGCCTTAGTCCTCATTTCAAGAATCGATGCGCCAGGCGTATCGTCGATGAAAATCGGCGCATCAGATAGTTCGCCCATTGCCTCGGTCAGCTTTTTATAGTCGTCATCAGACAGCCGCCCTGTCTTCAACCGCCAGGCGTCAATGTCGGCTTGACCCACAAGGAGACGATCAACTAATTCTTCCTTGCTCATCTCGAGAGAAAAAAAACCAACAGGCAGTTTGTCTTTGATCGCTACAGACAAAGCCATATTTAAAGCTAGGGTGGTTTTTCCAATTCCAGGCCTGGCCGCCAAAATTAAAAGGTTAGAATCCTGCATACCAGCCAGTTTATTATCCAAGTCGTTAAAACCAGTCGGGACGCCGCGAAGATGAGTACCTTTTTTCATAAACTCTTCCAAGCGTTCAAAACTTTCCGCCAAAATTTCTTTTAGTTCGATAAAATCACGGTGTAGATGCTGTTGGGCTAGAGAAAATATCTCGACTTCTGCCTCGTCGATGAGCTTTTTGACGTCGCCTTTTTCCTCAAATGCTTTTTCCACCATGCGCGAAGAAAGATCGATCAACCTTCTCTTGACATATTGATTTTTGACAATTAATCCGTAATTCTCAATGTATGCGGAAGTGGGAACGGTATTGATCAAATCTGAAAGATAGCTTTTGCCGCCGATTTTTTTCAGCGAGTCGGTTTTTTTCAGTTCATCCTGAATGGTAACAACGTCAATCGGCTGTTGTTTTTCAAAAAGAGTCAGCATCGCGGAAAAGATCAGCCGATGTTCTGGAGTATAGAAATGCTCTGTCTTTAAAAATTCGGCGACCAGATTGATTGCCGATGAATCTATTAGAATAGCACCTAAAACCGACCTTTCGGCTTCTAAATCATGTGGAGGAACTTTGAGAGCATCAGTTGATGTAGCCATATTTAAATTTCAAGCACGACGACCTTCATCTCTTCCTCTACCTCTTCTTTTTTATAAACAAGCTTTGGTAGAGCGATTGGTTTTTCAACGCCGAATTTTTTGGTAAATTCTTCAGCCGGTGCAAGTTGACCGAAGTTTTTTTGCCTGGCCGCCGAAGCGCGGGCGTTGGCGGCATCAAGATAGTGCATCGGGATAACAATTGATGGTTCAATTTTTTTGACCAAATCCGAGGCTTGAGACGAATCTATCGTGTAAAACCCGCCTGTTGGAACAAGAAGTATGTCAACGTCGCCAATCGAATCTAAAAAACTGTCTTCCGGGACATAGCCTAAATCACCGCAATGGAGCACCGACACTCCTTCGGCTTCAATCTTATATAAAATATTTTCGCCTCTTTCCTCTCCTTTTTTGTCGTCATGAAAACTTTTGAAACCGAAAATCCTCACCCCCATCTTTTCAAATTCTCCCGGCATGTCAACGATGAGAGGCGCGGCTCCTGTTGCTGGAAGTGACACGGCGTCGACCTCATCGTGGTCGCGGTGATGATGGGAGACGGTGATAATATCTGCTTCAACTTTTGGAAATTTTAGTCCGACCATCTCTGAATCATAAGGGTCGGTAATAACTTTGGCAGTTTTGGTCTTAATTAAAAATGAAGCATGGCCTAAATACTTTATTTCCATAAGTTTACCCCTTTGGGGTGTAAACAGAATAACAAATTAATTTGTGAAATTCAATGTATAATAAAAAAGCTTGCCTAGGTAGTTTAGTGGTAAAACAAACCCTTGGTAAGGGTTAGACTACGAGTTCGATTCTCGTCCTAGGCTCATCCTAAATAGCAAAAGATTCAACTAATCTTTGAAGATAAAATCTACTTTTTTCTTGAACAAAATCTGTCTCATTTCCAATTCCTCTACTACTATCAAGTCTTGGTAGGATACTAAGTTCCTTCCTAATATATGCTGATAGAGTCATAAGAATAACTGGAATATTTATTTTTTTTAATTTTTTGATTTCTAATAACTTTTTAAAATATGGCAATGCTTCTTTAACTAGGATATCAAACGTATCTTTATTTACGAGAAGTTTACCTCCACCCTTCACTAAATTGTCAATAGCTGAATCGTTCCACTCATCTGGTATCAATAGAATATTTCCGAAAGGTTTTTTACTGAATAAAAAACCGATTGATTCTTGAAGATTATCACCAAAATGACTATGTGGATTTTCTCTATCAGGATTTACTAAAACAGCTCCCCCCTCTATTAATATATTTTCATCTCTCACTATTCCAGCTAATTGACTTGCCCGACTTACTTCTTCACATAAAGCAATTGATCTTTTATCTGCACTTTCTAAAGATTGTGGTCGACTGGAGAAAACCAACCTGCCAATAGTAGTGTAATTCCTAAAAGCACGATAAAGATATTCGGCATTTTTTCTGCTGGGTGGAGTTTTGAAATAAACAAATATCTGGGCTTTATTGCCTTCTATATCTTCAATTAAAGCTATTTTTCTTTCTAAAGGGCCGCATCTCTCTAATGTTAATAAATCAAGCCGTCTTAGTTTTGTTCCTTTTGGTAATCTTATTCTTTCAGTTTTTATACTTTTTGTTAATAATAAGCTTTCAGGTAGTTTTGTTTCAGCCGCTTTAACTGTCATATTAGTCCAAAATCTATCATATTTTAATTTTATTGTCAAACCTATAGTATTGAAAAAAACGATATCTTGCTGTAAAATATGCTTTTACAAATCTAAAAATAATAAAAATGTCTGAGCTTACAAGAACAAGAAGAGATTTTTTAAAACTCGCTGGAGTTTATTTACCTTTACTTTCCCCTCCAGTAAGAGCCCTTATAGCTGCCGGAACAGTCTTATTGACGACTTCATGCAAAAACAACAATCGTGAATTCAATGCAAATTCTGCTAGCCAAGCTTACGCAATAGCAACAGCTACGCCAAAGATACTTACCGTTGAAAGCAATGAACTTTATACCATGGGAAATGAGTTTGATTCAGAAGCGATATTCCTTTCACTCGCCACCCGATATTCTCCGGATCAATTTTACTTTATAAGAAATCGCGATCATCGAGATATTTTATCAGCAATCCTAAGGCAAAATTCCGTCGTCTCATCATCAGATTTTCAATCACTAATGGAAGAAGCAATAAGAGGAGGTTATGCTTGTGGTCTTTCCGGATGTGTCGATGCAAGAGTAAACTATCCGAAATTTTTCCCAAATGTCATTGAACCTTCGCTCGAGATAGATCTTCAAACAGGAGAACTTGTATCTGGAAGAACTACGGACATGGTAGGTCAACCTGTATATAAAATTGGAACTCAACCGGCTGTCTTTAGTGAAGGAATAAATATAAGCGTTTTTGGACCCCATCAAGCTTCACTATGTAATCCAAATGGTTGTGGGGCTTGGGATGCTATTGGACAACTAGTAAATGATCCGAAAGGACTTGATGCATTAAGACGCCATGGAGTAACGCAAACTACGATTGATGACCTAACTGCTCTTTATAATGACGCTAAAACTATGGGTCTTGATCTTAGCGATTTAGAAGTTCAAAAAAGCTGGGCAAGAATAGGAGCCCAGATGCAGTCTGAAGCGAACGTAAAAAAATGGGGCGGAAACCATTTTACTGCTTACGGTGTTTACGGTCATGCCGACGATACATTTCAGGCCATAGCAGTTGTTGATGCATTTGGGAATGAATACCCGATAGAAAACTTTCCTAAATTAAAGGCCGTTACTTCGTATCTTAATAAACCCCATCCGATCATCGAATATATTGCCCAAGGACAACAACCAATAATTATCGCCGCCAATGGATCAAGAATTCATACTATACCCGATCTGTTTGGCGACCTAACTCAAGAATCAGGCCTCATCTTTGGAGCCGATGTCGACAAAATTGCCGGTAGACCTATCACTGTGGATGAAGTTAGAAAGATGCTTGCCGGAACAGATTATGGAAAAAATGTTCTTCAGAGCAAAAATTTTGTCGTTCTTATCGCTGACACTCCTGAAGACATGGCCATGCTGAGAAACACTCTCTTGACAACTGGTTTGGAAAAAGGCGGATTGGTCGAGTTCTTTTCCAAAGAAAATGCAGCTTTTGTCGAAATGATCCCTGATAAAAATGGTCATTTTAGCGAAATAGGCTATATCAGAAACGTCGAAGACCTTTTTCCTGATGCTTACAGAATCGATCCTACAGGAAAAATAATTAGAAATTATGGATATGCCAACAATAATAAATCGTTCTTTTTAAACCAACTCAATAGAAGAGTAGAAAGAGACTATCTTCTAGGCATTATTGACGATGTTCAGTTTTCAAAAATTAACAGAATAATTGAATGGTTTAATACGCCAGGATTTAGATTTGCAGGAAAAATTGGTTTAAGCGCATTACAAATGTTTGGAGACGCTGTCACTATTATAGAGTTTGTCAGATGGTTTGAAGAAGATCTTTTGGGGAAATCTCTCGTTTATAAAAATAGTCTAGATAATGTAAAACTTACGCCGGACGCAAGAGTTTTAACAACTAAAGAGGAAATACAATTTTTACAGAAATATAAAGACACAATTATTCCGCTGACCTTAGGACATGTAGAAAAAATAACTATACCTCAGAGTGACCTTATTGAAGGATTTGCCGGCGCAGTCAGAGGATGGATGGAAAAAGGACAAGGTTCATTAAAACCAATCGAAAAACAAGAACCTCCTTGGAGAGACATTAAATATGAAGAACTATCTCAACTTCTTACTATAGAGGTTCTCGATAAATTAGGTTCATCTGGTACTCCTATTCAGTTATTTACTACTCTTGAAGTTGTTCCTTATGACGAAAATTTTGTAAGACTTGGTAAGCCTCCTGGTTTCAGAAATCAAGATCCTGATCAAAAAATGGCTCTTATTGATACTCAAACCGGAATACCTATACTCCCTGATGTAGAAGGACAAAAAATTACAATATCAGCTTTCGATCCGAACAAACCAACAGTGAGATATTTTTTTGAACTTTCTGTTCCTGATAATAATCAAACAGCGTTTGAACTCCGTTTTGTAGGGCTTGGATGCGTACCCTAAAGCCAATCAAGAAAAGATAAACTCACCCCTATTGAAGGAACTGTTTTTAATGGAAAACGTGGTATAGCCATTCGCAGTAATAACGTCTTTGCCAGAAGTCAAGATAAAGCCGGACTTCTTTAAAAATTTTCTCCCAAAAAAAATGGGGTGACTGACGGGATTTGAACCCGCAACATTCGCCTCCACAGGGCGACGCTCTGCCGTTGAGCTACAGTCACCAATAGTTTAAATTATACCTATCGTTTAAAGAAGCTTCAAGCGAAGACGGATTTTTTTTGCCACAAAAAAACCCGCCTGATCCGGAAGAAAAGTTCTTTTGAAAAAACTACTCTCTTTGATAAAATATCAGCACGTTATGGAAAAAAGGCCTTTTTCCCTAGAAGGCTTGTTGCAACAACAAGCTAATATTCAGGTGACCTGCAGTGCATGTAGCGCTTTTAACTGGTTAAAACTCGCTGGTGCAACAATACTTGATCGTGTTGGAACGGAATTAGTTAGTCAAGTTATAACTACCAAAACACCACTTCAAGAAACTGATTTACAAAAACTTGCCGGAGACCATGGATTTCAAGTAAGTAATTATTTTCCCTTTGAAAATCACATAACTGTTAAAGATATGGTAAACGATGTAAGTTTGCTATTAGATCAGTCGCCTCTTCTTTTAAATATTTCTACTCATTTTTCTAAAAAACCTCGTAATATTCAAGCGACTTTCTCCGCAGAAGATATGATCGATTCTGAAGGTAAAATTATTACCCACGCTGTAGTGGCAGTAAAAAAATCTGACGACAAAATATTGATTATTGATCCTTACGATCCGTTAAATCCAGAAGAGTTTGATATTAGTAAACAAGAAGAAGAAATAAGGTTTATATCTTGGATATTCAGCTAAACCTTACCCCTTTGTCAAGACCAATTTTTAACTAACTTAAGATAGAAACGATCAAAAACTTTTAACAGATTTTTCAAAATATATTTCCGATGGTGTTTTGTAATTTAGCGAACTGTGAAATCTTTCCTCGTTGTAAAATTTCAGGTATTCCATTAATGATTCCTTTGCTTCCCTCGGACTCCCATAATCTTTAAGATAAACTTCCTCGTATTTAATGGTTCTCCATAACCTCTCAGTAAATATATTATCAAAACATCTGCCTTTATGGTCCATACTAATTTTAATTTTGGAATGACTTTTTAAAATTCCTAAATATTCTTCGGCCGTTAACTGACTACCTTGATCTGAATTGTGAATGTCCGGAACGGCAATTGTTAGGGCCCGTCTTAAAGTTTCACAACAAAAATCAGATGATAAACTGTCTGATAATTCCCAACTCAAAATATATCTTGAAAACCAATCTAAAACTACAAACAGATAAAGCCAGTCTCCTCTTAATCTAATATACGTAATGTCAACTCCCCAGACGTGATTTGGATGGCTAACTTCTAAGTCGGTCAAAAGATACGGATAAATATCATGGGCGATATTTGGCTTACTTAAATTTGGTTTAGGAAAAACAGCCTCAATTCCCATGATCCCCATTAGCCGGTATACCCGTTTGTGATTAGCCATAAATATATCTTTGTTTAATTCTTTTGTAATCCTTGGCACTCCGTAATATGGACGCTTGGTAAAAATCTCATCAATTTTATTCATTGTCAAAATATCCGCGTCAGATAATATTGGCTTCTTCTGGTAGTAAAGATTGGACCTATTTAATTGTAAAAGTGCGCATTGCTCCCTGACTGATAGAATTGGATTATCTTTATCAATCAGTTTTATCTTTTCAGAAACTGGCAACTCCCATCTTTTTTTTTAGCCAGTCAACTTCATACTTTAATTTTCCAATTTGTTTGTACAGCTCCTCGATAAATTCGTCTTTTTGCCTGAGTTGATTGACAAATGACTGTCCGTTAAAACTATTCTCGAGAAATCCCAGGGCCTGAGTTTTCCATATTTGGGCCTGGGTTGGGTGAATAGCGTACTCGGAACAAACTTGAGAGACTGTCTTGACCCCTGACAATATTTCCAAAACCACCTTGACTTTAAAGGCCGGTTGGTGTTGCCTTCTTATTGTGTTTCCCATAATTTAACCTTAATTTTAACTGGTCAAAACATATCTTGACCAGTGGTCTGAATTATGGGGTAAAGTATA
>LBST01000014.1 GCA_000991135.1 Candidatus Roizmanbacteria bacterium GW2011_GWC1_37_12 | reverse complement strand
CTGGTTTGTCATTATTTGTATTAAGCAGTTTTCCGCCAGAAATTGAAACACAACTTTTAACATCTGCCGGCGGAGGAGGAGTAAATGCAATTTTTAGAGCTATAGAAAATGGAGGTCATCAGGTAGAAGAACTTAAGAGACCAGGTCTTATGAATATGGTTGAGTCTTTCTTAGTTGGTGTTAATCCGATAGCCATTTACGAAACTTTAAATTCTTTCTTGCCATTATCATTAAAAGCAATTGCTCTGGCCGGACTTGCTCTTGCTAACGCAATGGCGTTATATGGAAGTAGAAGAATTTTAGATATGGAAGCAGAGGGTGGAGGAAGGGATTTACAAGGATAGACTCACCTAATATTTTTTTTGTATAATACTTTCTTATATGAACAAACTTATTCTCTCACAAGATGCGGTTAATGAGTTGGTTATGGAGAATAGATATGAGATTGATCCAAAAACAAAATTTATTAGTCGCTGTATTGATGGTCGATATACAAATGACAAAGATCTTCCGGCCTTAGCGTTTCCTGGAGCTGATGTTGGTGAACTAGCTTTGGTCTTTGCTACTAGTAATAGTTATGGATTTGACTTAGACTTCCCAAAGTCACTAAAAGTTTTTATTGATGTTGTTGGCGGCGCTGATAATTTCAGATCTCATACAGACAGTCATGCTGATCCGAAAATTCCTGCTGGTGGTTGCGGCCACTTTAAACAGTTTAATCTTGATCCAAAAGCATACTTTCTGGAAAGTTCACAAATAGAGACTATTAAGAAAAATCTTAATATTGGTAAATCAATTACTCTTCAAGGAGAGCATTTAGAAGGAGCAGTCTTGTTAGTCAAAGGTAGCTGGGGCATCTATCCCCAGTATCAACTGGAAACAGACAATGGAAAAAAATTAGGAGAGGTCTTTATCTATCATCAAACCTTGGTTGATGAAAGACATAGAGAACTGGCTAAATTATTGGTCAAAAACAAAACAGTTACTTTTAAAAATGGGGAAGATGAAGAGTGGTTATACAATGCTTTTTCTGAAATGTCAGAGAACCATTTAATGGAGACGGCGAGAAGACTGGCAAAAGGACTACCGATCTACAGCGTTGTTTTTAAAGACGATGGAAGTTTTAAGGTTGAACAGCAGGGAATGGTTTAATATAATTCGTCTACTATGATTTTAGGACCTAAGAAATTACTGCAGTTAGTAAAGACAAAGAAACTGGTTGAGAATTTAGACAAAAGAGAATTAACCACTCCCGAAGGAGCAGGGTTTGATATAAGATTGGGAGAAGTTCATAAGATAGTTGGAGGAAAAGCATTCCTTGGGGTGACGCATAGAGAAACGCCACAGATAGAGACAATAATTGAAATCAAAAGTCAAAAATCAAAAGTCAAAACTGAAACTCAAAAGTTAAAAGTAACTATAAAGCCAGGAGAATTCTATTTGTTATCTTCAATCGAAGTGTTTAATATTCCTTTAAACTTGACGGTAAATTTCAAGCCGAGAACGACGACGTTCAGATCGGGATTGATTATTCGAACAGGAAACGTGGCGCCAGGATATAAAGGCAAAGTGACTTTTGCCTGTTACAATGCCGGGCCGATCCCCGTGACAATGGAGTTAGGATGTCGTTTTGCTCATGCCCAGTTTTTTGAAGTCAAAGGAGGCGGAAATCAATATCAGGGTCAATGGCAAGGCGGACGAGTAACAACTAAGAGGAGAGAAAAGCAAATTTAAAAGTTCGGGTATCGAAATTTTTTATCAGTGAAAAAAATTTAATACCCTCACTTCTATACTTCATGATTTATAGTTTTGTTCAAGCGGAAAAATATCTTAATTCTCACGTCCGCCAAGGATCAAAACAGATATTTCAAGGTGAGCTAGGACTCAAGAAAGAAAAATATTTTCTTAAGCTCTTTGGTTCTCCGCAGAATAAATTAAAAGTAATTCACATCGCCGGCACAGCCGGGAAAGGCTCCACTTGTTATCTGATCAGTTCTCTTTTAACCGCTCATGGTTTTAAGGTCGGACTCCATCTTTCACCTCACTTAACGGATGTGAGAGAAAGATTTCAAATAAATAACAAAATCATCGGTAAAAAAGAGTTTATCTATTACTTAAACCAGATTATTCCGTTTGTTAATCAAGTAGAAGAATCAAAATTTGGCGACTTGAGTTATTTTGAGGTTTTGGTCGGTTTGGCATTCTATATTTTTTGGAAAAAAAAGGTTGACTATGCAGTGATGGAAACGGGTCTAGGCGGTTTGTATGACTCGACCAATGTTGTTGATAGGAGAGACAAGGTTTCAGTTTTGACAAGGATCGGTTTTGACCACATGGCGATATTGGGAAAGACTCTAAAAAAAATTACCTATCAAAAAGCCACGATTATTAATCATGATAGTCAGGCGATTGCGCTTGATCAGTCGGTTGAAATAAAAAAAGTTATAAAAGAAGTCGCAGACGATAGACAAGCCAAGTTGGATTTTGTTAAAAAAGTTCATCTTAATCTATCTTTATTAGGCGATTATCAAATGGAAAATGCCGGTCTGGCACTCAAGACTTTAGAACTTTTAGCCAAAAGAGACAGTTTTAAAAATGCCAAAACTAAGATCAAGCAGGTTTTCCGGCAAGCTCATTTTGCCGGACGATTTGATATCAAGAAGATCAGGGATAGAACTGTTATTCTAGACGGCGCTCATAATCCTTTGAAAATGGAATCTTTTACCGCTGCTTTAAAATCAAAATACCAAGGAAAAAAATTCCATTTTTTAATCGCCTTTAAAAAAGGCAAAGACTATCAGAACATGCTTCGTTACATTGTTCCTTTGGCTTCAAAAATCACCATCACGAGCTTTTTTGTTGATAATCAAGACTTGATCAATCTTTCCGAAAAACCGAAAGAAATAGGGAGAGCCTTGGAAAAATTAGGTTTTAAAAATTATAAAATTATCGCTGACTCAAAAAAAGCTTTTGAGACAATTTTGAAAGAAACAAAAGACACAGTCGTTATTACGGGTTCGTTGTATTTGTTAGGAGAAATTTATAAAATAATCACAAATGACAAATGACAAATTCACAATTGAATTTCAAATTACAAAAGTTTAATTTTTGTAAATTTGATATTTATTATTCAATTGTTATTTGATGTTTGTCATTAATTATTATGTTTAAACATTCTGAATACCAATACTTAGACTTAATGAAAGATATTATGAAAAACGGCGTCCGTAAGGTCGACCGGGGGACGACCGATGCTTCATACACTGTCTTTGGCCGACAGATGAGGTTTGATTTAAGCCAAGGCTTTCCTTTATTGACAACTAAAAAAGTCTATTGGAAAGGTGTTCTTCATGAACTTTACTGGTTTTTATCAGGCCAGTCAAATATCAAATATTTAGTTGATAACAATGTTCATATCTGGGACGATTACCCCTTTAGGAAATACAAAATATTAAATGTTAAATCTCAAATGTTAAAAGAGGAATTCATAGAAAATATAAGAACGGACAAAAAATTCGCGCTAAAGTGGGGAAATCTGCCAAGGATCTATGGAGAACTTTGGAGGCGTTGGCCGACGAGAACAAAAAAAACCATAGATCAGCTTAAATGGGCGGTTAACGAAGTTATTCAAGACCCAGCTGCACATAATGCTATCGTCACTTCCTGGAATCCCGAATATCTATACACGATGGCTGATTACAAAGATACTTCCCACTTCCCAATTTGCCACAACATGTACCAGCTGAATGTCAATGATGGTAAATTATCTTTACAGCTTTATCAACGAAGCGCTGATATTTTTTTGGGAGTGCCTTTTAATATTGCCAGTTACGCTTTGTTAGCATTGATTATTGCTAAAGTCGCCGGATATAAACCGGGTGACTTTGTCCATACATTTGGCGATGTCCACATCTATGAAATTCATCTTAATCAAGTAAAAGAACAACTGAAAAGAAAACCACTGCCTTTTCCAAAAGTCAATTTTAATCATGATTTCAGAACCATCGATGATTTTAAGCCAGAATACGTTAGTCTGGAAAATTACCAATCCCATTCCCCGATTAAGGCGTCTTTAAGTGTGACAGGAGGATATTTTGGGAAGAAGAAAAACATTTTCAATTTTAAGGACAGAACCTGATAGGTTCTGTCCTTTTAAGGACCGTCCCTATGAAAACAAACCCAATTATTTCCATGATTGCTGCGATGGATGAAAATCGAGGGATTGGTTATCAAGGGAGAATTCCTTGGCATATAAGAGAAGATCTTCTTCGGTTTAAGCATCTGACAACAGGAAAAACCGTAATTTTTGGAAGAAAAACTTATGAGTCGCTTTTGGGTTATTATCAAAGGTCTGGCAGGCCAATGCCGGAGAGAAAGACGATTGTTGTAAGTAGAACAATTGGCTCAAATGAGACTCATGGGATCCATTGGGCAAATTCGATCGAAGAAGCGCTTGTTTTAGCAAGGAAGATTGAGCCAGAAGAAGTATTTATTTCCGGTGGGGCGCAAATTTTTAGTCAAGGCATAAAATACGCGGAAAAACTTTATTTGACAATTGTTAAGGGCAAATTCCAGGCCGATGCTTTTTTTCCAGACTATTCAGATTTCAAAGTAATAAAAGAAGAAAAAAAATCATACGAGAAATATTTTTTTAAATTCATTGAACTTATAAAATAATTTCTGCTATTATTTTATTAACTATGGATAATGGTAATTTTACTCCATTAAAAACAGAGAAACCAAAAAAGAAAATAAATAAGCTTCTTATTTTTGGAAATCTTTTCTTAGTTATACTAGTTGCTATTATTGGTGTTGTTTACTATAACCAGACGCTTATTACAACAAGGGAAAGAGCTGATGAAAGAGACGGCTATAGATCAGAATCTAAGTGTACGTGTGTTGATACTACTAATACTTATTGTACGCTTGATCAAGAAAGATGGTGTGAACACAAAGACGAATCAACCTGTGTTGATGATACAGGTGGTCCAATAAGTTGTGAAAATGCAGGTTTCTATAATGCTACTGGTTGGTCGTGTAGCCGGGTAGAAGAATCGTGTCGTGGTGGAGGTGATGGTGGGGGGCAACAAACATGTCCTAACGGTCAACCACCAACCTGTGATCCAGATTCTATTGGTTGTGTTAGTATTGGTCAATGTGCTTTTCCCAATAAGCCTGTTGTACCATTTGAATCATGCGGTGCTACTGGGGATATGCAATTTAAATGTTATACAAGTTGTACTTGTGAGACCACTCCCACTCCAACCCCGACCGGTGAAGTGACGCCAACTTTGACTCCCACCAATACTCCAACCCCGACTGACACACCGACTCCGACCTCAACTCCCTCGCCAACACCGACAAATACTCCAACACCAACCGCGACTCCGACGACTCCTCCAGGTCAGCCAACCAATACACCGGGCCCGACAGCGACTAACACGCCGACTCCGACGGAAATTATTTTGGCAAAAACTTCAATAACGGCGACGCCAACAACAACAGCGCCTGTTTCGGGTGACGGGCGATCCTTATTGATGTATGTCATACCATTGGCTATAATTATCTTGAGTTTGATATTATAATTTTTTTAAAATATTTATGGCAAAATCAGACGAAAAGAGTGCTGATTTGAAATCAATGATGGGTCGCCTCGAGGACACGCTTACGACTTATTTAGTTGACAAGGCTCCGTTTCAGCTGCCCAGTGGCGCCAAGGAAGCGATTGTCAAGTATGGTCCTTGGATTACTTTAATTTTATTAATTCTCGCCCTGCCGGCTTTGCTTTTTGCTTTTGGCTTGGGGACATTTCTAGCCCCTTTTGCTTTTTTGGGCGGGCTTCAGGCAGGAGTTAGTTATGGGTTTGGAATGGTTTTTAGCGCCGTGATATTAGTCTTGGAAGCATTGGCCATTCCCGGTCTTTTTAAGAGAAAATTATCGGCTTGGAGGCTGATTTATTATGGAGCATTGCTTGGAGGTGTACAAAGCGTTTTGAGTTTTAATTTGGGAGGGTTGGTGATCGGAACCGGAATTTCTTTGTACATTCTTTTCCAAATCAAGAGCTACTATAAGTAAGTTTGTAAAGTGAATTTGAAAACTTATGATTATATATTGCCAAAAAGCAATTTAGCCCTTACTCCAACTGTCCCGCGTGATTCATCAAGGCTTTTTGTCTATGATACGAAAACTGATGAGATAGTTTTTGATCATTTTTATAATCTCGACAGATATCTTCCTAAAAATTCATTTTTGGTGTTAAACAATACAAAAGTTCTTCCGGCGAGGGTGGAGATGAAGAAAGAAAATGGAGGAAAAGTAATTATTTTATTTTTAGTTAACACCCCCTCTGGAAGAGAGGAATCTATTCAAGCAATGGCTGATAGAAAGATTAACGTCGGTGAAAAATTATTTTTCCCAAATGGAGAGTTTGTAAAGGCAATAAGCCAAGACGAACACATTTTTGTTCTCGAGTATTCATTTTCAAAAGCAAAGCTTTTTCAGATCCTGGAAAAGTATGGCAATATGCCGATCCCTCTTTATCTGAAAAAAACGCCTCTAAAAAGAGATGAACTAATAGAAAAATATCAGACGATTTTTGCCCGGGCACCAGTCGGCGCCCGGTTTGCGTCATCAGCTGCGCCGACTGCCTCCTTGCACTTTACAGATAGAGTTTTTGAAAAGTTAGATGAAAAGGGAATAAAAAGATATTTTATTACTTTGCACGTTGGTCTAGGAACATTTGCACCATTGACTGAAGAAAATCTTACAGAGAAAAAACTCCACGAAGAATATTATGAAATTCTTGAGGAGTCACTACATTATATTAATATAATGAAGTCGAAAGGAAAAAAGTTAGTGGCGGTGGGAACGACGGTGACGAGGACTTTGGAGTCGGCGTATAAAAATTTTGTCACACGAGAGTCTCACCGCTTCGCGGTCCCCTCGAAAGTGAAAAATTTTCACACGTCTCCTCCTCACAGTGTTTTTGATAAAACAGATCTTTTTATTTTCCCTCCTTATGATTTTAAGATGGTTGATGTTTTAATTACTAACTTTCATCTGCCAAAATCATCTCTCATGATGTTGGTTGAAGCCTTTTTGCAGTTTAAAAAGTCGAAACGAAGTTTAGTTGACTTGTATAATGTTGCTATTAGGGAAAATTTTCGCTTTTATTCTTTTGGTGACGCAATGTTAATTTTATGAATAATTTCTTCAAAGTAAAACATCATTCTTCAAAATCCAAAGCCCGGCTCGGCGAGATTAAGACAGATCACGGAATAATTAAGACGCCGGGGTTTGTGCCAGTTGCGACCAAGGGGACTGTAAAAGCATTGACGCCGGAGTTGGTGAGAGAAATCGGAGTTCAAACGGCCTTCGTTAATACTTACCATCTAGTGACTCATCCGGGAGTGGATATTATCCAAAAAGCAGCAGGGATCCATAAATATTCGGGGTTAGATATTCCTTTGATGAGTGATTCAGGAGGGTTCCAGGTTTTTTCATTGGCTCGTGATAAAAGAGACTCGGGGTCGAAATTTTTGTCGCACGAGAGTCTCACCACTTCGTGGTCCCCTCGAAAGCGAAAAAATTTCTCCCCCTCGTCTCTTAACCAAACAAGAAAAGCAGATGTTCGAGGTGACGAACATCCATTGCTAGTAAAAATTTCTGAAGACGGGGTGAGGTTTCGGTCGACGTTTGATGGAAAATTAATTGAGTTTACTCCGGAGAAGTCGATGGAATATCAGGCAAAAATTGGTGCTGATATCAATATGGCGTTTGACGAGTGTACTTATTATCCGGCGAGTCATGAATATGCGGAAAAGGCGATGAAGAGAACGCATGAATGGTTAAAAAGTTGCATAATATATAAGGCTCGGCAACGAAATTTGTTGTCTTCGCCTTTACAGTATTTGTACGGAGTAATTCAAGGAGGGACTTTTGAAGATTTACGGAGACAATCGGCCGAGGTTGTCCTGGCCCAAAACACTCCGGGGGTGGCGATTGGAGGAGTGTCGGTTGGGGAGTCGAAAAAAGAAATGCGGGAGCAGGTTAAATGGGTGAGTGATTATCTTCTTAAGGACCGACCGGTGCATCTTCTGGGAGTTGGACAGATAGATGACATTATAGATTTGGTAAAGTATGGAATTGATACTTTTGATTGCGTCGAGCCGACGAGGCTTGCTCGCATGGGGACTCTGTATAAAGCTCGATACCAAGATTTTTTATCACAGCGGGGTCCCTACCCCGAAAGTGAAAAAAATTTGGTATCTTCGCTTTCAAATGAAATCGACATAACCAAAACGATCTATAAAAACAATCTTGAAAAAGTCGATGAAAACTGTGATTGTTACGTCTGTATAAATTTTACCAAGTCATATCTTCATCATTTGTTTAAACAAAGAGAGATTCTTGGATATACTTTGGCAACATATCATAATCTTTGGACAATGGAAAAATTATTTGAGAAAATTAGAGAGTTAATAAAGAGAGATTTAATATGAGTCGAGTTGATCAGGCAAGGCAAGGGTTTTTGAAAGGAGACGTTGAAATTATTAAAAAAAGCCATACTGTTGACGCCATTCATCATTCATTTCACCACCACGAACACCACTTAAAATCTTTTAATCTTCCGGAAATTATTTTGGGCGGACAGGATGGACTGGTAAATGTTCTTGGCGTTATTTTGGGTGTGGCGGCGGCAACGTCTTCTTCAAAGATTATCATCGTCGCCGGGCTGGCAGCGACTTTTGCCGAATCGATTTCGATGGCGGCAGTCGCCTACACGTCAAAACTGGCAGAGGCCGATTACTATCAGTCAGAATATGAGCGGGAAAAATGGGAGATTGATAACGTCCCTGATGGAGAAAGAGAAGAAATTAGAGCCTTGTATGAAAACTACGGATTTGAAGGAAAAGTCCTTGACGAAGTCGTCGATAAAATCTGCTCCAACAAAAAAGTCTGGTTGGAAATTATGATGGAGCAGGAGTTGAAACTTGAAAAAGTTAACAGGAAAGATGCGTTCCCTGCCGGAATTATCGTTGGAATTTCTGCCTTAGTTGGATCATTTATTCCTCTTTTACCGTTTTTATTTTGGCCGATCAAAACGGCAATTGCCATTTCTCTAGTCGCTTCTGCTTTAACTCTATTTTTTGTCGGCCACTACAAAGCGAAGCAGACGATCGGCCGCCACCTTTTTAAATCAGGCGTCGAAATGACTATCATCGGCATGGCCTCGGCGATGGTTGGATATTTAGTCGGGAGTTTATTTAAGGTGTAGCCATTTTCCAAACGATTTCAAAGAGTTGTTTCTGCATGACAAAGATCTTCCTATTACTGATTTCTACTCCAAAAACCTCTCCTTCAAACCAGTTGTAATAAGCGATGACGTCGTTATAGATATCAACCTGATGATTGACATTGAGGATTTTTGAAGGGATATAGCGAGATTGAAAATTTTTAGAAGAGTATTTAATTCTTTTCTCTTTTTTTAAACTTTTAAAATATTCATCAGAATAAATATCTCTCATTTTTAGATTTCTTCTGACCCATTCCTCATGCCATTCTTGGGAAAATTTTTTACCAACGATTTCATCCAGTCGTCTATATGTATATCCAACAACCTCTGTCTTTGCCGAAAGGGTATTCCAGACCATCTGTTTGATGCCATCGACTCCTCGATGAAAAATCACCCTTGTTCCGGGTTGAAAAGTCTCTTTTACGGAGGAGATAATACTTGATACGTTTGGAAAGATGTTTCTTAAAGTTTTTGCCTTTGATTCGATGTTTTTTACCAAAAGTTCAAGCCTTGGCAGGTCAACTGCTTTTGCCAGACGTCTGTTTTCGTCAACGATTTCCTCTATTAATCCCTGTTTTTTCATCTCATCTATTATCCTATAGATTTTTGTTCTGTTTATTTCCGTGTTTCTTGAAAGGTCAAGGATGGTCTGCGCGCCTTTTTTGATAAGAGAAGTAAATAATTTTATCTCGAGATCACTTAGGCCGAGCTGATTGAGAAAATCTTCGACAGTATATTTGTTCATTTTTTGGACAACAATTTTACTATTCTTCGCTTTCATAATAACATATATCAATTAATAGTTCAAATATTAAACAGATTTGAGGTGAAAAATATGACAACAGGAAGCACACAGATACTCTACGGCGCCGATGGCATAAAACAGGCCTACGAGATGACTTTGAAAGAGAGCAGGCTTGATATCGTTTGTCTATCGAGCGACTACGCCAACGTCATAGGCAAATATTTTGACGTTGATTATGGGCCAAGGCTTTTCAGGTCAAAGATCGCGACCCGCGAAGTTCTGCCGGACACAGTTGGCAACAGAAAAGATAGCGTCAAAAAAGATCAGAGAAAAAACCAAGTCAAGTTTATTAAACTTTCAAAAAAGAGCGAGAGCGATTTTATCTTGACTAATGAAAGGCTGATCTTTGTTTCTTACAACAAGAAGATGCCTTACGCTCTTATAATCGACGATTCTGATTTGGTCGCCAATCTGAAAAATCAGTTTGACAATCTTTGGGAAAGGTTATAAGAGGTGGAAAACCTGGTCACTCCTAGGGTGATCAGGAACGCCCATCTTCTTACACATTATAGGATATTCTGTGATATAATTAGTTTTTACAAATAGCTAATTACTGAATGAGTTTACTAAGACGAATTGAACAAGGACAATCAACTCCAGAATTAAGAGTAACTTGCCAAACTCTTCTTGCAGATAATAAATCACCTAAGGCACTCAATAATCACAGAGAATGGAGGAAAGCTAAAGAATCTGGAGAAGGACAAATGACTCTTTATATAGTTTGTAGTGATGCTAGAATTGTAACTGCTGAAATATTTGATGGGCTTAAAATTGTTTCAATTTCGTCTATCGCTAGTTCTGGTGACTTGAAACCTTTTTCATATCTTCTACAACATCCTATGGTTGGTCAAATAGTTGTTGTTGGTCACTTTGACCATGAAAAAATAAACGAAACGGGTAGAATGGCCGGCTGCGGAGGGGTAGACACAAGTAAGAAGCTAAAAGCAGGAGAGGTAAAGATAGAAAATCACGACCTTGATACTTATATTGAACAAAGAGTATCTCCGGCTTTTTTCTCTAGCGTCAGAAAAATAGTTGAAGAAGCTGGTTTCATCTCAGGAAAACCAGTTCTAGGAACATTGGTTGACCATCTTACCTATGCAGCATTTCCAATAATGGAGTTAATAGGAGAAAAGTTGACAAAATATCCCGAGGGTTATTTGCTGAAGTTTCAAAAAGGACAGATAAATAATCTTAAGGATTTTTTAGCAATTGACAGCGGTTTATTTCCCGAGATGAAATTAGAAGATCTTTATCTAGTTTTTCAAAGTATTATTATGAAAAATAGAAAAAAAGCAATAAAAAGACTAGAAAAAGACCCTGGTTTTATTGAAAGACAAAGAATTCAAAATCCTTCTACAGTTGTTATCTCTACGTGTCCCATGCCTTTAGCCCTGAGATATCCTGGTACTTTTGGGAAGCCTAACAAGGCTTTTGTTATCCGTCAACCATTTGTGAAATCAGAAGCGGGTGAAATTTCAATTGAAGATATTGATTTAATGTCAATTGTAGGTCAAATATACTATCCATTATCCCACTCGATAATGAACGATCCTAAAAAGGGATTTAGTGATACGAAAGATCTTTTAATAGAAACTCCAAGCTTTGAACTATCAGCCCAGATTGCTAATAGATTATTAAAAATCCAGTTTATTCAAGATTGGATTAGTCAACGAGGAGGAAAAATAATAATAGATGAGGTGAGGGAAGAAAAAACCACTCAAATTCAAGAATTTCCAAACACCTTATAAGCTTTATTAAACGTTTCAAAGTCTACTTCGGTTTTGCCTTCTAATTGTACGCGCTTAATCTTTCCTAATTCCATATTAGTGATTTTTAGCCGTTTGCCGTTGGGGAGGATGGTCCAAATGCCTGGCCAAGGATATAGGCCCCGAAAAAGGTTAAATAACTTTTTCGGGGAATTTGAAATTTGAAATTTGAAATTTGAAATTTCGATATAGCCGTCTTGTTTCGTCGGAAATCCGGCATATGTAGATAGCTCATGGTTTTGCGGAGTCAAATTAATTTTTCCGTCGAGGAGATTTTTTGCTTCTTTTTTAAAAAGGTCATAACTTATATTATCAAGTCTTTCTTCTAAGGCTATTTTTGTTTCTTGGGGATTAATACCTACCTCTTTTTGGGCAATCAGATCTCCATGGTCGAGTTTTTCATCGGTTTGCACTAGAGAAACACCAGTTTTTGTATCACCGTTAATTAGAGACCAAACAGCCGGAGCTGGTCCGCGGTATTTTGGGAGGAGGGAAAAATGAATATTCCAAAAACCGTATTTTGGCAATAGTAGAATATCTTTTGGAATAATTTGGCCGTAAAAATAGATTAGACATAAGTCTAAATTTCTAATTTCTAATTGATCTAATTTACCTAAAAAATTCCCAATTTCTAAAACTTTTAAACCGTATTTTAGAGCTACTTGTTTAACGGGAGTAGGGGTAAGGATTTGTTTTCTTCCGACGGGCCTATCTGGTTGGGTGATGACGAGTTTTACTTCGATTAAACGTTTAATCGAAATATCAATCAATAGTTTTTCCAAAAATTTGGCGGAGAAATCAGGAGAACCAAAATAGGCAAGAGTTATTTTTTTCATGATTAAATTATAAGATATGGTATTCTTAATATTAATGAGAAAAATATTTTTAGCATCATCAGTTTTAATATTCTTGCTGACAATCTCTGGTTATCTGTCTGCTCAAATCCCAACGAGAAATCCTACAGATGATTCTGATATCCAATCTGCTTACAGCATGGAGTGTTTACTACCTCCTGATATGGGAGCAGAAAGAAACATGATGGGAACCACAGTCACTTCAAATCTCGGGAAACCTCCGCCGTCAATAACCATGAATCTCAATGGTCAGTGTTCTTCGCCAACAGGATGTGATCTGACCCTTTGCGTTATTGAAAAAAAAGGAGATAAATTCGGCGATTTACAGGTCGGTCAAAGAACACAAAGATCAGACGTTGATCATTCTGGCGAAAAATGCACAACAGGAAATGCTACAAAAGACATTCATTATTTTGGCTCAGATAATACAAGGATAACTAAGGCTAGTTTGACTGCTTCGTCATTGACAGACAATCATATTAGTTACGGGCCAGTAACTAACTTAGAAGTGATATTGAACAATCCTCAACCTCATGATTTTTACAGCTTTTATGCCACCGGAGACAGGGGAACGGTTATTCCGGCAGTGACGCAAGGCTTGATACCGACGATTGCTGATAACAGGACTCAACAAGTTGGCCAAATAACACTATCATTTTCACCATCAATAAGTTTAGCTCCGGGTGAAAAAGCTGACTGTGAATCTATCTTCTGGGATCCGTATGGCCGGGTTTTTGACGGTATTTCACTGGAACCTTTAAATAAAAATGAGGCCAAGGTAACCTTATTAAATAAAGACGATAGTATTGTTTCTATTCCCGGCAATAATGTTAGTACTGATATCTTAGGAAAATATAATATCTTAATAAAAGATGATGGAGAGTATAAATTAAATGTAACTCCGTTAACTTCACATCTGTTTTCTAGCTTTATTCCAAACAACTTCTACAAAGAACTCTATGAAACAATTTTCATGCCGGGCGACCCGGCCTTTTATGAATCAGCAGACAATCCAAAAAGGGTTGACGTAGCATTAAAGCCGGTATCAACTCCTTATGAGCGACCAATAGATGTTGTTCAAACAGACTATAAACAGGTTTGGGCTAACGGAAAAAAATACGTCAAAATTGAGTTAAGAGTGACCCATCCGAAATCACTTGTGAAGTTAATCGTCAATGACATTGTTGTCAAAGAGAATGGCGAGGGTAAGGCTTTATCTATTGAAGCGGATAAAGATGGATTTTGGAGAGTTTTGGTGCGTGATTATAAAGTTTTATCACAAAGAGGTTTTAGAGTTCAGGTATCAAAAAATCCAAAATACTACATGTATGCTGGTCAGCCGAGTAGTGCTTTAATTCTCAATTTAGATCCTATCCTTTCTTATATCGAAGGATATGCCTATGATGATTTTGGAAATATCATTCCCAATGCCAAAGTCCAGGTAAGACTAAAGATAAATGACAGTGTTTTTTATGAAACCACGACGGATGACAAAGGTTATTTTATAGTTCAACCAACAAATCTTCCACCTCTTGATTACTACTTTGTTTTTGTCAATCCAGAAGACAACTCAGTCTTGAAAAAAACAACTTCTAAGTTCGTCGCTGACAATACTTCCTACATAGAACAGCAAAAGCTCAATCTCCTGAAAGGAGAAAAAGATGGAAGGTCAGTTGTGATAGAAAATAATGCTAGGGATTCTAATTTATTTGAAGATAGTTTTAATGAAAATAGTCGGTTTAAAGATATGAATAAAACAGAGGTGAAAGCAAACAAAATAGGGAAAAATTTTTACCCAATTGTTTTTATTGTATTCTTTCTGGTGATTCTTTTATTTGTTTTTGTTTTCTTTTATTTCAAAAAAAACTTCCGAAGCATTAGTTGATTCTTTAATTGACAAATTATCAGGATAGATAAATTTTAAACCCCATTTTTTGCTTTTGAATTCAGAATATTTTATCGGCGTGGGAGTCGGTGGTTTTTTAGTCGGCGTGATACTTAAAAAATAGTTGATTACTTCGTTTGTTTTCTCGACGTTCTGTCCGAAGCGAAAACCGACTAAAGAAAACAAGATTACTATCAAGACTGTAATAAAGATATAAGGGGTTTTCTTCATTTAAAAATTATACTATAATCAAAATAATCCTTTATGAATAAAGTATCTAGTATAAAGTATTTAGTATTTAGTATTAGAGCAATGGTCTTTGTTCTTATACTTTATACTCTATACTCGATACTAAATACAAATATTTTCGCCCAGACGTCTTCACCTGAAGTCAACTTTTCTGACCGCGAATACGACCAAACCTGGAGCTGTGTTCACGTCGAACAGAACGGTCAGGTTCAATTTGGTGAAGGTCAAGGCGATGAGATCGATCCAAGAAAAATACCAAAGTCTCCTATAAAAATGTCAGGAGTTTGCAATGATTCAGAAAGCTGTGAAGTTGTCATTTGTGCTTTGCCGACAGGTGGAGGAAGGCGAGAAGGTGAGGGAAGCACGAGAGAGCCATGTCTTAGTGTTGGTATGGGAGGAGCAGGAGTAAATGGAGAGAGACCTCAAGAAGAAATCCCTGAATACTGCTATGACAAATGCTGGAAAAATAAAGATACTAATATCTCACCAGAGCTTAAACAGTTTTTTGCCGGTGCAGTTAGTGCCCAGGCTGGACCAGGGAATAACATAAATACAGATAATGTTTTGCTCTATATGCCATATGTGACATTTGATGGTAATCAAGAACAAAACTCATTTCCAGCAGGATCATTTACAGATATTCCAGGGGTCTTGCACAACGCCCATGGTCATGCCATTTATATGATATATTCGGCCCCTATCAATGGTATTGCTCCAACAATTACCATGCTTTCACCGCTTCCGACCCAAAAGAGCGGTGACGATGCTTCTCAAAAGCTAAGCTCTCTTAACTTTGGACAAACACAAGTTCAAATTAGTGAAGGTAATCCACAGATGTGTTCGATTATTTTGTGGGACCCATATGGAAAAGTTTTTGATAGTCAATCACTTGAACCATTAGGTGAAGATGATGCCATCGTTACTCTTCTTGACAAAAACGATAATCGAGTCAGCCTACCGACCAATGACGACAGTCTTGATATTTTTGGAGTTTATAATATCTTGGTCATAAAAGACGATAGTTATAAGTTGAAAGTAGCACCGAAAACCAACCATTCTTTTGAATCGGTTGACGTAAATCCTTTATATAAAGATCTATATGAATTTATTTACAAAGCCGGTGACCCGCCCTTTTTTGAAAAGGCGAGTGATCCAAAGCGCGTTGATATTCCTCTAAAACCAATAGGTGCGCCCTTTTCAAGGCCAATAGAGATTGGAAAAATGACTCAAAAAGACATTAGCGCCGGCACCCAATTTATTATTAAAGTCACCCACCCTTTATCAAAGGTAAAAGTTATAAGCAATGGAAAAGTTTTGATGGATGGTGAGACTGACAAAAGCGGAATCTTTCAGGCGGTCATTAAAAAAAGCTTACTGTCCCAATATGGCTACAGCATAGAAATTTCCAAAAATACAAAGTATTTTAAAACAGGGATTGTCACAAAAACAGTCTCGGCCGACCTAAACAAAATCCGTATAGAAGATGAGGTTCCAGACGACAGCATTGTCATTGCAGATTTTAATCCGCTTTTAACCTATATTGAAGGATTTGCCTATGACCGCGGTCAAAAAATTATCCCTGAAGCCAAGATTTCCGTCGTACTGAAGATGGACAAAAGCGTTTACTACCAGACGTCGGCTGATGACAGTGGTTTTTTTACGATCTACTCAAAAGACCTGCCCTTTTTGGACTACTATTTGATGATCGAAAACCCTGAAACAAAAGAAAAATTTAGCCAGACGACGAGCCAGTTTGTCAAAAACAATGAAACCTATCTTAAATCAGAGAATCTTGACTTGATGGAAGCAAGCAAAAATAGCCAGCCGATTGTCAATCCGCAAACAGGAGAATTAAACAAGAGAACTTTTAATGACAATCTATCCAATGATAGTTCTCAAAAGCTCACCAATCAAGTAAAGACCAACATGAACCTGAAAGTCTTTTTGATTGTTTTTATTTTAATCATTCTTGTTTTTGCTGTTTTAGGAATAGTCTTGTATATAAAAAAATCGTAATATATACTCATTTTATGAAGAAATATTTTTCTTTCTTTTTGACACTTTTTTTTTATCTGTTTTTTCTTCCAGTTTTAATTGGCGCACAAAGAGTCGATGACATTTCATCAATCATGAGCCAGGGAGCCAACAGGACCTGTCTCAAAAGAACCTCTGGAGGCAATCAGGCTCATCCAGCCACCGGAAAAATGGTTATGAATGCAACTTTAAATCTGACTGGGAGTTGTTTGTCCCAAACTGGTTGTGAAATCTGGCTTCATAATAGTGGCAATGACAATATCGATGTTAATGAGCAAATGCTGGCAAAGTGCAATAATGGCGGCACGCAAAACTACTGTAACGATACTCAAAAAATAGAAGATGAAATTGCTCGTGAAGTCAATGTCAGGCCCGGCTGGACGCGGATAACCAATTTTACGATTTTATCCGCCAGACCAGGTCGAACTGAGATTGCCCTGAATAATGACGAAAGAGTTTTAGGAGAAGAAACAACGAGGACAGAAAGTGAGGCGATGGTACCTCCAGGCGAAGTTGATATTTCTGTTCAAGACAGGTATGCTGGCCACGTCGCTTATAGTTATTATGCGATCGGTGATGCCAACACATCTTTTGAAGGTGAGGGTTTGGGGACAGGAGGAGAAGACGTTGATCAAAATAACACTCAACAATTGGGTCTTATCCCTCAACCGACAGTTAATCCTTTTACTGAAGAGGGAAGAAAAGAGGATTGTGTCACTCTTTATTGGGATCCGTTTGGCCGCGTTTTCGACGCCAAATCTTTAGAGCCGATTGCGGGGGTTGACGTTACCTTACTTGATAGTTTTGGTAATCCGGCTGTCGTCGACGGACCTTTTAAAAATTGGGACACGACAAAAATCGACAACGGCGTCTATAATATTTTGGTCAGCAAAGAGGCCGATTATCAACTGAAAGTAGACGCGCCGGAAAGCCACCTATTCACAAGAGAAGTCAACCTCGATCCCAATTATTCGCTGGTTTATTCTGATATCTATTTGCCAGGTGACATTTTTCACGAAGCGCCGATGCCCGAGGTGATCACTGAAGATTTTGATTACTCAAGTTATCATCACGACATTCCTCTTGTCCCAAAGGGTGAGCCATACCGGGTTGACCCGAGCGAAGTCTTTGTCATAAAATCGTCTCTTCATCAAGTCGACATGAATGGCTTTGTCAACTATTCGGGGAAAGCCACCTTTCCCAAAGCCAAAATCTGTCTTGTGGGTGAGGATCGCCGGCAGGTAGTCGGCAACTGCGTCAATGCGGAGAAATACGGCAGTTTCAGAATTAATGTCGAGAAGAATAAGTTGCCTCAAGAGCGGCTTTTACTCTCGGCGGAAAAAGTTGACTTGACAAAACCAATTATCAAAAATAACAATGTTGATCTTTCTAAAATTGATTTTGAAAGCAAGGATAGTCTTGGATTTGAACCGATTCTAAACTATATAGAAGGTTATGCTTATGACGAAAACGGCCAGCGGATTCCTAATCCAAAAATAACTGTTAAATTAAGAGAGGGAGACTTGACTTTTTATACGACCCAGGCCGATGATTCTGGTTTTTTTACGATCTACGGCAAAAACCTGCCTTTTCCTGAATATTATCTTGAATTTACCGACGAGTTTGGCAAAGCTTATCAAAAAACAACCTCGGCGTTTGTCAAAGACAACGGATCATACATTAAATCAGAAGGTTTGGATCTAATCAATTCGACCAAAAGCGACCAGCCGATCATCAACCCGGCCACAGGTCAACTCAATCAGATAATAAAAAAAATAGAAGCACCAAAAGAGTCAAATAAAATCACTCCGAACTTCAATTTTATTTTGACAGGATTGATATTGGTGGTTCTATTGTTTGTTTTTGCTGGAGTTTTGTTATATTTTTATCAAAAGAAAAATTCGACCGCGGTTCATGGACTTGACAATTGAAATAAAGGTCGATATACTAAGAATTGATCCTCCTAATGGGGAGAGCCCCGCAAAGCGGGGTGAACGAATTAAACTTTTTCTCTACGCAATTAAAAAACTTGGGTAAGTCCCGCAGATTTGCAGGATTATAAGATGACTTTCCTGATCCGAATTAGGCTCGGGAGGCATCAACCCGAAAATCTTTCGAGGGAAAAAGTCAAAACCAACCCCAATCTGGAGGATCGTCTATTACTCCATGAGCATTACTTTCCGAAATAAATAGATTGTTAGTGTTTATTAATAGTTATTTATTATATGGTAAAAACAGATAAGAAGCCTGAAGATAAGCCGATTGATGTTTCGACTTTGATCGAAAAAATTGAAGAAAAGCCAATTATTCCTACCAAAGAAAGACCGATTACACGGACAGAAATTCCGCTTGAAGAAAGACTAAAAGAAGATTTAAAAATCAGCTATGAAGCCAAGGGAATTTTGGATATCACTTATGGAGGCTATGGATTTTTGAGAAAAAACTATGTCCTTTCGCCTGACGCCGATATCTATGTATCGACTTCACAGATAAGACGCTTTTGGCTAAGGCGCGGAGACGAAGTCGAAGGCTTGGCTCGTCCGCCAAAAGAAGGAGAAAGATTTCACTCGCTTCTTTTGATCAAAAAAATCAATGGCAAGGTGTTGACCGAGGAAGAAAGCGCCAAAAGAAAGACTTTTGACCAGCTGACTTCGCTTCACCCAAATAAACAGGTAAAACTGGAAACAAAAAAAGACGTCTTGTCAACACGGATTATTGATTTGGTGGCGCCGATTGGTTTTGGACAAAGAGCTTTAATTGTTTCCCAGCCAAAAGCCGGCAAGACTACTTTTTTAAAAGAAATTGCCGAAGCCATCGGGACAAATTATCCCGACGTCTATTTGATGGCGATTTTGATTGGCGAGAGGCCAGAGGAAGTTACGGAAATAAAAAGATTCATCAAAGGCGAGGTAGCCGCCTCAAACTTTGACGAATCGCCGCGTCAACAGATAAAAGTGGCAAATCTAGCCTTAGATAGAGCGAGAAGGCTCGTTGAAGTCGGTCAAAACGTGATTATCCTTTTGGATTCGGTGACGAGATTGGCTCGAGCTTTGAATCTGTCAACAACAGGAACAGGAAGAAGTTTGTCTGGTGGATTTGATCCATCAGCCCTTTATCCGGCCAAGAAATTTTTGGGAGCGGCAAGAAACTGCGAAGAAGGCGGCTCACTGACGATTATTGGTACGGCCTTAGTCGGGACAGAATCAAGGATGGACGATCTTATTTATGAAGAACTCAAAGGCACCGGCAACATGGAGATCCACCTTGACCGGAATTTGGCTGACAAGAGGATCTATCCGGCAATCGATGTCGAAAAGTCAGGGACGCGCCACGAAGAGCTTTTATTTGATAAAGAAACCCTAAATAAAGTCAATACTTTAAGAAGAATGTTGAGCCTGCTTCACGGAGAAGAAAGGTTGACTTTGCTCGTCGAAAAGCTGTCAAAAACAAAAGACAATAAAGACTTTCTTGAATCATTAAGTAAAGGTGCGTAAACAATACATTAAACAACTACTTTGATATAGTTATTTTGAGAACTATAGGACTATAAAAATAATCAAATAGTCAAATAATCAAATCTACAAATCAATATTTAAATTGTTTTTAATCATTTAAATGATTAAATCATTCATTTGTTTATTTGCTTATTTGTAGATTTGGTTATTATTTTTTTGCCTCTTGACATCCTCTGCCGATATACTCTATACTACTATCCAGTATGGAAGATACAAAGAAAAGGATTAACAGGATAATTGGTCAACTGCGGGGAATCGAGAAGATGCTTGATAATAAAAGGGAATGTTCTGATGTCCTTCAACAGATTTCGGCCGTAAAAAAAGCCATTGACGGGCTGTCTAAAGAAATAGTAATATCTGATATCTGCAAAATTATCCCTCAAGACAAAACGGGTCAAGTTAAGCAGATGATGGAAAGAGCCATTAATCTATGATTGAAAATGTTGTAATTATAGGTGGTGGGCCGGCTGGATTGGCTGCCTCAATTTATAATGCCCGGGCAGGACTAAATCCTTTGGTTATTGCCGGATCTCCACCCGGGGGACAGCTCATTCTGACAACTGAAGTCGAAAACTACCCTGGGTTTGAGTCGATAATGGGTCCGGAGTTAATTTTAAAGATGAGGAAGCATGCAGAGAAGTTTGGCGTTAGGTTTATCGATGAAAATGTCGTTAAAGTGGATTTTTCTAAAAAACCGTTTGCCGTAGGGACAATTCATAAATTGTCCCTACAATCAAAATCCGTCATTATTGCCACTGGCGCAAAGGCGCTTTGGTTAAATCTTCCATCTGAAACTCGTTTACGGGGTAAAGGAGTGTCAGCATGCGCTACTTGTGATGGATTCTTTTTTAAAGAAAAAACCGTCGCTGTAATCGGCGGAGGAGATACAGCTATGGAAGAAGCATTGACCTTGACAAAGTTCGCCAAAAAGGTATATATTATTCACCGACGTGCCGAATTTAGAGCGTCAAAAATCATGCAAGATAGAGTATTAAATAATCCAAAGATTGAAGTGATTTTTAATAGTGAAGTTGAAGAAATAGTAGGGGGAAAAAAGGTGGAAGGGATTAAGATAAAGATTTTAGATCCTAGATCTCAGATTTTAGAAAAAAACAATGAAATCAAACATCTATCATCTGACATCTACCATCTAACTTTAGACGGCGTCTTCATAGCTATTGGTCACAAGCCTGACACAGACATCTTCAAAAATCATATTAAGCTTGATAAAAAAGGATATATTTTAGTCAAAGATTATATGACATCAGTCCCAGGAGTTTTTGCTGCGGGGGACTGCGTTGACCATAAGTATCGTCAGGCGGCAACAGCTGTTGGGATGGGAGTGGCAGCGGCATTAGAAGTTGAACGATTTTTGGAAAAATTATAAATTTTTTTCTAAAAAATATGGACAATGCTCCAGGAAAAAAGATGCTTGAGTCGGCACAAGCTTTAATCAGAAAAACCGCCGAAAAGATGAAGTTAGACGAAGAGATGATTAAGCGGGTGATCGAGCCTGAATTTGCTCACGAGTTTTCCTTGACCGTGACCATGGATAACGGCAAGAAAAAGGTTTTTCGAGGTTGGAGGATCCAACACAACAGTGCTCTTGGGCCTTATAAAGGAGGCATTAGATTTCACCCGGAAACGGTAAGAGAAGAAGTCCAAGCTTTGGCTACTTTAATGTCGATTAAATGCGCCGTTGCCGGCTTGCCTTATGGCGGCGGAAAAGGCGGAATTACTGTTGACCCAAAAAAACTTTCCAAAACCGAATTGGAAAGACTGTCACGAGCTTTTGCCGCTCGCATTACTCACGTCATCGGAGAAGACGTTGATGTTCCGGCGCCTGATGTCAATACAACTCCAGAGATCATGTCATGGATGATTGACGAATATCAAAAAATAAAAGGTTATAAATCGCCGGCAACGTTTACCGGTAAGCCAGTGTCGATAGGCGGGAGTTTGGGAAGAACTGAAGCGACCGGACGAGGCGGACTTTTCGTTTTACAGGCATTACTTGAGAAAATTAAAGGCTCGATGCCGAAATTTTCGTCTTTAACTATAGCCGTCCAAGGATTTGGCAACGTCGGTTATTATTTCGCTAAACTAGCCCATGAGGCCGGTTTTAAAGTAGTGGCGATCTCTGATTCGCGGGGAGGCGTCTATGATAAAGACGGTCTGGATCCGGTGGCAGTCTTGGCTTACAAAAAGAAAAAGGGCGTCGTTTCAGGCTACTCTAGTAAAAAGATTACCAATGAGGAGCTATTGACTTTGCCGGTTGACATCTTGGTTCCGGCGGCCTTGGAAAATGTCGTCTCGGAAAAAAATGCTGCCAAAGTAAAAGCCAAAGTGATCTTAGAAATGGCCAATGGTCCGCTTACTGAAGAAGCCTATCTTTTTTTGAGTAAAAAAGGCGTTGTTATCATTCCCGATGTCCTTGCCAATTCCGGCGGCGTTACTGTCTCTTACCTAGAATGGGTCCAAGGTAAAGCCGGCTATTGGTGGAGCGAGAGTGAAGTCAATCAGAAATTAAAAGAGATGATAGTCAGGGCTTTTGAATCGATCTGGGAAAAATCAGTTACCAAGAAAATGCCTTTGAAGCAGGCGGCTTTTGAAGTCGCGATCGAAAGGATAACGTCAGCGATGGTATAATAAAAGGTAGTTATGCAAGAATTGAGGGAGTTTTTTTTATTTTTTAAAGACTATTCTATTTCGAGGCTGACAGCGGCAGGGCATAGTTTTGAAGCGGTCAAAGACGTTATCGTCGCCTTTCTGGTTGTCAAAAGGGGTAAATATTCGTCTTCATTTTTAAACAGCTCTTTCCTGTTGATCGTGGCGGCAGTTTTAATAGGCGGTCCGATTATTGCCGAGAACTCACCATTTATAGGCGGTCCAGAACAGGAAAGCAACTATCAGGCTTCGATTGTTTCTTATAATCCTTATGAAGGTGCTCTTTCGACGGTTGTTTCGGTCAAGCCAAGGAGCGAGATAGAAGACTACACGGTCAAAGGTGGCGATACAATTGCTGGGATTGCCAAGAGATTTGACGTAACTGTTGATACAATCAAGTGGGCTAATAATTTGAAGACCGATGTCATCAAACCTGGCCAAGTCTTAAAAATTCCGCCAATAACAGGTGTCGTCCACAAGGTTGCCTCGGGAGAAACAGTTTATTCTATTGCAAAAAAATACGGTGTCACTGCCCAGAACATCGTCAACTATATCTGGAATGATTTTGCCGATTCTGACACCTTTGCTCTTACTGCCGGACAGACTCTATATGTGCCAGATGGGGTGATTAGACTAGCTCCTATTACTTCTCCACAGTTTATTGCCCAGATTCAGGCTGGGGTTAGGGGAACTTCCAACTTTATCTGGCCGACGTCAGGATCGATCACCCAGAATCCAGTCTGGTACCACATGGCTTTAGACATTGCCAACAATGCCGCTCCGGCAATTCTTGCGGCTGACAGCGGAACTGTCAGTTATGCCGGGTGCGTGGGCTATGGATACGGTTGTTCGGTGATTATTGACCACGGTAATGGTTATCAGACCCTTTATGCCCATCTGTCCTCCTATATTCCTGATGCCGGCGCGTCTGTCTCTCAAGGACAACAGATAGGAGTGATGGGGTCAACCGGAAGGTCGACTGGGACTCATCTTCATTTTGAAGTAAGAAGCGGTGGGACACTGCTTAATCCGTGGAATTTTTTAAAATAACCAATGTTTATTTTATTTGGCTTCCGGCGATGCTTCCTTTGGTAGCTCCAGCTTCGGGCTGATTTGAGTTGTAGGCGGTGTAGGTAAATTCAAACTGCCCGACTGGTTTTTTTCTCCCGATTGGTCGACCTGGACGTCTTCATTTGGAAGCATTTTTTTGAACTCTTCCAATTCTTTCAGCGCTTTATCATAATCGGCTTTATTTAGTTTCGGGTCGATTAGTTTTATGGTAGCCTGCAAGGCATTGACGGCCTGGGGATAATTTTTTTTCTGAAAATTTGCCCAGGCATAGTTATAACTGGCATTAGGCCAATCAGGTTTTAAGGAAATCGCCTGTTCAAAAAATCTTAGAGCATCGTCATATTTATTTTGAGAATAATAGACCCCGCCCAAACTGACTCGATAAACCGGATTTTGTGGGTCAGCTAAAATTGCCCGTTGAAAGGCGGAAATCGTCCAGACGTCGGCGCCGGCGGCGGCATTGATAATATTTGCATAAATTGATGCGAGGCTCTGCCAGTTCCCGGCTTTTTGAGGATTTAAAGAAACAACTACTTTTCCTTCAGAAATTCCCGCCTGGATTGCCTGGGTAATGGTTTGACGATCCTGCTCTGTTATTTTTCCGTCTTTATTTTTTAAAGCTAAATTATTGGCAATCAGAATATTAGTCTGGGCAAAACTGCTTCTAAATCTTTCAATATATGGGTTTAAAATAATTGCCTGTCTTTGGTTGTCATAAACTAATTTAGCGTTGTTTAGAGCTATGCCATCAATTGATTTTTTGAAAAAATATTCAGAGGCATAGGTGCGGCCGAGAAAATATCCGGAAGCACCGATTAGGCCTAGGGAAATAATAACAATACCAACGCAGATCGGAAGAAGATCGGAAAGATCAATAATCTGTTTATTGATGTTAGATCCTAGATTATAGATTTTAGATAATTCAGCAATTAAAATGAAAAACAAAAACCAGAGAATTAAAGAAGGAGGAAAAATTAATAAACAAATGATCAAATAAAGAAATAAAAATAATTGTAGGGGCGATCCCTTGTGGTCGCCCTTTACCAATTGTTTAATTGCGTTAAAAATCAACAAACCAAACGTCAATAAACCAAATATTCCGGTTTCGGTAAGGATTTGCAGAATCGCCGAACGTGAAACATTAAAGGAATTGATTTGCCATAGCGGAGATTGATTATAAGCAAAGTCTTTCACCCGGGTAAAAATAGCGGAAAAATTATCAGGTCCGATGCCAATTATGGCCGAGGCGGGGTTTTTTAGAATTTCAAGAGCGGCAAACCAGGATAGGCGGAATGGCGGCAAAATCAACGTAGAGACGTGATTAATCACGTCTGTACCGACAGGTTTAATTAATGAATAAATCGTTAGAAATAGGGCGGTTAGAGGCAAGATGATAGACCCTAGATGATAGATGATAGATCGTAGGGGCGAGGTCTTCTCGCCCTTTTTCAATATATTTACAATGCCAATAATTATGAAAAATCCCAACAAGATCGCCAAATCCAATTGAGAGCCAACCGGTGTAAATCCGGGATTTTTTAGAAAGGCAAGATTTTGGGGAAGAGCAACGTTTTTGAAGGGTTGGAAATAGAAAATGATTGTAATAATAGACAAGATGATAGATCCTAGATGATAGATCCTAGATTGTAGGAGCGATTCATGAATCGCCCGTACATTCCGAGACAAATAAAAATACAAAACCGCCAAAGAGATCATCATCGCCAATCCAAAATTTGGATTTAAAAGCGCCTGGATTTTGTTGGGTGAAGAAAACAAAGTTGATACAGCCACGGACGTCAAAAAAAGAAGAATAAGGTTGTCAAAAGGGTTTTTCTGCCAAGAGATTTTTTTTGTCAGGAGCAATTCTACTCCTGATATGAGTAGGAGGAAAAGTGAACCGAAGCCAAGAAGATATAATTTATTGGTGACAAAATATTCTTGAGTTACATTAAGAAAAAAAAAGGGAAAAAGAAATAAAATGATATTTAGAAAAATTTTTTTCATATAGCGCCTCTGTCATCCCGAGTCCGACGTACGTCGGACGAGGGATCTTAATTATAGCATTAATTTTTACTCACAAAAACATTTATACGACTGAACCTGACCGCCAACAGGATTTTGACTGCAGCAAGTCGGGCCGCTGCAAATACCTAATTGAGTCTGGCAACTGTCGTCAGAATATGTGCTAAAAGCGGCCGAGGCAATACAGGCTTTTCCGATAGAAGAGCAATAATTGTCACAGCTTCCCGAGGTAAGGCAGGCGGTCAGCGAGGATTCAAGGCCGGTATTGGGGCTGGAAACCCCGTAGTCATAAATAAAATCCGGTGACGGGCCACAGCCAGTGCTGCACCCGACGGAGGCAATTATTGGATCGGATTGGTTGGATAATGTCGTATAGATCCGATACCAAGAAGGGCAGCTAACATCATCAACCTGGTAAAGATATTTTTTGGTTGGCTGCAGGGGGTCGCAGGGAAGGGTATTTTGATATGGGGAAAAATTAGCAAAATCAGGCGGAGCCGATTCACTGCCGCAGATATTACAGGTTGTCCCGCCGGTGTCGTTGTAACAGACTTCGCTTGGCGCCGGATAACAGTTTTTGTCATTGTAAAAATCTTCGAATGTTTTATTCAGTTGAGTTAATTCTTGTTTTCTTTTGCTGTCGTTGCCTTTGTTTATCTGACCCCAGGGATTAAGGGTGATTAAAACAATAATGGCAATGATGACCAATAAAGAAATAACTACTAATAATTCCATCAGGGTGAAAGCCTTGTTAGATCCTAGATGATAGATCCTAGATGATAGATGATGCTTTTTCATTTTTTCAAATAATTAATCAAACCATTTATTAATTTGCCAATTTCATTAGCTTGTACATTTAATTTAACATAAATATTTTTATCTAAATAATTTAAATCTTTTGATAATAAAAGATGATATTTGGTTTCTGAAAGAGAAGCTTTAGCGGTGTAAAGAAATTGGATAAATTCTTTTTTTGATTTTCTTTCGTTACCTTCCACAATATTAGCAGCAATAGAAGATGAGGATCTTCTTATTTGATTTACTAAAAGATATTTCTCGTCACTTGGAAATTCTTTTGTTATGGAATAGATTTCTAAAACAAATTGGTGGGTTTTTTCCCAAACGATTAATTTTTCAAAACTATTTCCATTTGTATTTAATTTTACGTTTATCATATTTTATCTAGCATCTAGCATCTAGCATCTAGCATCTATAATCCAGTATCTAGCATCTAGTATCCTATCCAGAATCAATAGCAATAATTATGGCGATCCTGTTGCCGGACCAAATCTAATTGAACTATTTTCGTTATACAAATTTTTCACCTGATTTGCCGTCAGGGCGTAATTGTAAACCCGGATATCGTCGATCTGGCCGTTGAAATATTTGGTAGCTGTAACCGGGTTTTTTGATCCAATAAATAAATTATCAGAAGTGTTTGAAAATGTTTGGATGCTAGTGGAACCAGATCTATCTATTCCATCAAGATACACTTTGCCCGTAGTTCCGTTATAAGTAACAGAAACGAAGTGCCAGTTGGTGTCAGATATTGTTGTGTTAGATTGCACTACCCAGGCTACATCTTGTTTTGCTAAACCTACTTTTAGACTGCTACTATCTCCTACAGTAAATTGGTATCCATTAGTTCCTTTTGCAACAATATTATTGGCATTTGTGATTGTTAAATCTGACAATTTAATCCAAGCAGATAGGGTAATATTAGTGGTCATATCCAAAGAATTGTTATCTACTACATTAATATAATCATCCGTCCCGTCGAATTCCAGACTGGAATTGTATTTTCCAGTAGCTCCATCTTTCCAGGCTTCGCCGGCCGAACCGGTGCAAGTTCCTGCCGAAGTATTGGTCCCGGTGGCTCCGATCGTGATCGTTCCATTGTTTCCATTCCCACTAGAATCATTTGCTGTTATTCCTTGACATTCATCCATCTTCCACCAACCGACTGGCCCACCACGATTATAATCCCAGGCGATCTGGGCAGGTGTTCGGGCGTAGTTATAAAGACGAACTTGATCAATAGAACCTTGAAATTCTTCCCATGCCGAAGCAGAACAACAAGCATTTCCTAACATATCGTTTTGAGCATTGGTAATATCAATTATTGTGGACATTGGTTGTGTAGTTCCAACATTAATTGATCCATCAATATATAGAACGGCGTTACCGTCTCGGTCTCCAACCAAGGTGGCATTATGCCACTTGTTATCTATGTAGGTTGAGGTAGTCGCACTATTAATGAAATGGCCAGCATTGTCTCTAATATAATATGAAACTTCTCCTGTTCCAGCAACAAAAAGTCCAATACCAGCCCAATTAATATCCCCATCTCTGCTGTCGAAGATTGTTTGAGTATAACTGGATCCTGCGCTTTTAAACCAAGCTGAAATAGTGATATCTTTATTAGTGCTAAAAGTAGTAGCGGAATTATATGGAATACTGATCAGATCGGACCAATCATTGCCCCCGTCGAAATTAATACCTGAACCAAATTTTCCTGAACGCCACCTAGGGCTACCAGTAAATGTTCCAGTTAATCCATTTCCACTCGTATCATACGCATTCGTGCCGGTTTTCTCATCCATCTTCCACTCTCCAACCGGAGCAGAGCAGGAAGTCGTATCTCCTGGAATGCAATATCCACGGGCGGAAGAATTATCCGCTACAGCGCCGGTGGAATCGGTTGACACAGAGCCTAAAACCATAGCTGATCCATGGTTATAGTCCAATTTTATTTCGTCTGACGTGAGAGCGGAATTATAAATTTTTACTTCGTCAATTATTCCTCTAAAACGATATGAGTCTGAAGGAACATCATAATTTCCAACAACCAAATCAGTATTGTCAGACGTAATCGTTCCCGTCGGAGTATCTTGGGCGTTTAAAATTCCATTGATATAAAGTTTTCGGGCATTATCTTTATATGTACATAAGACATATATCCATTGATTAACTGGAAGAGCGGATGTGGCGGTTAAACTAGTTGCACTTAAACCGTTCATATAGCAGATGGGAATATTGTTAGTGGTTGTAAATAATAAATATTTATCTCCCTTACTAATAATTCTGGCTTGGTTTGAAGGAGAATTGGTCCGGTAAACCCAAGCGCCAAAAGAAAAATCATTAGTTAGATCATATTTACTGCTTGTCACATCATTATAATATGCTTCTGATCCGGCCACGCCGTTATCAAAATTAAGGGCCTTATTAAATTTACCAGAATTTGTCCAAGAAGCACTGGTTATTGTTAAATTCTGGTTAGCAACGGTATCGTTTGCGGTGCCTCCATACCCCTCATCAAACTTCCAATATCCAAGTTGTGATCCGACTGGGGAGCCACCGACGGGGTGGCCGGCGTTCATGTCTTCGACGATTTGTTTTTGCGTCCGGGCGTAGTTGTACAGCCTCACTTCGTCAAGTTTGCCGGTTAAATAATTAGTGGAAATTTTGCCAAAATTAAGGGCGGAAGCATTTAGATTAGTTGCGGTCGTGACAGTTATATATTGCCATTGATTAGCAGCTAAAGTAGAAGAAACGACGCCGTTAACGTAAATAGTTGGAGAAGTAAATCCGGTTGCAGATAATGTTCCGGAGGTAGCGGAAATATATGCCGATCCGTTCAAGTCAACAAAATAATTAGTCGTTGAGGTCGGATACGTCCAAAAGGAAACAGAGTTAACGATCGTTGGACCGGTGCCTTGAGAAATATAGTCATCAGTGCCGTTAAAATTTCCGGCCGAACCAAATTTACCGGTCGTCCAATGACTTGCACCTGTCCCATTCCAAGTGCCGGTGTATCCGTTGCCACTGATATCATTGACCGACGCACCGGTTTTTTCATCAAAGTTCCAGTATCCGGCCGGTCCCGGCGCCCAGCTATACAGATCGCGGACTTCTTTGGGGGAGAGGGCGCGGTTGTATATGCGAGCTTCGTCGATTTTGCCGTTAAATTCATATGATGATAAACCAGCCTGTCTTGAACCAAATATTAAAGAGTTATCATTTGTAGAAGGCGTATTTGTAATGGTAGTATCTTTTTCTTTTAGTTCACCGTTTTGATATATATACAAAGTATTATTTACATCATCAAAAACTCCAATAAGATGAACCCATTGTCCTGTGGGAATAGCGGTTTGAGTATCAACTTCTGATTGGACAGAGTTAGTTCCATAAAAACCAAATCTTACAATAGTACCACCAGAATCGTAAAAGAAACCATAATTCCCCATACTGCTAGATAGATCTTTAGCAACAATGCCAGCGTAAGCAATTTGAGTACCGTTGGAATAAACCCAAGTTGATAAGGTAAAAGATGAAGAAAACTCCCAGGCAGAGTTTTCTGTCACCGAAGTGTAATCATCAATTCCATCATAAGTGGTAGAATTTCCAAATTTTCCAGCGGCAGAAGTAGTATTACCATTCCAAGCGCCGTTGCTGGCGTTACCGGAAGAGTCGCAAGAATCGTTAACTCCACCTGTACAAGTATTAGTAGTTGACTCATCCATCTTCCAATATCCAACTAACCCATCGGAAAGAGATGATAGATTTTTGATGTTGGATCCTAAACTAGCAGCTGTGCCTTTTACCGATCCAGAGCCTTTTGAAGCAAAGTCAGATTTAATTTGAGCCGCCGTGCGAGCGTAGGGGTAGATTTTGAATTCATCCATATAACCATGAGTTTTCCAGCCTGTTCCATATCCAATCAGTAGAGCGGTTGTATTAGAAATAGAACCAGTGACGGAAGATATGTTTAATGTATTATTTTGTTGAATGCCGTTTATATAAATATATACGAGATTATTAGTGCGATCGAAAACAAAAGAATAGTGAGTCCATTTATTTTTAAGATCGGGAGGTTGACTACCTGAATTTAAAGTAATATCACTTGAGACCATGTTAGTGCCATCATTAATTGCAACACGTACAGTGGTAGATGAATAATTGTCAGAGATTGACCATCCTTCATGGCCTGCTCCAGAAGTATATGGAGCGCTACCGTCTTTAATTGGAAAGAGTGATTTTGGATAAGTATAGTCAATAGCTTTTCCCCAGTAGGAAACGGTAAAACTTTTTGTTCCCAAATCAAGAGGATCAGTCGTACCACTATCACTAATGGAAACATAATCAGTATTAGTTCCATCAAGAAATAGACATTTACCGCTGATACATTCTGATTCCGGTTTCCATTCTGGAACTCCAGTTAAAGTCCCATTTTTGGCGTTTTGTGTAGAATCATTCGCGTTCGTTCCATATCCCTCATCAAACTTCCAGTAAGAGATCGGGGCGGTGCCGTTTTCTTCGGATCCCGCAGACGGTCCGGAAGT
This sequence comes from Candidatus Roizmanbacteria bacterium GW2011_GWC1_37_12, assembly GCA_000991135.1. Taxonomy (GTDB): domain Bacteria; phylum Patescibacteriota; class Microgenomatia; order UBA1406; family GWC2-37-13; genus GWC2-37-13. Next base: position 6,175 of record LBST01000014.1, on the reverse strand, counting down.
CGGAGAAAAAGTCGCTTGGGAAAATTGGGCGGAAACGGTGCCATTTTGCGCCGAAGGATTTCCGTAGTAGTGGTAAAGAACAGTATTACCAGAATTTATAGTTGGTGTTAATACGTAGTAATCTGTTGAATTTGTATTGCATGTGCCGCCTGCTGTGTCAATAAAATATTTTAACGCACGTCCGTTGATATCAGTAAATCTTGAATCACCACAGTCGGCCTGCATCTTTCCGGCCGTAATCAGAGTTGCCGTATCAATATCGAATTTGACCTTTTTATCACTGTCTGCACTTCCTGTATTACCAATTGTCAAGCCAGTTCTGTAAGCCCAGCTATCATTCATCCACGCCGCCTGAACTTTTGATTGATATTTTGTTACCAAAAAGAAGATAGGCAGGGTGATGATTAAAAAAATCACCGAAAATAGCATTATTTTGCGTCTGGCAATATTCGACCAGATTATTTGTAGGGGCGATTCATGAATCGCCCTTACAGATGGATGTTTTATGTATCGATATGTTTTTTTCATATTGTATTTTTTGGATTATTTCGATCCCGATCCCACATTGTTGGATTATTGATAATATATTCACGTATTTTATTTAAATCGTTTTCGGTGCGAATTATATGTTCGTAATAATTGCGTTGAAATATTTTTTGACCAGGTGTATTTTGTAATTTATTGATTTGTTTTGTGCATTCCGTTTTGAACATTCCAACGACGAAACCCAACGTGCCTGTAGGGGCGCGGCGTGACGCGCCCGTAATCATCGGTCGTGCACCCGAAACAATATGTAAAATAAAATGTACGTGATTTGGCATTATTTGAAACGTGTCCAATTCAACCGGATGATGTTTGGGTAATGATATCCATACGTTTTCAATGATTTTTCCGTATTGATTTAAAATCATTGAAACGGGTCGGTCACATTTTATGGATGAGGGTCGGTCACGCCCGACCCCTACAACAATTTCTCCCAACAAACATTCCCTGTTTTCCGTACAAATTGTGACAAAATATAATCCTGATTTTGAATAATCATAATTTTTTAATCTGATCGATTGGCGGTTTTTATTCATACTAATTAACAATCAACCAATTAAATTTGGTTGGCAAAATTGATGGCGTTGAAACAACGACTTTGAAATATTTTTTACAACCGATCGGCTGTTGGGAACAATCCTGTTTTTGTCCGATCGTTAATTGGGAAATAGAATTAGTTGTGGAAGTTGGTGTCAAATATATCAAGGAATCTGCTTTAACGCTATCGTTATAAACAATGATCTCATTGGAATTTTCCGGCAAAATTCCCAGGCCGGCACTGGCCGTCGCCGTCTCAATCGCCGGGGCAAAGAGGCCGTTTTGGGCAAAATTATCTGGGGCGGCGATGATTGAAGCCGAATCGGTGGCATTAAGATATTTATCTTCAATTGTTAAATTGTTAATTGTTAGATTGTTAATTGTTACTTGGCCGTCGTCGGTCAGCGATTTAATTTCATCTGTCCGGATTCCTTTTTCAGCAATTAATTCGCCCTTTGTGGTTATTGTTCCGTCTTTGGCGATCATTACCGCTCCGTCAAGCAGGTTGATCGTTGATAGGGCAGAAAGTCTAAGTTCGGACGAAAGAGATATAATCGAATTTTGGTCAATCAAAGTTGTTCCGACGAGAAGTGAACCTGAAACGGAAACATTGTAAAGATTAGAATTACCGGTAACTGTTAGGTTGTTAGATGATAGATCCTGGATGTTAGATGCTAGATAATTTGCAATTCTAGAATCTAGGATCTGCGAACTAGGATCTAAATTCTGATAATTAGTCGGGTCGGGGATAGGTTGATTTTGAATATCAGCTAATAACTGTTGGATATCATTTATATTAGTTCCTTGATCATTGATGCTAGATGATAGATTTTCGATCGTTGAGGATTCGATTTCGCCGGCGATTAGTTTTCCAGAGACAGAAGCAGTATTAGATGTTAGATCCTCGATATTAGATGATAGAAAAGATGAAGAGGAAGCAATGACAGAATCGGCGATTATTTGACCGGAGAATGAGGCGTTGCCGCCGGCGTCTATCACGACCGCTGATTTTCCTTCAAGGCCTTTGATGATGAGGCGGGCAAGCTGGCCTGAGTTGCTTGCATTTGATTCATGAGTCGCATTAGACTCATTGGTAAGATTAACGATTAAATCCTGATCTTGCGGTTTTATTTCGTTCGTGGCAATTGTATTAATTTGTGCTTCTCCGGTGGCAATTATATTTTCCGTTTCAACAACAGGGGAGACGATTTTTTCTTTGACGAAAATATTTTTAGCGACCAAAATATTATTAATGATGGCGTTTTCCGTTTCGATAAATCCTGATTTAATTTTAGTGCTGACCAATTCCGAGAATGCTCCGATTCGACTAACTAATTCATTTCTGAAATTTAATACGTAATTTTGATCTTTGATGTTTGATATTTGATTTTCCAGGTTGCCGTCATAGACAAAATCCGCACTACCGGATGCGTTTTCTAACTCAATTTTTAGATCGCCGGTCGTAGTTAAATAGACACCAGGGTCATAAAATGAGAGGTTGATAAAAACCAGAATACTAGTTTTGCCGGATTCTGGAGTCCATGATTCTATAGCCTTACCAATAATTTGGCCTGCTTTTGTAGCTTTCATTCCTAACCCATTATTTCCCGACGAAGTAATAAAGTCACCAATATTGATTGTTGTGGAATTTGGATCAATATTAATTGGGACTCGACCCGTTAAAGCAATCGGAGGAGAAGCTTTATCATTTAAAATTTCATCATATACTTGTCCAATAGTCATACTTGGATTTGTAGAAACAACACCAATAATCGCTGGATCATATGGTTTATTGGAATTTTTGATACTAAAATTTCGTTCACCAGCGCTGACAATATTACCCGGTACAGTGTGATCCGGATCATCACTAATATACCGCTCGGCGATATCAGAGCGTGCAATTGGGTCATATATTGGTACAGAAATTGGACTAAAAGCAAGCGACGTGGATGCTGGTTGGTCGTCTTGCCAAATACGGACGTAATCCATTTGTAAATTTGCGCCATTTGCAGCATCACTTGAACCAATATCAAAGTTTGCTGCCATGGCTCCTGTAGGGATTTTCGTAGTAATTTCACCACAATAGGTTTCATTGACTGCTCCATCATCAACATTCATGTCATACCAAAATTTCACGGAACTGGACGAAAATACTTCAAATTTCAACCAAATACTTTGGCCAAGCGTAATAGTAGCTCCCGTACATGTAAGTGTTGTTTCACCGGTCGTGTCTCCAACAACCGCCTGGAGGGTAGTAGTTGTATTTTGGAAGCCAATGAGATTATTTGAAGCACCAGTGGTACAATCGGCGCCGCCATCACCTGCAGTTTGACTGGACATGCCGGCAAAGAAACAGTGGTTTGCACCGACATTTACGTTTACTGTGTTTATCTTGGTGATATATATTGGTTTATTGGCAGCTTGCCATTGAAGATCTGGATTATTGACTCCCGTTCCGCCATCTGCTACATAAATCATTACCCCATCCGTACCCGTTCCTGTGCCAAAGTTTAAAGTTACTTTTCCATTAATAGTATCAGCCGGATAATCAAGTCTTCCTACAGTATTTTCGTCAAAACCCCATGCTCCAGTATCACCAATTAAGGCAACATCAGGATAAGTATCTGAAATTATTCCTGAAGCTGCACGTCTAGTAAATTCATCTCCAAAATATGAATATCTCGAGGTGTTTTCTTTGGTGGAATAGATAGACCCTACAACATCTAACGTTTGTATTGGCGTTGTTGTCCCAATCCCGACGAGACCAGCAGAATCGATTGTTACTTTTTGGGTATTAGATGGCCAAAACGATATAGCTCCTCCTGCTTTTAAATATGTATTTGTACCATCTCCATCGAGAACCTGAGCCGCTCCAACATAATAACCATTAGAAGTACCAGCTTTAATTGCTCCATTGACATCAAGAGGTTTACTTGGAGCCGTCGTCCCGATGCCGACGTTGCCGGCATAATCAACCACGAAAGGAGTAGAGTCTGTATATGTTCCATCATCATTAACTCGAAGAGCATAGGCAGATGTTCCTGTTTGAGCAGTGGTAACGTTAAGAGCAGTACCATCACCAGCACCCGCTCCGGTTATCCCAACTTTTAGGGCAGAGCCATCGATATCAGCATCGGTGCTTGTTGTATATTCAAATAAACCAAGGTTTCCCGTCCATGTTGCTCCTGGATTCCCTGAAGCGGTAACATTTAGTAAACTTCCTGTAGTCAATCCAGTTGAAGTGGAAGAAAGGTTAATTCCTTTTCCACTAGTTAGTGCGTTTACTTCTAAATTCATTAAGTTTCCTGTTGTTAATGAAGTTGATTGAAAATCTATAACTCCAAGAGTGTCGATTCCGACTCCAATAGTGGTAGCAGTATTATTTGTCAAAGACAAAGAAGCAGCCGTGTTGGAAGTGTCAGTAACATCAAGTTTTCCTGCCGGTGTCGTCGTTCCGATGCCGACGTTGCCGGCGAAATAATTATCACCCGCGCCGTCGACTTTGAGTAGAGCGTCAATTTCCAAATCTCCGGAAATAAGGACATCAGAAGCTCCGGAAAGACTCCAGCCGCTGGTATTGGCGCCGAATCGGGAATAGGTAGTAGGGGAAGTGCTTCCAACCTGCAGGTAAGAGGTAAAAGCGGCGCTTGAGCCGGTGGATAAAGCTCCGCTAACATAGCCTGTTCCGGCAACTTCCAGCTTATATCCCGGCGCACTCGTCCCGATCCCTACATTTCCAGATTCATCAATAATAAACGGAGTAGTATCGCTTCCTAGTCCGGTTTCATCATCAACTCTAAAGGCGGCCGCGCCACCTGTACCAGCTTGATAGATATTAAATGTTGTATCTGTAGCTAATTCTGCCAGAGTAATAGAAATATTTCTTGCATCAGTAGTGGTAATAGTATTACCACCATCATAAGCTGCTTGCAAAGAAGCTGGACCGGTAGCGCCCGTTACACCAGTCACACCTGTAGCACCCGTAGGTCCGGTAACTCCAGTTGCTCCAGTCGGGCCGGTTACACCTGTACTTCCGGTAGGACCTGTGACACCAGTAGCACCGGTAGGTCCTGTCACTCCGGTAGCACCTGTTGGTCCTGTGACTCCGGTAGCACCTGTTGGCCCTGTAGTAGGACCAGTAACTCCTGTACTACCAGTAGGACCGGTTACTCCGGTAGCACCTGTTGGTCCTGTAACTCCCGTCGCACCCGTAGGACCAGTAACTCCTATAGCACCCGTAGGACCTGTCACTCCGGTTGCTCCTGTAGGACCTGTTACACCTGTAGCTCCTGTTGGGCCAGTCACGCCTGTAGCGCCCGTAGGACCTGTAACTCCTGTTGCTCCTGTTGGACCTGTAACCCCAGTTGCTCCTGTAGGACCAGTAACTCCCGTACTACCAGTAGGCCCGGTTACTCCGGTACTTCCGGTAGGACCTGTAACTCCTGTTGCCCCCGTTGGTCCTGTCACACCTGTAGCACCAGTCGGGCCGGTTACACCTGTATCACCAGTTGGTCCAGTTACTCCTGTTGCCCCTGTAGGACCTGTAACACCTGTTGCACCTGTTGGTCCTGTCACTCCTGTTGCACCTGTTGGACCTGTGACTCCTGTTGCTCCTGTGGGACCTGTAACACCTGTTGCCCCAGTTGGGCCAGTCACACCTGTTGCCCCAGTTGGACCTGTAACTCCGGTTGCTCCGGTTGGGCCTGTTACTCCAGTCGCACCGGTAGGACCAGTGACTCCAGTCGCTCCTGTGGGACCAGTCACTCCTATTGCTCCTGTTGGTCCCGTTACACCCGTCGCTCCTGTTGGTCCTGTGACTCCAGTTGCTCCTGTTGGCCCCGTCACACCTGTTGCACCAGTCGGTCCGGTTACTCCAGTTGCACCCGTGGGACCTGTAACTCCTGTTGCCCCAGTTGGGCCAGTCACACCCGTCGCTCCTGTGGGTCCTGTAACCCCAGTTGCTCCTGTTGGACCTGTGACTCCTGTTGCTCCTGTGGGTCCTGTAACTCCCGTCGCACCCGTAGGACCAGTAACTCCTGTACTACCAGTAGGACCGGTTACTCCGGTAGCACCTGTTGGTCCTGTAACTCCCGTC
>LBST01000013.1 GCA_000991135.1 Candidatus Roizmanbacteria bacterium GW2011_GWC1_37_12 | reverse complement strand
CAATCATTTCTAATGTCAGAAGTAAATAGTCCAAATGTTTTTAAGATTTGTTTTATAGTTTTTTTAACTGTTTAGGTTTTAACTGTTTAACTGTTTAAAATCCATTTGACCCCCATAAGTTGATAGTATATAATTTGCCTACATGTTAATTGTTCTTTGTTCGGGAGCAAAGGATTAATATTTTCCGGATTGGATTTTAGCCCCAATCTGGGGCTATTTTTTTTGGTCATATGCCAGCTTTTATAATAGGTGCAAAATCTACACAATCGCAAAGATTTAATGATAAGGGCGAAAGGATCCCGACTACTTTTATAAAAACCAATTCCTGTTGGCTTACCGACGTCAAAACTCCGTCAAGAGATGGATACTTTAGCGTCAAGCTCGGATTTGGTCAAATCAAAAATATCAAAAGACCGAGAATGGGAGAACTAGAGAAAGCGGGGATAAAAACCCCGCTTCGTTTTTTACGGGAGTTCAGGATGGACCTGCCTGCCGGCAGGCAGGTAAGTATGGGCGATAAAGTTATACTTCTCGATGAGAATAATAAATTAGGCGTTCAAATCGGAGAAATAAAAATACTCGTTGGCCAAGAAATTAAGCCAACGATTTTTTTTAAAAAGGGAGATAAGGTAATGGTTTCTGGAACTTCCAAAGGAAAAGGATTCCAAGGAGTTGTTAAAAGACATCACTTTAAAGGCGGTTCCCGCACCCACGGACAGTCCCACGGTGAAAGAGCTCCCGGATCAATCGGAATGACGACCACTCCAGGACGAGTTTTTAAAGGTAAGAGAATGGCTGGAAGAATGGGTAACGACAGAGTGACTGTCAAAGGATTGGAAGTTGTCGAAGTTAAAGAAGATGGAATTGTTGTTAGTGGATTAGTTCCAGGATTCAAAGGGGGGCTAGTAGAAGTTAGAAGTTAAAAGTGATAAGTTAAGAATCTATTTATGCCTAAAGCTAAAAAACCAGAAAAATTAGAAACAAAGAAAACCAAAGGTTTAGCAATTCCTGTTTATGAGATATCTGGAAAAGAAAAAGGGACTTTAGATTTGCCAAAAGAAGCATTTTCTGTTGATATCAACAAAGCTCTTTTAGCCCAAGCAGTCAGAGTCTATCAATCTAATCAAAGACAAGGGACAGCTTCGACTAAGACGAGAGGCGAAGTCGTCGGGTCAACTAGAAAAATCTATCGTCAAAAAGGAACAGGTAGAGCTCGTCATGGAGATATAAAAGCCCCAATTTTTGTCGGAGGTGGAATTGTTGGCGGGCCAAAACCGAAAGATTTTTCATTGAAAATAAATAAAAAACAAAAAACAAAAGCTTTTTTTAGCGCCTTGACATTAAAACTTAAAGAAAATAATATCATGGGAATTGTTGATGAAGCTCTAAAAATAAAACCCAAGACAAAAATCGTCGCCGACTTCTTAGAGGCTCTTAAATTCAGCGGGAAAAAAATTACTTTTGTTTTACCAAAATTGGAAAAAAATAATTTTGTTCTAGCGAGCAGAAATTTGTCGAAAGTAAGATTGATTGATTGTCAGTCTTTAAATACATATCAAATTTTAAATAGTACAAAATTGTTTTTTTTTGAAAGTGCCATGGACGTTTTTAAAAAACATTTTTTAAAAAATGAAAATAAATAATATTATCGTCGCCCCGGTTTTGACAGAAAAGGCTACTAATTTAGTCAAAAAACAGGTTTATATGTTTGAAGTCAATCTAAAAGCCAATAAGTTTCAAATAAAGGAAGTAATAGAGAAAATCTATAAAGTTAAAGTTGACGATGTGAGAGTCATGTTAAGAAAAGGAAAATCGAAAAGAGCCGGACGAAGAATGACTACGATGAAACTATCAGACAAAAAGATTGCTTTTGTTAAATTAAAAGAGGGGAAGATTGATCTTTTTCCTCAAACCTAACTATGAAAAACAGACCAGAAAAAAGTTTGATTAAAATTCTTAAAAAGCATTCGGGGCGCGACAATACCGGGTCGGTTTCCGTGCGTCATCAAGGCGGCCGACAGAAAAGGTATTATCGGCAGATTGACTTTAAAAGGGACAAAAAAGACGTAGAAGGGGAAGTAGTTAAAATTGAAAAGGACCCAAATAGGAACGCTTTAATCGCCTTAATTAAATACAAAGACAACGAATTAAGATATATCATTCAACCGGTTGGTCTAAAAGAAGGAGATAAAGTGATTGCCAGCGTCAAGGCAGACATCAAAACAGGTAATGCTATACCTTTGAAAAACGTTCCGATTGGCGTTTCGGTACATAATGTAGAAATTTATCCTGGTCAGGGTGGTCAGATGGTAAGAAGCGCCGGGACGACAGCCGTCGTCGTTGCCAAAGAAGACAAATATACACAGTTAAAACTTCAGTCGGGTGAGATAAGGAGATTTTTTAATGATTGTTGGGCGACTATCGGTCAAGTCGGAAATATAGAACACAAAGATGAAGTGATTGGTCGCGCCGGAAGAAAAATTTTGATGGGAATTAGGCCGACGGTTAGAGGCACCGCCCAAAACCCCCGTAGTCATCCTCACGGAGGAGGAGAAGGCAGAAGCGGTGAAGGAATGCATCCAAAAACACCTTGGGGAAAACCAGCCCGCGGCAAAAGAACAAGAAATAAAAAGTCCTGGAATAGCCACTTAGTAATTAAAAGAAGAAAATAAAAATGGAAAAATCAAAGACCTATTTAAAAAATATTGCCATGTCGCCGAAGAAACTTAGATTTTATATTGAATCAATAAAAAAAATGAGTCCGGCAATAGCTCTCGATCATCTTTTTTACGGAAAACAAAAAGCCACCAAAATTCTCTATCAAGCCTTAAAATCTGCCATAAGCAATGCCAAACAGTCTTTAAAAGTAGAAGACGATCTGTTAAAATTTGGAGTTTTTACGATTGAAGAAGGACGGAAATTAAAAAGATACCGACCAGGAGGAAGAGGAACGCCAAAGCCAATTGTAAAAAGGAGAAGCCATATTAAAATAGTCCTTATTAAATCAGAAAATGACAAATCAATGACAAAATCGAAATTACAAATTAAAAAAACTAGTAAATAATGGGACAAAAAGTACATCCAAAAGGATTAAGATTGGGAATCATTTATAACTGGAGTTCTCGTTGGTTTTTTTCCAACAAAAGAGCCTATAGAGACAATTTACAATCTGATATCAAAATAAGAGAAAGCCTGATGAATAAATTGGCTTTCGCTTCAGTCACCCAGATTGACATTGAGAGAGCAATTAATAAAATCACTCTGATTATTTTTTCTGTTAAGCCAGGGATGATAATCGGTCGGGGTGGAAAAGGGCTGGAGGATATTAAAAAGTATATTGGTCAATATATCAAGGGACTGGATAAAAACAAAGAGCTAAAACTCGATATCAAGATTGAACCAGTCAAGAAGCCATATTTGAATGCTTATTTTGTTGGCCAGTCGATTGCAGAAAAATTAGTAAGAAATTTTCCTCATCGATCTGTAGTTCATAATGCTATGAATCGTGTAACTGAAGCCGGAGGAAAGGGAGTAAAAATACAATTGGGAGGAAGAATTGCCGGGGCTGAAATTTCCCGAAGGGAAAAATATTTTCAAGGAACAATTCCTAACTCGACCATACGAGAAGAAGTTGATTTTGCCCGTTATCCGGCCCTGACAAAGTCAGGTTATATAGGGGTGAAAGTCTGGATATGCAAATAATATGTTAGCACCAAAAAGACAAAAATATCGAAAACAGTTTAGAGGGACTTGGAGAAGACTGGCGACAAAGGGAGATAAATTAAACTTTGGCGGTTATGGTTTGAAATCAACCGCCACCGGTTGGATCAAAGATAAGGAAATTGAAGCGACGAGAGTTGTTTTTGCAAGAGCGACCAGAAAGTACGGCAAATTTTGGATAAGAATTTTTCCTGACAAACCGTTTACTAAAAAACCTCCGGAAGTAACTATGGGTGCCGGCAAGGGGGACGTCGCTTATTTCGTCGCTTCGGTTGTCCCAGGAAAAGTTTTATTTGAGATAGATGGATTAAGCAGTCAAGAAAGTATCAAGGTGTTAAAAAATGTTTCCTCTAAACTTTCTGTTAAGACAAAAATTATTACAAAAGGATTATGAGAAAACTAACCAAACAGTATCGCGAAAAAACAGTCAAGGAATTGACAAAAGAAATTACAGGATTAGAGGAAGAAATAACCAAGCTAAGGTTAGTCCAAAAAGGAACGCCAGCCAAAGACACTAATATTTTAATAAAAAAAAGAAAACAATTAGCAGTTTTATTAACAATTTTGACAGAGAAAAAAGAAACAGAGAAACTATGAAAAAAACACTGATTGGAGAAATTATATCGACAAAGATGCAAAAAACAGTAGTCGTCAAAGTAGAAAGAAAATTCACCCACTCAAGGTATGGAAAAGTAATCATCCGCCATAAAAAATATAAAGCTCATAATGAAAATTTGGAACTAGGAGTGGGAGATGTCGTTAAAATTAGTGAAACCAAGCCGATATCGAAAGATAAGCATTTTATTGTTGTTGAAAAGTTAAAAAGCTAATATGTTACAACTAAGAACAGTTTTAAACGTCGCTGATAACACCGGGGCTAAAAAAGTCTCGATGATCGGCATGGCCAAAAAGGGAAATCGCCACTACGCTTATTTAGGAGAAATAATCAACATTACTGTAATGGAGGCAATTCCTTATGCGGCCGTTAAAGAAGGCGAAGTCTTACAGGCGGTTATTGTCAGAACCAAGAAGGAAAAAAGAAGAAAAGACGGCAGTTATATTAGATTTGACGACAATGCCTGTGTTATCTTGGCTGGCCCCGATATTAAAGATCCAAAGGGAACAAGAATTTTTGGTCCGATTGCCAAAGAAATCAAAGAAAATGGATTTAATAAAATAGCGAGTTTGGCGGAGGAAATATATTAAAAAATATGAAGATTAAAAAAGGAGACAAAATTAGAGTGATGGCGGGTAAAGATAAAGGTAGGGAAGGGAAAGTGGAAAAAGTCTATAAAAAATCCAATAAGATTTTGATATCTAATATCAATGTCTATAAACGCCACGTCAAAAAAAATGAAAAAATGCCTCAAGGAGGTATTGTTGATGTGCCTCGTCCACTTGACGCTTCCAAAGTAATGCTGATCTGCCCAAAATGCGGGAAGGCAACAAGAGTTGGGTTTAAGATAGAAAAGAATAAAAAACTTAGAGTATGTAAGAAGTGTGACAGCAAAATATAACTATGAATTTAAAAGATTATTATAATCAGGAGGTTAAGAAAAAATTAATGACTGATCTTAAAATATCCAATATTATGGCTGTTCCTAAAATTCTCAAGATTGTCGTCAACGTTGGCGCCGGAGAAGCAATAGCTAGTAAAGGAGTATTAGATAAGATAAAAGAACATTTAGCGATAATTACAGGTCAGAATCCAGTAATTACAAAAGCCAGAATTTCTGTTTCGGCTTTTAAACTTAGAAAAGGGACCCCGATCGGAGTCAAAGTCACCCTTCGCGGCAGAAAAATGGAGAGTTTTTTAGAGAAACTTATAAAAGTTATTATTCCTAGACTTAGAGACTTTCGCGGCATTTCTCAAAATAGTATTGATCAGAACGGCAACTTAAACATCGGTTTTAGCGAACAGACAATTTTTCCCGAGATAGAGTTTGATAAAATTGATAAAATAAGAGGCTTGGAGGTTACGATTGTTACTAATGCCAAGAGTCACGAAAGAGGGAAGAAGCTTTTTGAGTTGTTGGGAATTCCATTTAAAAAATAAATATGGCAAAAACGTCGGATGAAGTAAAATTTAGAAAAAAACAAAAGTATTCGATTCGATACCGCAATCGTTGTCCTTTTTGCGGTCGAGCCAGAGGTTATATGCGTCGATTTGGAATGTGCAGAATTTGTTTTAGGGAAAAAGCGTTGGAAGGTGAAATTCCTGGGGTAAAAAAAATGTCTTGGTAATTAATAATTGTAAAAACTATATGTCACGATCACTAAAAAAAGGCCCATACATAGACGAAAAACTCTTTAAAAAAATTATGAAGCAAAAAGAATCTAATGACAACAAGTCGATCAAGACTTGGTCTCGGGATTCACAGATTGCCCCGGAATTTGTCGGTCATAATTTGGCAGTCCATAATGGGAGAAAGTTTATTGAAATTTTTGTTTCGGAGTCGATGGTTGGTCATCGGCTCGGAGAGTTTGCTCCGACAAGAACCTTTAGAAGTCATGGAAAGGTAACCAAGAAAGTTGTCGAAGCCACCTAATAAAACTATGGGAAACCCAGCAATTGATCTTATAATCAGACTTAAAAACGGCTATATGGCCAGAAAGGAGATAATAGAATCTCCTTATAGTCGAATGAGAGAGAAAATTCTTATGAAACTTATTTCTCTCAAGATTATAAAAAGCTATAAAATCGAAGGTGATCAGCCACAAAAAATCAAGATAGAGCTTTTATATAAAAATAAACAACCTGTTCTTTCGGATGTTAGGATTTATTCGCGTCCCGGAAGTCGTCATTATGTTTCTTATCGTGATTTAAAACCTGTTTTGAGCGGTTACGGTTTTTCTCTAATTTCAACTTCAAAAGGGATTATTACTGACAAAGAGGCTAAAAACCAAAAATTGGGCGGAGAGTTACTATTTAGTATTTGGTAGTGAATAAAGTCGAACTATGTCAAAGATAGGCGAAAAAATTATCGAAATTCCCCAAGGCGTTAACATTATCCTTGATAAGGACAATGTTACTGTTAAAGGATCTCAAGGTGAAATAGTAATTGGAATTCCCAATAAGCTTGAGTTTATTAAAAAAGAAAACGGCTTATCAGTTAAAAGATCTAATGAAGAAAAAAAGACCAAGTCAATTCATGGTCTTTATCGTCAGCTGATTAATAATGCTGTCTTGGGTGTGCAAAAACTTTGGGAAAAAAGATTAAAGATTGTTGGCACAGGTTACACGGTTAAATTGGATAAAGATGATTTAGTTTTTAAGATTGGATATTCTCATCCAGTGATTTTCAAAAAAGTACCTGGCATAAAGTTTCAAGTAGAAGGAAATAATAAAGCAGTTGTCTTGGGATCAGATAAACAATTAGTTGGTCAAGTTGCTTATCAAATTAAAATCCTAAAAAAACCCGATGTTTACAAAGGTAAAGGAATTCAATACGAGGGGGAAAAATTAAGAATTAAGCCCGGCAAGAAAGTCAAAGCCGCCGGTGCCGCGGCCGCATAAAGACCATGATGAAAATAAACTTAAACAAAAAAATAAGAAAAAAAAGAAGGGTGAGTACGAGGATTAAAGGGAATGATAAACGCCCTCGAATTTCTGTTTTTAGATCAAATCGATATATTTACGCACAAGCAATCGATGATGAAAAACAGACGACTCTCCTTTCTTTTTCAAGCCAAAAATTGGCTAAATCTAATAAGGTCGGTCAGGCCAAAGAAGTAGGATTACAATTAGCCAAAATCCTCAAAGAAAAAAAAATCGACGAAGTAGTTTTTGATAGAAATATTTACATTTATAAAGGAAGAGTAAAGGCACTGGCCGAGGGATTGAGGGAAGGAGGAATTAAAGTTTAATATGAGACAGCAAAGAAAACAAAACGAAGGAGGAATAGAAGAGAAAGTACTTTTGATAAGGCGAGTTTCTAAAAAAATTACTGGAGGAAATTATGTCACTTTTTCAGCATTAGTTGTTGTTGGTGATAAAAAGGGAAAAGTAGGTATAGGTTTGGGGAGAGGTCAGGAAGTACCGCCGGCGATTCAAAAAGCAATTACTTATGCAAAAAAACATTTAATTGCCGTTCCTATTAAAAATAAAACCTTGCCCCATCAAGTTATGTTAAAGTATAAGGCGTCAAAGATTCTTCTCAAGCCAGCTCCCGAGGGAACAGGCTTGAAAGTAGGTAGCGTCGCTCGAGTGATATTAGATCTAGCCGGTGTGGAAAACGCCTCAGGAAAAATCATTGGTTCCCGAAATCAAGTAGTCAATACTTATGCAATAATGAAAGCATTACAAATGTTTAGACAATGGTGATATGACTGATTTTTTATCTAATTTACCAAAAACCGTAAAATTCAAAAAAAAGAGACTGGGACGCGGTTTGGGAAGTGGAAAGGGTTCCAAATCCGGTCGAGGAACGACTCGCCATCAAAAAGCTAGAGAGAGCATTCCTCTTCATTTTGAAGGTGGACAAGGGAGAATGGTCAAGCGTTTCCCCCTTCTTCGCGGTAAGGGAAAAAATAAATCAATAGTGAACTATAAATTAAAAAAAAGCAAATTCTATGAAAAAAATCCTAGAAAAAATTAACCTTCTTTTTAAAGATCCGGAATTAAAAAAGAAAGTTCTTTTTACTTTGTTTATTTTCTTGGCATTCCGATTATTTGCTTTCATGCCGGTTCCAGCAATCGATCTGACGAAATTAAAAGCTCTTTTTGCCACCAACCAGTTTTTATCGCTTTTAGATATTTTTTCCGGAGGAACATTGATTAATTTTTCCGTGATGGCCTTAGGACTAAATCCTTATATAAACGCTTCTATAGTTCTTCAACTGTTAACAGTAATGTTTCCGGCCTTAGAACAGCTATCAAAAGAAGGAGAATATGGTCGACACAAAATTAACCAATACACCAGATTATTGACTTTACCTTTAACAATTGTTCAATCGATTGGCATTTTTGTCCTTTTGAAAAACCAAAAAATCATCTCCAGCCTAACGCCCTTGGAGTTTTTTTCCTTTGTCTTGACAATGGTAGTCGGCACTTTTATTCTTGTTTGGTTTGGTGAGTTGATCTCCGAATTTGGAGTCGGCAACGGCATTTCAATTCTAATCTTTGCCGGCATCGTTGGACGACTTCCTGTTGTTTTAACCAAAACTGCTACAGTTTTTACACCGGAGACAATTTTCAATATTTTGGCTTTTATTGCTTTAGCAATTTTTGTCATTGCTTCGATAGTTTTTATCAATGAGGCAGTTAGAAAGATTCCAGTCTATTATGCCAAAAGGATCAAGGGCAATCGTCTTTATCAGGGCGCCTCAAATTTTTTGCCTTTAAAATTGAATCAGGCCGGAGTAATTCCGATTATCTTCGCTGTCTCTTTTGTTCTTTTTCCGCAGTTGATTGGTAATTTCCTTACCAATGTCCAGAATTCTTCTTTAGCCTCAATCGGAAGATTTCTAGTGGGTTTTTTCTCTCCAGCAGGATTTTTTTATAATTTCTTCTATTTTATTTTGGTCATCGGTTTTACTTATTTTTATACGGTAGTTGTTTTTAATCCGCAAAAAATCGCCGACGAAATTCAAAAACACGGCGGGTTTATTCCAGGGATCCGTCCAGGAATGGCGACAAAACAGTATCTTGAAAAAATTCTTTATAAAATCACTAGCGTTGGAGCAATTTTTCTAGGAATAATTGCCGTCATGCCTGTTTTGGTGTCAAAGTTTACGGGCCTGACTAACTTAGTAATCGGTGGTACTGGAATTTTGATCGTCGTTTCGGTGATATTGGAAACTTTTAAGACAGTTGAAGCCCAGATGGTAATGAAAAGTTATGATAAATTTATAAATTAGAATATTATGGCTAAAAAAGGTTCAAGGATACTAATAGGATTGGTTTGCGAAGTTTGTAAAAGTCAAAATTATGTGGTTGAGAAAAATAAAATCAACACCACGACAGGACTTAAATTAAAAAAATATTGTCGAAAGTGTAAGAAACATACACAGCATAAAGAGGTAAAAAAGTTAGATTAAATTATATGAAATTAGTCATCATCGGTATTCAGGGTTCGGGTAAATCGACTCAAGGAAACCTGTTGTCTAAACAGCTGGGCATTCCCTATCTCTCTACTGGTCATATATTTAGACAGTTAGCAAAGGAAAAGACCAAGCTTGGTCATTATATTAAGGTTGTAATGAATACCGGTTTGTTAATACCTGACGAAAAGACGATCGAAATTGTCAATTCCTACCTTTTCCGACCTGAATATAAGGGAGGATATATCCTGGATGGTTTTCCAAGAACGATAAATCAAGCAAAAAAATTTATCAACAACGTTGACAAAGTGATCTATTTAGAAATACCTGACAAAGAAGCTATTTATCGTCTTGTCTATAGAGACAGCCAAGCGAGAGAAGACGAGACAATACCAGCTATTAAAAAAAGGATAGAATCTTTTAAAAAATTTACTTTACCAGTTTTAGACTTTTATAGAAAGCAAAAAAAATTAGTAGAAATAGATGGGATTCAAACTATCGAGACAGTCAATCAAGAAATCTTGAAAAGTTTGGGAAAGCAACTGGTCAAAAATAAAATAGAAAATTGGGCGATAAAAAATAAAAAAATCATTGCCATAGTTGGATTACCTGGTGTCGGCAAGACCGATGCCACCGATTTTTTCAAAAAACAGGGCATTCCCTCGATTTCTTTTGGACAAATAATTAATGAATATATTGAAAAAAATCATCTACCGCACATCGAGAAAACTCACAAGAAGGTTCGCCTAGAATTGAGGCAAAAACACGGAATGGCCGCTTTGGCAATCATGAACGAAGGAAAAATCAAAAAAGCCCTCAACGACAACATGATTGTTGTTATTGACGGAGTAAGAAGCTGGCAGGAATATCTTCATTTGAAAAAAACTTTTCCCGAAGTAAAAATTTATTTACTAGCTATCCATGCTGATAAGCATTTAAGATGGTCGCGCTCTATCAAAAGATCTCACAGAAACAAACTCTATGGTGAAGACCGGGATCTTGACGAGTTAATTGGCATTAATATGGCGCCAACAATTGCTTATGCGGACTTCCTAGTCAAAAATAATTTTTCTCTGCAAGACTTTCATGATAAATTAGAAGAAGTTTACAGAACAGTTTATTATTCATGAACATTGATTTAAAGACAGAAAAAGAAATAGAAATAATGAAAGAGGGGGGAATAAGATTAAAGAAGGTTGTCAAAGCACTTTTAAAAGACATTACGGTTGGAATGACGAGCAAGCACATAGATGATTTGGCAGAAAATTTAATAGAGAAAGAAGGAGGAGAACCATCTTTTAAGAAGGTTAAGGATTATTTTTGGACGACCTGTTTGCCTATCAACGACCAGGTTGTCCATACGCCACCGTCTAATAGAAAACTAAATCAAGGAGATTTGTTAACCTTGGATATCGGTATGTATTTTAAAGGGTATCATACTGATTTTGCAACTACGATTTATATCGGTAAAATACCGGATAAAGAAACAAAACGGTTCTTAGAAACAGGAAAAAAAGCCTTGGCTTTGGCAATCGAAAAAGCAAAGACGGGAAATCGTTTGGGAGACATTTCGGCTACTATCGAAAAAGAAATTTACGGTCAGGGATACTTTGTTTTGAAGGAACTTACCGGTCACGGCATCGGGAAACAATTACACGAAGACCCTTATGTATTTGGTTTCAGAGAGCGACCTGTAGAGAGGACAATTAAAATACAACCAGGATTGGTAATTGCCATTGAAGTAATTTATTCAAAGTCAAGCGAAGAGATTGCTTATGAAAAAAATTCTGATTGGTCGGTAGTAAGCGCAGATCGAAGTCTATCAGCCTGTTTTGAGCACACAGTGGCGATAATGGAGAAAAATAGCTTGGTTTTAACCTGAATTTATGATAAAATATTAGGTTTATGAAAGATAACGTAATTGTTGTTGAAGGAGAGGTAATAGAAAACCTTCCTAACACACTTTTTAAAGTAAAACTTTTCAATTCAGAAAAAGTAATTTTATGTTATTTGTCAGGAAAAATGAGAAAAAATTATATTAAGATCCTTCCGGGTGATAAGATCAGGGCGGAAATTACGCCTTATGATCTTAATCGAGGGAGAATAGTCTATAGAATATGAGTAGTGAGTTTATCGAACTATGAAAATCGCGTCGTCGGTAAAAAAAATTTGTCCCAAGTGTAAAATGGTTAAAAGAAAAGGAAGACTATATGTTATTTGTAGTAATGTTAAACATAAGCAAAAGCAAGGATGAAAAAAGTTTTTAAAGTTATAAAGTTTATAAAGTAAATGGCCAGATTGTTAGGTATCACATTGCCGGATGAAAAAAGAATTGATTATGCTCTTACTTTGCTCTATGGTATTGGCTGGAATAATGTTAAAAGTCTTTTAGAACAGGTTAAGATTGATTCTCACAAAAGAGTAAAGGATTTGAGCGAAGAGGAATTTAAAAAAATCAACGAAATAATCGAAAAAAATTATAAAGTCGAAGGAGATCTAAGAGAGGCAGTTACAGGGAATATAAAGAGATTGAGAGAAATCGGCAGTTTTCGTGGGCTTAGACACTTAAAGGGTCTGCCGGTAAGGGGTCAAAGGACCAAATCAAACGCTCGCACTAAACGAGGTAAAAGAAAAACCGTCGGAGCACTAAGAAAAGAAGCTTGGGCAAAAATGGAACAGGGAAAAACAGGTGCGGAAACGACAACTGAAGAAAAACCAACGGCTAAAAATCAATAAAATAATATGGCAAAAAAACCAACAAAAAAATTTGTGGAAAAAGGAAGAATCTATATCACCGCTACTTTTAATAATACAATGGTGACTATAACTACAGAAAATGGCGACCCAATCGTGGTCGGTAGTTGTGGAATGCACGGTTTTTCAGGAACAAGGAAATCTACGCCATATGCGGCGACAACGACAACTGAAGCGGCTTTAAGAAAAGCGATAGAAAACTTTAACTTCCAATCTGCCGACATTTTTATTAAAGGTATCGGCCCGGGAAGAGAAGCCTCTCTTCGTGCTGTCAAAGCGTCAAAAATAGAAATTAATAGAATTGTTGATATTACACCAATACCACACAACGGTATTAGACCACCTAAAATAAGGAGGGTCTGAATAAATTAATGAGATATACAGGTCCTAAAAATAGAATTGCTCGGAGAGAAGGAACGGATCTAGGTTTAAAGACACCTGGAAGTAAATCCCATGCTCGTCTTTTAAATAAACTAAACGTTCTCCCTGGCCAGCATGGAGTAAGAACGAGAAGAAAAATATCTGAACGAGGTCTGCAACTCCGAGAAAAACAAAAATTAAGATTTATTTTTGGGTTGAGTGAAAAACAACTAAAAAATTATTTTAAAAAATCCGTGATAAAAAAAGGAAACACAGCTTTGTATTTGTCCCAGTTTTTGGAAAGTAGACTCGATAATATAGTTTATCGTTTGGGTTTTGCTCCGACGCGAGCTTCGGCGCGTCAATTGATAACTCATGGACACATTGCTATAAATGACAAGAAATTGACAATTCCATCGTATCAATTACAAATCGGTCAAAAAGTGTCTTTTTTGAACGAAAAGACTTTAAAAATTCCCTACATTGAGAAAACCTTAGCTAATAAAGACGTTATTATTCCTATTTGGTTGGAAAAAAAAGCTGTCGCCGGGAAATTAACGTCAGTTCCATTGATGGATGAATTATCAAAACAGTTGAATTTGAGATTAATAATTGAATATTATTCTCGATAATTACAAATTTTTTTATCTTAATATGCTTAAACCCAATTTTTTTACCCAAAAAACTGAAGAGGGTAATTATGGAAAATTTATCTTTGAGCCATTGCCGCTGAGTTTTGGCCAAAGTCTCGGTCATGCCTTGAGAAGAACTATTTTGTCTTCTTTAAAGGGAGCGGCGGTGACAAGAGTAAAAGTTGACGGAGCCCCCCACCTTTTTACTACGATTCCTGGAGTCAAAGAATCGGTTCTCGAGATTGTTTTGAACTTAAAAAAACTTAAATTTGATGTCAAGGATGGTGGTCCTTTTAAAATCTCACTTTCAGCTAAAAAATTAGGTAATTTATATGGTAAAGACATTGAAGGCGAGATTAAACCGGTCAATAAAGATTTATATTTAGGCGAAATAAGCGACGATAAGGGCAAACTAAATTTGGAAGCAGTAGTTGAGGTTGGGATAGGTTATTCGACAGTTGAAGAAAGAGAAGACAAAGAGTATGGCTTTGTTAATGTCGATGCTTTTTTTTCACCAATTAAAAAAATCAATGTCAAGGTTGAGGAAACTCGAGTCGGAAGAAAAGCCAATTTTGAGAAATTAACCTTGGAAGTATGGACTGACGGAGGAATTTCTCCGACTTCAGCGGTGAAGCAAGCGTCAGGATTGTTGAGCGAATATTTTGCTTACATTCTATCGGGAAAAGATACACCCACGGCTAAAAAAGAAAAAACCGTAGAAGAAGCAAGGCAAGAGGAGATTGACAAGAAGCTATTTGAGGTCATCATTGACGAACTCAATCTTCCTTCTCGCGTTATCAATGCGCTGTTAAGAGAAAAGATTGAAACGGTTGCCGATCTGATTAAAGTAGGTAAGGAAAGACTGATCGAAATGAAAGGAGTAGGTAAGAAATCTATTCAGCTGATTGAAGAAGAGCTGAAGAAAATGGGAATAGGATTGGAGTAAACATATGAGACATGGAATGAAAAAAATAAAATTTGATTATGGACGCGACGCTAATAGAATGCTAATGAGAAAATTAGCGGTTAGTTTTTTATCTAAGGGCCGTTTACAAACGACTCTAGCGAAAGCCAAGGTTTTGAGACCGTATTTAGAAAAAATGGTTTCAAAAATGAAAATCAAATCAGAAGCCAATAAGAACTATTTATTGAAGTTCTTAGGGGATCAAGAAATAATCAACACAGGTTTTGATACTATTGGTAAAGCGCTCTCCTCGGTAAACGGAGGTTATGTGAGAATCGTCAAGCTCGGTATGAGGGGGACTGACGGCGCCCAGATCGCCAAAATTGAATGGGTTTATCCAGTTAAAAAAGTTAAAGATGAAAAATCTAACTCAACAGACAAAACCAGTTAAACTAAAAGAAATTCAAAGGGGTTGGCATTTAATTGATGTCAAAGGACGTGTGTTGGGGAGAATTGCTTCAGAAATCACTCGTCTTCTTCAGGGGAAAAATAAAGCCAACTATGTTTCTTATCTTGATATGGGTGACAATGTCGTTATCATCAATTCTAAAAAAGTTATTCTTACTGGAAAAAAAAGTCAGACAAAAGTTTACACCCGCTATTCTGGATATCCTGGAGGTTTAAAAAAAATTAGCTTTAACAATCTCCTGGAAAAAAATCCGGAATTAATAATTAAGAATGCTGTTTCTGGAATGCTGCCAAAAAATAAATACAGGGACGAAAGACTAAAAAGGCTATTTGTATTTAAGGATGAGAATCATCCGTATAAAAACAAGTTTATAAAGTTATAAAGTTTATAAAGATGGTTAAAAAGACAAAAAATCTAGAGTTTTACGAAGGAATCGGTAGAAGAAAACAGGCAGTTGCTCGAGTAAGATTATACCTAATGGGGAAAAATAAAGAGATAACCGTTGGCCATACTAAGATAAAACTAGGAGAGATTTATATCAATAATAACACTTTTGAAAAGGTATATTCTCGTTACCATCGGGAGTTTATTTTTTCACCGCTTAAATTAACAGGTAACGAAAATAGATTTGCGATTTCAATAAAGACGTCCGGAGGCGGAAAAAATGGACAGCTTGAAGCCATCGTCCACGGCATCTCCAGAAGTCTCTCTAAAGTTGATGAAAACTACCGATCAGCGCTCAAAAAAAATGGATTCCTGACGCGCGATCCTCGTAAAAAAGAAAGAAGAAAAGTTGGAACTGGTGGCAAGGCTAGACGCGCCAAGCAGTCACCAAAGAGGTAATTTTATTTATGATCGATCTTTCCATAATAATTGTCTCCTTTAATACAGAAAAAATCACCAACAAATGTCTTGTTAATCTAAAAAAAAATTTAAAAAAATACCCTCTTAATTATCAAGTAATCGTAGTTGATAACAGGTCGGAAGATGGGAGTATTGCCATGTTGAAAAAAATGGCAAACGATTGGAAAAATTTAAAAATTATTTTGGCCAAGAAGAACCTGGGTTTCGGCAAGGCCAATAATTTGGGAGTAAATAATTCAAAAGGGAAATATATTTTATATCTCAATTCCGACGCCATCGTTACCGACATTGACTTTAACGATCTTATAAATGTTTTTGAAACTCGACAAGACATTGGCGCTTTGACTGTCAAGGTTGTCCTGTCAACTGGAGAAATTGACCCGGCATCCCATCGCGGTTTTCCGACTCTTTGGCGGTCTTTTTCTTATTTTCTAGGATTTGAGAAAATATTTATGAACATACCAATTTTAAATATGATATTTGGCGGTTATCATCTAGTCAACCTGAATTTAAGAGAGATTCATGAGATAGATGTGCCGACGGGTGCCTTTTTGTTTAGCAGGCGGGACATAATCGATAAAATTGGCGGATTTGACAGAGACTACTTTGCTTATGGTGAAGATATTGAAATGGCTTTTCAGATAAAAAAACTGGGTTACAAAATAATCTACTATCCCTTATGGCAGGTGCTTCACCTTAAGTCAGTATCCGGGCTAAAAAAGACTGACAAAAAAATAAGAAAAAAGACCAGCTTTCATTTTTATGATTCGATGAAGATTTTTTATCGAAAACATTATGCCGAAAATCACAGTTGGTTGACTAACAAACTTGTTTATTTAACGATTGATTTGAAAAGCAAATTAGCCAAATGAAAAAAATCGGCATTGACGCCAGACTCTATTATCAAACAGGAGTTGGTACATACCTCCAAAATCTTCTATTTTATCTTGATAAAAATAAATTTAAGAATGAGGTTTACTACATATATTTACGTAAACAAGACGCCAAGAAAATTAGATTTAAAAGCAAATATATTATAAAAAGAATTGCTGACCAAAAATGGCACAGTTTCTCTGAACAGATAGGTTTTTTGACTCTTTTGTTAAAAGACAATCTTGATTTGATGCATTTTACTTATTTTAGCTACCCAATTTTCTATTGGAGAAAATTTATGGTTACTATTCATGATACAACCCCCTTGCTTTTTAAAACCGGCAAAGCTTCGACAAAAAACCCCTTTATCTATCAAATAAAACACTTCTTATTTAAAGTTGTTTTGCGTTTACAAGTCAATAGAGCGGTTGAAATTATTACACCAACTAATACAGTCAAAAACGAACTAATCAAAATATATGGCTCAAGAATATCCAAAAAAATTCACCCCATTTATGAAGGTGTTAGTTACAAACTTTTTCAGTCAAAAGAGAATAATAATCTTGGCAACAAATTTAGGAACTTTTTTATCTACGTCGGAAATTTTTATCCACATAAAAATGTAGAAAATCTTTTAAAAGCATTTTCAAAATTAAAGACAAAATCGTCATTAATCTTAATTGGCCCAGATGATTATTTTTCGCGAAAAATAAAATTAAACAAGAAGATTCTTTTGTTTAAAAATCCGCCATTATCTAATTTAATCTTTTTTTATAAAAATGCCAAAGCAATTATCCATCCTTCCTTGTCTGAAGGTTTTGGTTTGCCGCTAATTGAAGCCGCTTCGTTTGGAACGCCAATTATAGCTTCAAACATCGAAGTTTTTAAAGAGTTATGGGATGGGCAATATCTTTCTTTTAACCCGAATGATGTGAATGACATAGTTAAAAAGATCAGTATTTTCATTGAGAAGAAAACTAAATTTAGCTATGAAAGTATTCTAAAGAAATTTTCTTTTGAAAAAATGACTTCAAGTACTTTGAAGATTTACCATAAAGTTACCCAAAACTCCTGAATGACAATAATCTGAATCGCTTGAATCAATAGAATTATTAAAAAACTTTTTGTCGAAAGCTTGAGTTTGTTAGTCAAAAAATTACCGACGATTAAAACCATGGGAAACATCAATGGCAGCCAGATTCTCCCGACTTCACCCCTGACGGCTCCGGAAAAATTTAGCAGCAAAAGCATTAATGTAAAAGAAACGAATAACGGTTCTCTTATTTTTTTAAAAAACATCGTAAAATATAAAACCGCTGTAGGCATCCCAGCAAATAACAAAAAGTCATAGAGATTATAGAAAATCCAACTTAAATAACTTCTGTTTTTTGGTAATCCTGTCATGAGAGTATAAAGGACTGCAACCGCATTATATTTAAAAAGTAATAGAATCAAATAAAATAATGAAAAGCCTGATAAAAAATAAAGAAATACTTTATTGTTTCTCCAGAAATAATAAAAATAAACGATAATCAATGGTAGTAAAGATACGCTGAAAAATAATCCAAAAGAAAAGGTTAGTCCTGAAGCAAAAAATAAAATTTTACTTTTGTTTTTAAGTCCTTTTTGAAGAAGATAAAAACTCCATAAAAAAAATAAAGAAAAAAATACATCAGGTAAAGGGGTAAATAGTGTTAAAGCAGGGATAAAAACTGCTAATAAGACTGATCTTAGAGCGGTTTTTTCATCGAATAGTTTTTTAGCTAAATAGAATAAAGGAATGATATTTAGCGATCCAAGGAAAGGGATAAAAAAAGCCGAAAAAACTGCCGTTGACCTTTGACTTAAAGTTAAATTATTCCAGATTATTTGAACATCAGGATGTTTTGGGGCTAGGTTAATAACGAGTGTTTTCAAAGACGAAATAACGTTTACTATTTTTTCTATAAACCAAAAGAAAATAATCCCACCGGGCGGGTGTCCGGTGGCGTGCATGGAAAAACCGAGAACGTTTTTTTGATAATCTGCCAAAAATCCTCCGAGATTTTTTATTTTGATTGCTTCGGTAAAATATCCGTTCAAGTCAGGATTGATTATTCGGTGAATTAAAACCGCAATACCGCTACGGCTAAAATAAAGGATCGATAGCTGAAAAAAATAAGTCAATAAGACTAATGAGACCAACAAGATCCATTGGTTTAATTTAACTTTGCGTTTTTCAAAGTAATAGGCAATAGATAATATTATCGAGATTATTACCAAGGGTAACCAGATCCGATCGAAACTATTGATAAACAAATAGGGCCATCTCCACTCCGGCGGCCAAACTCCTGGTCCTCTAAGATACGGCGAAACATCAAAAGTAATCAACATGAAGAAAATCAAAGAAAGAAATGAGATAAAAGAGACAAACATGGACAATATTTTATCAGATTAGGGCTTGATATAATAATTAGTATGTCAAAGAAGCAAAAAATCGCCATTGTTTATGACTGGCTGGATAAGTGGGGTGGAGTAGAGAGGGTTTTGTTGACATTTCATGAAATGTTTCCAGAAGCGGATTTTTATACTTCGTATTTTGATCCGGAAGGAGCTCCTTGGGCAAAAGATCTGAAAATAAAGACCTCTTTTATCCAAAAACTACCAAAATTTATCAGAGGGAACAGAATTGTTTCCCTCCCTTTTTATCCTTATGCTTTTGAGTCGTTTGATTTTAAGGATTATGATTTGGTAATTTCGATAACTTCTGCCTTTGCCAAGTCGGTAATTACCCAACCAAAAACCAAACACATCTGTTATCTTCTAACTCCAACGCGATTTTTATGGAGTCATCAAAGCGAATATTTTAGAGAAAGCTTTGTTAATAAAAGATATCTGAAGCATTTAAGAGAGTGGGATTTGGTTGCCAGTCAAAGACCGGATAAAATTATTTCGATCTCGAAAACTGTTCAAGACCGATGTCTGAAATATTATAAGAGAAAATCTGAAATGGTTTATCCGCCGTTTGATGTAGAATACTGGAAGAATATTAAGTCAAAAGTCAAAAGTCAAAAGTTCTACTTACTTGTATCCAGACTAGAACCTTATAAGAAAATTGATTTAGTTATTCGATCGTTTAATCGATCGAAATTTAATTTAATAATAGTCGGTGAAGGAACAGAAGAAAATTATTTAAAAAAAATTTCAAAAAAAAACATAACATTTGTTTCTAAACTGACAGATGAAGAACTGGCTAATTTATATTCACAAGCAGAAGCGTTAATTATGCCGCAAGAGGAGGATTTTGGTTATGTTTCTCTTGAAGCACAATTTTTCGGTTGTCCAGTCATTTCATACGCTAAAGGAGGAGCTTTAGAAACTATCATCGATGGCAAGACGGGAATTTTTTTTAAAGAGCAATCAGAAAATTCGCTGAGACTGATTATTGAAAGATTCGCCCTTATCAAGTACAATTTAAAGAATAATACGGCTAAATTTGGGCCAGAAAATATAGACAGATTTAACAAGGAAAAATTTATTAAATATTTTGAAAAAGAAGCTTTATGAAAGCAATTATCTTTGCCGGAGGAACAGGGACAAGGCTTTGGCCTCTGTCTCGAAAAAAGTCACCAAAACAGTTTGAAAAACTGATCAGTGATAAATCCACCTTACAACTAGCAGTAGAGCGTTTATTACCAGAGTTTAAATTTCAAGATATTTATATTTCTACTAATAATCTTTATAGAAATATTATCAGAAAACAATTACCCAATATTCCTGAAAAGAATTTATTTTTTGAGCCAGAAAAAAAAGACGTAGCTCCGGCCATCGCCTTGTCTGTTGGAATTGTTGCAAAATCCAACCCTAACGAACCGATTGCTATTTTATGGAGCGATCATTTAGTTAAAGAAGTAAATCTATTTAAAAAAATACTTTTATCTGCGGCCACCGAAATTAAAAAGGATCTTAATAAAATTATTTTTATCAGTCATCGACCACGATTTGCGAGCGTTAATCTAGGTTACATTAAATTTGGGAAAGTTATTGTTCAAAAAAACGGACTAACTTTTCATAAGTTTGAAGGATGGAAGTATCGTCCCGATGAAAGAACCGCCAAAAAATTCTATTCTTCTGGAAACTATTCATGGAACTTAGGTTATTTTGTCACGACACCAAAATTCATTCTTGATTCTTTTAGGAAATTAGCGCCAGAAATTTATAACAACACTAAAGAAATACTTAAGTTTTACGAGGAATCAAACTATTTAGAGGTGTTAAAAAAGAAATATGGTAAAGTAAAAAGTGTTAGTTTTGATAATGCCATTCTGGAAAAACTTGAAAGAGATCAGGCAATGGTCATCGTTGAAGATATCGGCTGGAGCGATGTTGGGAGCTGGGAAGCTTTAAAAGAAGCTTTGCAAATACATCAATATGAAAATGTCATCAGAGGTAAAGTTTATCTTGAACACGTAAAAGATAGCCTTGTCTATAACTATGACGACAAAAAGTTAATTGTTGCTGTTGATCTTGATGAAAATATTATTGTTAATACATCGGACGTTATCCTAATTGCTAAAAAGACTTCTATGCCCAAAGTAAAAAAATTAGTTGAAAGTTTTGGAGGTACGAAAAACGAAAGGCACATTTAAAATGGAAGGAAAAGCTTATCAAAAAAGTCTAAAAAGAGTCATCGACATTTTAAGCAGTTTGATTCTTCTTGTTATTTTTAGTCCGATATCGATAGCCGCCGCTTTAGCAATTAAACTAGATTCTCCGGGAACTATTTTTGCCGACGTCCCGGAAAGAATAGGCGAAAAAGGAAGAAAATTTAAGATGTATAAATTTAGGTCGATGATTGTTAACGCCCATTATTTACTTCGGACCGACCCAAGATTCAAAAAACTCTTTCACGAATATAAAAAAAGCAGCTATAAATTAAAAAAAGACCCGAGAATTACTTGGGTGGGAAAGTTTATTCGTCGTCATTCGATTGACGAAATCCCTCAACTAATTAATGTTTTCAAAGGGGAGATGAGTTTGGTTGGCCCAAGAGCTTATTATCCCGACGAATTAGAGAATCAGTTAAAAGAATATCCTCACACCAAAAAATTAGTGACTAAAGTTCTTTCCGTCAAACCAGGTATAACCGGACTTTGGCAGGTATCTGGTCGGTCGGAAGTCAATTTTGACAAAAGGATTGCAATTGACGCCGATTATGTAGATAATATATCCTTAGGGAAGGATTTAAAAATTATATTAAAAACTCCCATTATAATGGTGAGTGGAAAAGGAGCAATCTAAGTTTTAAAGTATGACAAAACAAAGAAATAGAATACTCTTGATTTTAATTACTCTTCTTTTAGGATATTTTTTTATTTTTCGACCGATTTTTAGCATAAGTTCAAATGCTAAAGCGCTATTGACTTCAGCTAAAGAAATGAAGTCGGTTTTTGCCAAGAACGATATCACCCTTTTAAAAACAAAGCTTAATGATTTTTCAAAACAATATGACGGCTTTGAGAAGTCCGCTAAGTCAATCTATTGGGCATCTTTTATTCCTTATGTGTCAGATTTTAGAAACGGCGTTGAAGCAGGAAACTACTTACTAAAAGCAGGAGTTGATAGTATTGTCACGATAGAGCCATACGCAGACTTAATAGGTTTTAAAAAAGGCGGGACTTCATTTGTAGAGAAATCAGCCGAGGACAGGCTCCAGACAGCTGTTTTGACTTTAGATAAATTAGTCCAGAAGATCGATCCGATTGCCGCCGATATTGAAATGGCCAATTCAAAAATCGCCAAAATCAATCCTAATCGATATCCAAAGAAACTTGGCAAAACTCTCATTAGAGAAAATATTGCCAATATGAAGGAGCAGTTTGAAGGAACAGCCTCCCTTTTTGTTAATGCTAAACCTTTGATAAAAAAATTACCGGAAATTTTGGGAAGTAAAAAGGAAAAAACATATTTGATCCTTTATCAAAATGACAAAGAAAGACGGGCAACCGGCGGTTTTTTGACTTTTTATGCGGTGATGAAAATAAAAGGCGGAAAAATTACAATCGCCAGCTCAAATGATATCTATTCGCTTGATGCAACGATAAACGAACGTCCAAAAACACCGACAGAAATCCTCACCTATCATAAAGAAGTGAACGTTTTTTATATAAGAGACAGCAATCTGTCTCCTGATTATTTTGAATCCATTAAGTTATTTGACAGCCTTTATCAAAACAGTGGGGCCAAGGTCAAGTACGATGGCATTATTGCCATGGATTCGAAGATTTTAGTTGATATGTTGGAAATTTTTGGCGACACGGAAGTCAATGGAGTGACTTTTTCTTCAAAAGAAGATAAAAGGTGCGACTGTCCACAGGCCATCTATACACTTTTCGACATTGTTGACCGACCGGTGAATTATTTCAAAACAAACAGAAAAGGGATCTTGGGAGATTTAATGTACGCCCTTTTTTATAAAGCGATCGGTTATTCGCCTTCCAAATACTGGGGAACACTGATGCAGACGATGTATAAAAACATGGAGGAAAAACATATATTGCTGTATTTTGTGAATAATGAATTGCAGAAATCTGTCGAACAGATCAATTTTGCCGGAAGAATAAACGACCATCAAGGCGACTATCTTCATATTAACAATGTCAATTTTGCCGGTGCTAAAGCCAATATGTTCGTTTCAGAAAAAATAGAATCTGTGACAAAAGGCAAAAGTCGTGAAGTAACAGTTGATTTTAAGAACCCCTATCCGCATTCTGACTGTAATTTAGAGCGGGGAGGGCTTTGTTTAAACGCGACTTTGAGAAACTGGATCAGAATCTATGTGCCAAAAGGATCAAAGTTGGAAAGCTTTCAAGGATCACAGAAAAAGATAAGAAACTATGACGATCTAGGCAAAACAGTTTTTGAAGGATATCTTGAAGTGCCAACCCAAGGCAAGGCGACTGTTATAGTCAAGTACACTTTGCCGTCTGATGTTTCGACTAACTCGATATTGATTCAAAAACAGCCGGGCGTCACCGGTCAAGAATGGACAGTGAGAGTAGACAATAAAAAAGTTTTTGAGGGAGTTTTGGAAAAAGACAAAGAGATTAAAGTAAAATAATCTAATATGAAAAAATCAAAGGTTTTATATGACAAAGAATCTGATTCTCTATATATCTTCCTCAAAGCAGGAAGAGAGGATTATTTTGAGGAAATAGAACCTAATATTGTCATAGAATATAACAAAAGTAAGGAACCCATAGGAATAGAGATTTTGAATGCTTCAAAGTCATTATTAAATAAAATTAAACCGGACTATTTACCACGTTTTATTCTTAATGATAAACGTTCAGTATACAAAGCATCTTCTAAGTAAAATTAGACTTCGAACTTTATCTAAAAAATTAATTGAAGGAACGGTTATTAAACCTGATTATATCTTTTTTGACAATCTTCATAAAACATTAATTGCCGTGAAAAAACTAAAAACACGTTGTTTTATGGTTGCTTACGATAAAGTAGATGAAACCTATCATTTAATAACCTGTCATCAAATTAAAGAAAAACAGATAGAAAATAGATTAAAAGTTAGAAGATGGGTTAGGTATGATTAAATATAAAAAGTTAAAATAATTCTTTTTACTATAATTAAGAAATGAATAATAAAATTATCCGCTCGATCTGTCTTTTTGAAAAAGAGCCAAGTAGAGAATCATTAAAAAAACTTGATGAGTTAGAAGTGCTTTTAAAAACAGAATTTACTATACAGACAAAGCGTCTATGTTCTTCAAACATCGAAAAAACGATTGAACTTTCAAACAAATATTCAGGTAGAGGTTATATTTTTGGGATAGGGACGATTGACGAAGAAGTACTTAAAAAAGATTTATTAAATATTTTAAAAGCAGATATCCATTTTAATCTTGACTTAACAGACAGGGAAATAAACTTAGATGACATTCAAATTTTGTTTGACATAATCAAGAATAATCCCGCTAGAACGTTTAACTTCGCATATGAATTTAATAATCCGTCTTCAAGTCCTTTTTTCCCTTCGGCAAATTATGAAAGAGACGGATTCTCAATCGGACTGCAGCCGACAGATTTAGCAGAGAACTGTCAAACTCTTGACGAATGGTTAGTTAACATGAAGAATGTTTGGTTTCAATTATTTAATCAATTAAAGCAAAAAGAAGATTTCTTGGGAATTGATTCGTCGATTGCCCCGCTTTTTACAAGAAAGAGCAGTTTTATAAATTTTGTAAAAAAACTATCAGGTAGTTTTGAGAAATCAACTACAACGGATATTTATACAAAGATTACAAGATTTATCAAGAAAGAAAATCCAAAATCAACTGGTCTTTGCGGTTTAATGTTTCCTTGTTTGGAAGATTTCGAACTAACTGAAGAATATGAAAAAGGAAATTTTAACATCGAAAGAAACATATATTTATCTCTACAGAGTGGAGTCGGGATTGACACGTATCCTGTAGGAACAGATGAAAAACCAGAGCGGGTTTTAGAAATATTAAAATTACTCAAAAATTTGTCTAATAAGTTTCAAAAACCCTTATCCGCTCGTTTCGTCTCCGACGGAAAAACAAAAATAGGCGGGAAAACAGATTTCAAGAATCAATATTTAAAAGATGTTGTGGTAAAACCGTTATAACTTATGCCAAGATCCTTAAAGACCGAGGCGATTGTGTTGAGAAAAAGAAGTCTTTTGGGAAAAGACGTTTTGGTAAGTCTGTTTACGGAAAGCGAAGGAAAGGTAAACGTAATTGCCAAAGGAGTAAAAAAGATTACTTCTAGGCGTTCTCCTCATCTTGAGACAGGTAACCTGATTAGCGTTCAACTACACAAGAAGAAAGATAGAAATTACCTAGAAGGAAGTAATCTTCTGAGCGGCTTCTCCGAGTTGAAAAAAGATCAGAATAAAGTAAACATTCTTTATCAGTTTTTCTTTGTCTTGGAGCGACTGCTTCCAGAACATCAAAAAGAAGATGTCGTTTATAATCTTACTAAATCGTTCTTAATCAAACTATCTAAATCAGTATCAAATTATGATATTTTACCTCTTTATCTCAATAGGCTATTAAATAAACTTGGTTATACAAAAAAAGACCACGATCTTATAGAGCTCGAAGCAATCATCTCCGATTTAATTAATGAAAAAATCCCAACGATTGCTATATAATAAAATATGATGCTAATCTACGAATGAATGCGAATCTACTGATATGCGGATAAATACAGAATTAGCAAATCCGCATCATTCGCATTTCTTTATTCGTAGTATCCGCATCATATTAACATGGATAAGATTATAGCTTTAGCCAAAAGACGAGGGTTTTTTTATCCTTCATCGGAAATCTACGGAGGACTGGCAAATACCTGGGATTTTGGCCATTATGGAGTCTTGCTGAAGAATAATCTTCGTGATTGGTGGATAAAGAGAATTATTCAGGAAAGAGAAGATATTGTTTTAGTTGACAGCTCTGTCATTCTTAATCCAAAAGTCTGGCAGGCATCAGGCCATGTAACAGGATTTAATGATGCTTTAGTTGAATGCAAGAAATGTCATAATAGAACTCGTGCAGATCATTTGATAGAAGATAAACTAAACAAAAAAGTCGAGGGGTTGTCAGTTGAAGAACTGTCTAAAATAGTCAGGGAGAATAAACTTAAGTGTCCCAAGTGCGGATCGATAGATTTGACCGACGCAAGAAGATTTAATCTTCTTTTTGAGACTCACATCGGCATTGTTGAAGAAAACAAGTCTTTAGCATATCTTCGAGGTGAACTCGCCCAAGGAATTTTTATGAATTTCAAGCAGGTTACAGATTCAATGAGAGTGAGAATTCCTTTTGGAATCGCTTCACAAGGAATATGTTTCAGGAATGAAATTACATTGGGTCAAGGAGTATTTAGGACCTTACAGTTTGACCTGATGGAGTTTGAGTATTTTGTTAGGGAAAACGACTGGGAAAAAGCTTATGAATATTGGAAGGAAACTATGTGGAATATGGCTCTAGAGCTAGGATTGTTAAAAGATAAAATTCGATGGAGAGAACACGAAGAGTTTGAAAGATCTCATTATTCTAAGAGAACCATGGACATCGAGTATAATTATCCATTCGGATGGAAAGAGATGTGGGGATTGGCTTACCGGACTGACTTTGATCTGAAAAATCACATGAAATCATCAAGTGTAGACTTGAACTATCGAGATCCAAAAACCAGTGTGAAGTTTATTCCTCATGTGATTGAACCAACATTTGGTTTATCTCGGCTTTTAATTACCATGATAGTCAATGCTTATCATGAAGAAGAAGTTAATGGTAAGTCAAGAACAGTATTAAAGATCAAACCGGTTTTTTCTCCTATTAAGGCAGCAGTATTTCCTTTACAAAAAGATGATAAGTTAAAAACCTATAGTTATAAAATTTATCAAGACTTAAAAAAGAAATATCTGATCGGATTTGATGACTCAGGAAATATTGGCCAGATGTATCGTAGGCAGGATGAAATCGGGACGCCTTATTGTGTTACAATTGATTATCAGACTTTGGATGATGATACAGTGACCGTTAGAGATCGGGATACGATGAGGCAAGAAAGAGTGAATGCTAGTAAATTAGAGGAATATATTAATGAAAAGTTAAAATAATTTTCAATTTTCAGTTTTCAATTTGCATTGAATTTTCATTGACTCAATTTTTAAACAATTGAATCATTGGAACATTGTAAATTCATTGAAAATTGTAAATTATAAATTGAAAATTGCCTATGAAGCCCGAATTTAAGAAATATATAATGATCGGAGGTTTGGTTATTTTATTATTAATTGTCGGTTATTTAATTTTTGCCAGAAATAAATCGATACAGCAGGCAACCGATGTTGAACCGACCGAAGAGATTTTACCGACGGTTGATAGTTCGGTAAAAGTGACGTTAGAAGGCGTCAGTGGAAACCGTGAAGTAAGTCTTACTGTAACTAATGTTCCTTCAGGAACAGACTCTGTAGATTATGAATTATCTTACCAGACTGCCTCTCAAGGACTGCAGGGAGTCATTGGAACAGTCATGACAGAAGGCAAATCGAGCATAGAAAAAAAACTAACCCTTGGCACCTGCTCGTCCGGTACCTGCGTCTATCACCAAGTCGTTGGAAAGATAAAATTAACGCTTAAATTCTCAGGAGAATACGGAGAGAAGATATTTGAAAAAGAGTACGAGATTTAATTTAAAGCTTAAAATTAGAAATTTAAATCGTCGAAAGCGTGACATTAAGGTAGAATAGCTTTCGACACAATTAAGGAAAATCGTCGGGAAAAAACCAATAGGTTTTGTCCCGTGAAAAAGGAGGTGTTTGAATATTTATGCCAATAATCAAATCAGCCAGAAAAAAAATGAGGAAAGACAAAAAAAAGACATCGAAAAATCTTGTTTATATTAAAGCCTATAAAGATACTTTGAATTCGCTTAAAAGGGGAGGAAAAAACACCAAAGAATTAATTAGCCGTTTTTATTCCCAAGTAGACAAGGCCGTTAAGAATAAAATTATTCATAAAAACAAAGGCGACAGACTAAAATCAAAGGTTAGGAAATTTAAGACTTCTAAATGAAATACAAGATTAATCTTTTGCCGCAAAAGGAAACGACGATCGCTGAAAAAGTGATGTTTTTTTTGCTCAATTATTTACGATATATTATTGTTATCACTCAACTAGTGGTGATTGGTGTTTTTTTTTATAGATTTCAAATAGATCAAAAAATCATTGACCTTAAAGAATCAGTAATGCAAAAAAAAGAAATTGTTGAAATTGTTTTACCCCTTCTTAATGAAGCGAGTAGGATCGATCAAAAAAGTCAAGAGATCAATAAAGTCATAAAAAAACAACAGAATTTTAACGAGATGCTAAAATACCTTTTGTCTATTTTTCCGGAAACAGTCACTTTGTCTAATTTTGAAACATCGGATGATGATACTTTAAAGATTACCGGAAGTGCTTTTAATTCGCGTCATCTCCAAGCCTTTTTTGCTCTATTAAAAAAAGAAAACCGTTTTTCCAGTATAGAACTAAAGAGTATCAAAAAGACAGCGGTTGGTTATGATTTTATTTTGTCTTTGAACAAATTCAAATGAACATTTCTAAATCAGTTTTTAGCAAAAAAACCAGAGATTATACTTTTATAGTCTTATTTCTTTTGATTTTTTCTGTTTTTATCATCTTTGCTATTAATCCGTCTTTGAAGACAGCATTTTCTTTAAAAAAAGAAGAGAAAGATTTAGTAAAAGTTGATACTCTATATGAAAAAAAAATTATGGACATCTCTTCGATTCAGTCTCAAATAGAAGAAAATCGCGACAGTCTATTTTTGATAAACGAGGCGATTTCCGAATATCCTGAAGTCAATAAGATGGTTGACGACGTCAAAACAATCGCTGATAAGAATTCGCTTATGATTAGAAAAGCTAACATCGACGAGGTCAGTCTTTCGCAAAGTAAAAAAAAATTAGATAAAGTGAGACTGATAATCGAAGGGAAAACAAACTTTGATAATCTAATGAAATTTACAGACGATCTATTTAAACAGCGTCGGCTGAAAACCATTAACAATTTGATTATCAATCTTGACAAAGAAGCTACCGCCTCGGGTCAGCTGCAAGTAATTATAGCGATTGATGGTTATTATCTATGAATAAAAAAGAAATATTATTTTTGTCTGTAGGTATTTTCTTGACCGTAGTTGCTTGGTTAGTGGCTGATATTTATCATGCCACGACGGAAGAAAAATTTAAGTCTAAAGTAAACATCCCGACGCTTAACAATTATAAAATAAGTAAAGAACTATTAGAAACATTAAAAAATAGAAACCAGTAAGATGGCTTATTCTGATCTTTTTATCGGCTCGGGCAATAAAAAAATTCCTACTTTGTTGGGTTTGTTCGTAGTTATTTTTATAGTCTTCTTATTTTTGAACATATTAAATCGTTCAGCCATACCTTCTAAAGCTAGTAAATCTAATATAAGAAGAATCGAGGTAACGAACCTAAGTCCAATTCAGGTAACTATCTATTGGCAGGGTCAAGATAAAGAGATGGGGTGGATAGTTTATGGAGAAAAAAGCGATGCGCTAGTTAATATCGCTCTTGACAACCGAGACGTTAATGAGAAAAAGTCTCCCTACTTAAATCATTATGTCACTCTTCGTAATTTAAAGCCAGGCGTTCATTATTATTATGCGGTAATATCGCAAAATCAAAAAATAGTAAGACCTGACGGTAGTTTTTTTGAGTTTACGACGCCACTAGTTTCTTCGGCAAAAACTAAGATTGACCCAGCCACAGGAAAAGTATTAAATGCCAACTTAAGTCCCCTGGTCAATGCGACTGTCTTGCTTTATGTCGACGAGAAAACCGTTCCCTTATCGACGCTGACAAAAGATTCAGGCGAATGGCTTATTCCTTTAAATTCATTCTATGATAAATCGACATTAGAAGAAAAAAGTTTTTCCGGAGAAGAAAAAGCCAGAATCGAAATTATCAACGAAGAAGCCGAAATGTCATCAATTGTCAATAAATTGAAAGATCTATCATTGAGCGCAGAAACTATTATCATCGGAAAAAACTATGATTTTACTCAAGACGCTGATGTCTTGTCAGCTTCTACTGGCTTTAAAAATAATCGCAATGAAAGTGAAATTAGGATAATTTATCCAGAGGAAAACTCACTTATACCGGGAAGAAAACCTTTGATAAAGGGTATTTCTTTACCCAATGAGGAAGTTTTTATAACTATTAATTCGAACAAAACCTATTCGGCCAGGATTATCAGTGACAAAAATGGCAATTGGAACTATCTAGTTCCAGAAGATCTCGATTTGGGTTTGCATACAATTACAATCAAAACCAAAGACAATAATGGAAAAGAAGTGACTATTTTAAGAAGTTTTACTATAGTCGCCAACGAAGGAAATGAGGGAAAGGTATTGGGAACGGCCAGCGGTGAGCCAACGATTGTCATCTCTCCAACAGCTATACCTCCGACCTCATATTCTTATCCGACATTGACACCAACAGCTGCCCCTCCGGTTTCCGGGATTGCAAGTACTTGGTCTATTATTGGAGCTATCTCCTTTTTAATTATAGGAGGAGGAATTCTCCTTGTTTTCTGACATTTTTTATGGATAAAATGTAATATATGGGTGCTTTTACAATACTTTCATATCTCAATAAAATCAGCCTACTAGCTTTTTTTATAACCGCCGGTTTTTTGTTCTATCAAGTCTACCTTTTAAAAAAAGAATCGACGCCAAAAGCCGGCAAACCCGTGATCCCTGATTTTGATGAAAATATTAAAGTTGATATTTCCAATTATAGTAAGTTGCCGCCTACTTTGGCGTCTGCTCCGGTTCCGATAAAAAAAGAAAGGAAGACGTTGATAATAGCAGTTTCGGCTCTATCAGTTTTAACACTAGCCCTATTTTTTGTTATTAGTTTTAGGTCAAAACCTTCGGCTCCTGTTGATCTCGTTGTTAACGTTACGCCGTCCGTAATTCTGACAAAATTTCCAACCCCGACATCAGCTCCAAAATCTACATTAACTCCGACATCTTTACCTAGTTTAAAACTTTCTCCAACAGAAGTGGTCTTAGCAGTTGTTAGTCCGTCGCCGACTACCAAAACCAATTTGTCCCCAACATTAACAGTAAATCCAACGTCGATAACAAGTTTGCCGACTACGGGAGTTGTCGATACAAGCCTTCTTATTTTTGGAGTGGCTTCGTTTTTAATTCTTTTTTCCTTTGTTTTTTAAACTTTCGCAGTCTGATTGTGATCTTAAATTACAATCAATATATGCATGAACTGTGGTATAGGTTTTGTCAGCTGGTATCAGCACCCAAAGGTTGTCATACTCTTCAGATATTGGCGGGTTAGAAAAAAAGTTTTCGGAAAGAAGGATCTTTTCTTGTTTGGAATTTCCCTTGAAAAATATATTTTTAGCAATGATTGCTACTTGTTGGTTTGATAGATCACGCCTAATCAATTTATCTAGGAGATCATAGACTTGTTGGTAAGTTTTTAAATTAGGTTTTATGATGAGTTTTGTTAATTTATTTTTTACTCCGTCGATCATTTTTTGCTGTCTTTTTTCCCGGGCAAAGTCGGTTCCCTCGTCTCCTTCGGCATTGCGCGACCTAATAAACTTGAGAGTTGTCTTGCCGTCCATGACAGTTTTTCCTTTGGTAAAAGAAACTGTTTCGAAGCGACAAGCAAATGTTTCATCGCCGTTACATTCGTCATTTTCTTTTCCGTCAATAGGGAATTTTTTGTCGACAAAAGAGTTTTCTACATCGACTTCAATACCTCCTAAAAAGTCTATTAATTCTTTAAATTGTTGAAAATCAATTACGGCGGCATACTGAATAGGTAATCCAACGATCGCTTCGATTTCTGCTTTTGCCAGAACAAACCCTCCTCCGTTGGGTTTTTTAGCCTCACCATAAGCATAAGCCGAGTTAATTTTATCTTTTAGAGTTTCGCTCCAGATGTCTCGGGGGATGGAAATGGTAGTCAATTTATTCGTTTTAAAATTGTAATTGACAACGATGTTGGTATCCGATAAATTAGGGCCTTCGTGACTGCCGCCGGCAATGCCCATCAAAAGAATATTGACCTGATTGTCGTAGGTAACAAGCGAATCTTTTGAAAGGAGAGTTTTGACGATCGATATTTTGAGAGTTTTTTTGATAAAAACAAGATATGGTCGAGCAACGAGAATTAATATTATTAATATTACTAAACCAGTAATGAAAAGCTTAACTCTTAGAGCCATATAAATTTCTAATTTCTAATTAACCTAATTGACCTAAAGAATGACCAATTAGATCAATTAGAATAATTAGGTTAATTAGGTCAATTTAATTTATAATTATACTTTATGACAGTTGATATTCTTACCCAATTGAACTCTCAACAAAAGGAAGCGGTTCTTTATCATAGGGGCAGCTCGATCATTCTCGCCGGTGCCGGATCAGGTAAGACAAGAGTTCTCATCTCCAAAGTAGTCAATCTTATTAAAAATTATCAAGTCGATCCGAAGTCAATTTTGATGATAACTTTTACCAACAAAGCGGCCGGCGAGATGAAGGCAAGAATAGGAGTCAGCTACTCTTTAGGCTATGTTGGAACTTTTCATTCTTTTTGCGCCAGGGTCTTGCGGATCGACGGCCAGTTTGCCGGCTTGAAAAAGAACTTTCTCATCTACGACGAGGAGGATCAGATAGGGGTTGTCAAATCGGTTTTGAAAAAGATCAATCTCGGTAAAAAATATACGCCTTCATATCTTCTAAACAGGATTTCCTCGGCAAAAAATCAGCTGATTTCACCGGAAAAGTATCTTGAAGTCTTTTCCGACTATGCCTCGTCAGACACAAACATGGTTTACCAGGC
This sequence comes from Candidatus Roizmanbacteria bacterium GW2011_GWC1_37_12, assembly GCA_000991135.1. Taxonomy (GTDB): domain Bacteria; phylum Patescibacteriota; class Microgenomatia; order UBA1406; family GWC2-37-13; genus GWC2-37-13. The sequence continues at coordinate 5,841 of LBST01000013.1, read as the reverse complement.
TTATCAGAAAGAGCTGAAAGAAAACAACGCTTTGGATTTTGATGATCTGATCAATGTGACGATCAAGTTGTTTCAGAAAAACAAACAGGTTCTTGAAAAATATCAGGACAAATACAGATACATTCTTGTTGACGAGTTCCAGGATACGAACTTTGTCCAGTACCTGTTGACGAAGCTTTTGGGGCAAAAATACAAAAATGTGACGGTCGTCGGTGATTTTTCCCAGTCGATCTATTCCTGGCGGGGAGCAGAGATAAAAAATCTGGAAAAGTTCGAGAAGGATTTTCCTAACACAGCGGTTTTTTATCTTGAGAAAAACTACCGATCGACCCAGTCGATCCTCAATTTTGCCTATAGCGTGATTTCCAAAAACGAGACTCACCCGATCTTGTCTTTGTTTACCGATAAAAAGGGCGGGGAAGAGGTGGTGTTTTACGAAGCTTCAAACGAAGAGGACGAGGGGATTTATCTCGCCAATCTGATCAATGATTTAAAACCCGGTCACCGGCTGGACGAGATGGCGGTTCTTTACCGAACTAACGCCCAATCGCGGGCGATCGAAGAAGTGTTTCTTCACTATGGCATCCCTTATGTCTTGATCGGCGGGACGAGATTCTACGAGAGAAAGGAGGTAAAGGACGTTTTGAGCTATCTTCGGCTTTTAGTCAATCCGGTTGACAAGTTGTCCAAGGAAAGAATTTTGAAATTGGGAAAGACCCGCTTCGAAAAGTTCAAAAAGTATTATGAGGAAAACAAGGACTCGGTGGAGGACAAAAACACGGAAAAGTCGATCGAGGAAGTGTTTCAGGCGACGGATTATCTAAAGCAGTACAATCCTGATGACGAAGAGGACTATTCGAGGCTCGAAAACATCAAGGAGTTAAAGTCGGTGGCCGTGGCATTTCCTTCCTTGCCGCAGTTTCTCGAGCAGATCGCTTTGGTCGAGTCAGAATATTTCGAAGGCGAAAAAGGCGCCAAGAACAAAAACGGCATCCGCCTGATGACTCTTCACCAAGCAAAGGGGCTGGAATTCCCGGTTGTCTTTATCGTCGGAGTCGAGGAGGGGATTCTTCCCCATTCCCGTTCCTTCGACGACATCTATTCTCTTGAGGAAGAGCGCCGTCTTTTCTACGTCGGCATCACCCGCGCCAAAGAGCGCCTTTTTATAACTTACACCCGCCAGCGTTTCATCTTCGGCTCCCGCAACTACTCCATGAAGTCGAGGTTTTTGGAATAAAACTTTCCAATTTTAGCCTCAAAATGTAGACTATTTTCTATAAAATGGAAAATTAGCAAAAATTTGTTATTATTAATTTGAATGTATAAATATTCTCCGCCACATCCTATCATTATAAAATTGGCAGATGCGAATGGTTTTGAATTGAGGAAAAAAGCTGGAGAATTTGTATCAGCTAATATTAGTAAAGGAGCTGAACGGGGAAGTAAAGAACAACAAGGTTTTGGAGCATTAGCAGAAATAGTCATAAGAAAATATCTGAGGATGCCTGAATTAAAACCAGAAGATCATCCATTTGGATATGATATTTTATTGCCGTCAAAGGTAAAAGTAGACGTTAAATGTAGAGGTGGAGGGCGACCTTTTCAAGAAACTTACTTGAGGGATGATGGATTACCAAGAGAAGCGAAACATAATCTTTTTGCAAGACAAGTATATGACGATAATTTAGACGCAGATATTTATCTAATGACCCATTTAGAAACACCAAAAGAAGATAGGCTTCCAGGTACAAAAAGACAGAAAAAGTGGGTACTTTATGTATGCGGTTGGTTATCTAAGGAAAGGGCTAAAAAACAAGGCGTTTATTTACCTCGTTATTCTTTAACTGAACGAGGAAAAAATGACTGGTTTGTTTATAGAGGACAAGAGATTGAGTATTATAATAAAAATCTAAACGGACTATCCGAATTGACCGATTTACTAAAGATTGAAAAAAGTGATGTCGACTTTGATAAAAATAAAAAAGGAGATCTCAATTTAACTTCTGTGGATGCTTTAAGAATTTCTTATGACCTAATAGGTCGTGGAATCCTTAATGAGAGACACGTTCAATTTATTAAAAATAAACTTAATATTAAAGGGACTGTTTCTTCTTTTTTACATCCAAATCAATATTATCATTTATTAAAATGGTTAAAAGAAAACAATCAAGTTACTAATAAAGAGATAAAAAATCTTGAAAAAGAACTTACAAAAAAGGATTTTGAAGGAATCTAGATAAGGGTCAATTGCGACTGGGCTTCTTTTATTCTTTTTTCACATATTTTTATGTAATTTACTTTATATTTTTTATGTAATATTGGATCTTTATTTAATTCAACACCAATAAAGTTTCTTTTTGTTAATATTGCAGCAATAAGATAACTTCCACTCCCGCAAGCATTATCTAAAACAATATCACCTTCATTAGTATAGGTTTTAATCAAGTATTCTCCAAGCTTAACTGGTTTTTGGGTAGGATGTAGTACCTTGCCTTCGCTTTCTGCGGTTTTGAAGTAAATTACATCTGTTGGGTATCTTATTCCATCACTCTTTACTTCAACAGGTCCAAATTCTCCATAACTACCAGTTAATTGATTTTTTCTAATGCCTTTGTTATAAGGAGTTCCATTTGTCATTTGAGGATTGTATGTAGGTTGACTTTTATGATTTTTATAAAATACACAAATATCTTCATGTTTTCTTAGAGGTTGTTTTTTAGCATTTAGAAAATTTGTGGCCTTAGACTTAACCCAAACGATTTTATATCTAAAATATTCTTTATTACTCAAAATTAAATTTGCTGTAAAAACACCTTGTGAGTTGAGTACGATTACACCATTCTCTTTTATTATTCTTAGATAGTGCTTCCACAATTTATTTAAAGGAATAACACTATCCCAGGGATTTTGAGTAGTTCCATAAGGAAGATCACATAAGATCATATCTATTGAGCTATTTGGGAGACTACTCATTACTTCTAGGCAATCACCTTGAATAACTCTGTTAATGTATTTACTTAAAGTTTGTTTAGTCGACTTTTTCATATATACATTATATGCTATACATTTTTAAATCTTAAAGATTTGCTAATGCATTTAATCTAAGAATAGGTGAACGAAAGTTCATTTTCAAGCACATTTTTTTATAGGATAAAAAACGAAAAATTCTTTAGAGACAATATCTAATTTTCTTTTGGGTAAGTTTGTTCAGATTCGAAAATTCCTTCTTCACAAAGTCTATGAATGATGTAGCCTGTTGTTCCACCAAAATCTCCTTTTGCTTGACCAATTAATTGTAAAACTTTTTCTAAATCGTTTGGATATTGATAATTATGGCTTCTGTCAAATATCTCTGCTAATATTCTTGGATAAAGATTTGCCTCAACCGGAACCATACCATCAGCATCAAGAATACTTCGTTTTAATCCTGCTTTAGTATCACCTTGCATGACTTTTTTTCCTCTAGCATGGAAAATATTCAAAACCTCCTGAAAATATTCTTCTTTACCTGAAGTGTCTTTTATCCCTATTACTTTTGGGTTTTCAGCTGCTTCTTTTAGAAATTCAAGAGGTAAATCTCGTCTTTCTTGAAATCCTGGATTGTTATAGATAATAATTGGTAGATCAGTTATTTCACTAATAATTTTTAATATATCAGAAGCTACACCTTTGGTAAGTCCAGGAGCAATAACAATTGCATCAGCTCCACTAATTTCAGCAAATTCTACGACCTCAATAACTTCAGATAGACTACTTCTTAAGGCTCCAACTACAACTGGTAAATCATGATTAGTTTTTCGAACTGTTTCAATACCGGTTGAAATTGATAATTTTAAAATACCCAGAGACATATCCCTTCCTTGACCAGCATTACTTCCTAAAAAGAGACCGCTAGCTTGTGATAATGGATCAGCTAAATATCTAATGTGTCTAATATGACTAGGCAAATCTAAGTGAGTTTGATTACCCATTTTTTTAAATGGAGTTACGGTTGGAATAAAAATTCCCTGAAATTCTGAAGGTTGAAGCGACTCTCTTCTTACAAGACTACCTCTTTCTGCCATAAGTTTAGTTATTATAATAACCTAAAGCCTATTTTCCAATAAGTATTCCCACCTGAGAAATTGAAATTTGACTGGGGTTACTGCTAGTGCATAATCAGGATATATAGATGATTAAACTAGGAAAGGTGATTGATTTTGTTGTAGATAATTTTTATCCTTCGTTTGAGAGGTTGAATAAAAAGACCAAGAACGTCAATACGATTGATTTGATAAAAGTAATCATATTTTTTGTTCCGATGGTTTTTTTGATAAATCTTCCAAAAATCATTCCGGTGATCACAAGGTATTTTCCTTTTTCTTTGCTTTTCAAAAATAACTTTCTTCATTACCGGTTTCGAAAAGAGAGAGCATTTGCGTATTACGTAGAACGTGAAGCGAAAAGGTCAAAACACCCGATTCATTTTTTCTTTGTGACATCTGACCGATATTTTAATAATTACTACTATCAACCTAAAAATAGAAAAATAGAAGAAACGAAAAAAATTCTCGTTAAAATAATTGAGAAAAAGCTGAAACTTGAGGAAGGATCGGTTTTTGTCAAAGAAGAGAAAAAACAGGTCTTTAGAATTATGATTCCTGAAGGAATAAGTTTTTAATTATATTCCCACCTTAGAGGTGTAAAATTCTCAATTTATTTACCACTCTTCCTTCGTAACCTCTACAGGAGAAATCTGCATTTCATTTTCAGTGACGCCGTGGGAGAGGCCGTAGGCTTTGGCGTTTTGGTAGTTGGATTTTTTGGCAAAGAATTTTTGTCCGGAGAAAATGACGATGAGTGAATCGTCTATTGGATCTTCGACATAGAGGTGACAATAATAGGGAGTTATTAAGTTGTGAGTTAACGAGTTAACGAGTTCGTCAATGTCCTGATCAGGAACGCGGATTTTGAGCATTCGTGATTTTCGCTCGGGATCATTGGCGGCAAAAACGGTTTCCGAAAGAACAGGATATTTCTTGAGGATAGATTTATCAATGAGGGAATTTTCAATGACGATCAAGCGATAGAACATAAATAAATAATAACAAATCCACAAATAACAAATAATAATTGAATCATAAATAATTTCATAAGACAACAGAAAAACTTCAATATGCCATTTTTTGCTGCTTTGCTATAATTGATTTATGTTTAAAGACAAAGATGGAAGAAGTTTAAGCATAGGTGAAGTTCTTGGAAAAATCGTAAATAGGATAAAAAATATCCTTCTTGAGTTTGAGGTTTTTTTGCTCCATTTGGTAGGATGCATTCCCAGCCATAGCTGCCGAAGATTTTTTTATAGAATGGTCGGGATCAAAATCGGAAAAGGATCAACTATTCACATGAAAGCGAGATTTTATGACCCGAGAAACATAACGATTGGCGAGGATACGATTGTAGGCGAGGGAGCGGTTCTTGACGGAAGAGCTGAACTTTTTATCGGCAGTCACGTCGACATTGCCAGCGAAGTGATGATTTTTAACGGTGAGCACGATATTCATTCGGCCACGTTCGAACCAATAACCGCGCCGGTTAAGATTGCTGACTATGTCTTCATCGGCCCCAGAGCGATTATTCTGCCCGGCGTTACCATTGGCTGGGGAGCGGTCGTTGCCGCCGGAGCCGTGGTCACCAAAGACGTTCCGGATTCAACCATCGTTGCCGGCGTGCCGGCCGAACCGATCGGCCACCGTCGGGCTAAGGTTTTAAATTACCACTTGGGCCGGGCGAGGCTGTTTCAGTAATGGATTTGTCGATTATCATCATTAACTATAAAACCAAGTCGGTGACGGCCGATTG
>LBST01000012.1 GCA_000991135.1 Candidatus Roizmanbacteria bacterium GW2011_GWC1_37_12 | reverse complement strand
TTAGGAGAGTAAAAAAACGTCAAGATCTTAAAAGATTATGGGATAGTCTAAAAAACAAAATTTGCCGTTTATAGACCCATTATTTGAAACATAAACTATGAAATCAACTTACTTGAAGGAAGAAATGGAAACTTGTTTGGGGAGGAAGATCATAGAACAACTTTTTTAGAAACACTTCTATTGTTAGAGCGAGAGGGCATCATAACAATAACCAGAATGGGTATAGCAGAATCAGAACCTTACGAAGTTGCAGGGTTTGTCTTCCCAGATAAAAAAACGCAAGTGACCTATCCTTTGGCGATGATTACTATTAAGGTGAACGACCTTATCAAGCAATCTGTCATTTCTCCAAGAAGAACTCCCACTCTAGCTCAACTACCCAATGGTTGGAGACTAAAAGCGGATGAGCGCCAACCAAACATAACAAACTTCAATCAAGTGGTTTTTACCTTCCCAAACAACTGGTCAAATAAATACCGATACTTTATGTGTCTTTGGAAAAATTACGGACAGAAAGTTGACTACAAAACACTTTATGAGTTTGAGTCTGGTCTTACTTATCCTGGTAGAGAAAAGATTTGGGTGGTTAACAGAAGGATTAGAGATACGCTCACAAAACTAAAAGGCGAATTTGAGAATTTACCGATACACATTCAAATCTCAAAGGGTTTCATTCTAACAATAGGCTAAGTTTCAAAAACCTCCATTTGCTGGCAAATAGCATCAATCGGCGTTAGTTTTCTTCAATTGACTTGCTTTTAATCTCATCCCGTAGGATATGGCTAGGACAAAAAAGTTCTAGCCAATTTTATAACTATGAACCAGCAATTAAACAAGCATTACTATCAGACAAGCGACTTGTCTCTTGCCACAACAATTTCCTTATTCAGCCCAATTGAGGACATTGACCGTTCCAATCCTCGCAAGGCTGTATTTATCTTCCGCAAAACTCCTGAACTGGAAAAGCTGATTGACCAGTATTTCCGAAACGAAATCAAAATCTCGCCACAAACCTATTTTAATCAGTTGCGCGCCGTGAAGGCACGCCTGTATGCGAACGAATAACAATCATGATAAGCAGAAATTTATTACTAGAACTAAAACAAATACTTGAAGAAGACTTCCATCTGAAGTTATCCCTTCAAGAAGTAACAGAAATAGGCACTAATTTGTTGGTATTCGTTGAAACCTTATTAAAAGTCGAATCAATCGAAATCCAGGGAGGTAAACAAAATGGAAACAGTAAGTGACAAATTAATGAGTGCATTGAAAGTAATTTTGCAGGCAGAATTTGGCATCAAGTTAAGCCAAGACGAAGCATTAATATTGGCAAACACGCTGAAAGATTTTTTCGAAGTGCTTGCATTGATTGACCATAAGAAGAACTGTCCAAAGAAAGATGAGCTTGAAAAATTCTTAAAACAAAAATGGGGCGGCAAAAGAAAAATTAATATGACCATAAATAACCATGACAATCACAATTGACGATATAACAGTAAAAATAAAGCTCTTGAAATCAGAAACCATACTTGCCCAGGCAACAATCATACTATCTGATGTCTGGAAAGAGCATGGTTGGAAAGTCCTAAAATCTGATCGATTGCACCCAAAGTTTCAGGAATACCTTTGGTTTCAAGCTCCCAGCTACAAGTTTATGGGGAAGTATTGGGAGATCGTTTTTATCGATGATAATAAGCTATACGAGGCTGTCATAGAGAAAATTTACGATGCTTACTGTTTAGCCAGAAGTAAAAACCCAACCCAAAACGAGAAAGAAGAAACCATAACCGAGGAGGTTAGCTTAGATGATATTGATTTATAAAACCAATAGTAACTATAGAATGACTTATAAAGGGACATTTATAGTAACACTTTTTTCCCTTTAAGAGGAAATGTATTTATAAGTTACTATAGTCATTTTTATCTATGAACATGAAGAAGAAAGATAGTAAGTTGCAAGTTACTCAAAAACGGGCGCTTGCGCCTGAAAATTCTACTGAATTAAAAACCGCAATTAAAGATCTCCTTAGCAAACCTGTCAACGGAGCAGAAGCGCAACTAGATCGTCATCTTGAAGGTAATCCCACTAAAAAGAAGGCAAGAAAACTTGTTATGGACATGGGGTCTTTGTTTAACCTCGATAATTTTTCTTGTCTTCGGGAGCTTGTAACTGATTGGAGTAATGGTAGGGCAACCGAATTTGGTATCCAACTTTATAAAGAATACAACTGTCAAACCGCATCAGAGAAAGCGCTCGCTCAAACGGTTGTAATCGCCTTCGAGCATATTCTCGACTACTCAAGAAGACTCCACGCCATGTTGGAAACCACAGGTCGTATGCAGGTTATGGATATAAAAACCTATCCGCTTATTTTGAAGCGGATACAAATTATCGGCTTAGAGCTAGATCGTGCAAACAGACAATTTCTGACAGCGCTGCAAACACTTAAACAAATCAAAGCCCCACAGCTGGAGGTCAATGTTAAAACCAAAACCGCCTTTGTAGCTCAAAACCAACAATTTAATGTTGAAAACAAGCCAGGCAAAGGAGAGGAGGAAAAGCAAAATGAAACCATTTAAGCCAAATTATTCAGGAAACAAATTTTTAGTCGAGAGCTGTCAACGGATTCGAATGCAGGATATTTTGAGGTCTTCTAGAGAAAAACTTAAGGAAGCACTTCTTGAGGCTGAAATTGAGACATCGGGTGTAAAGGTCGGGCTAACAACTTCCAAAACATACAATAACGGCATCAGGTTCTGGTTCAAATGTCCAGGCTGTCAGGCAAGAATAGCCGTTCTTTATAAACACCCCATTACTGGAAAAGTTGGTTGTCGAAACTGCCTGAGTCTTGAATACCGAAGCAGAAAATATAAAGGAATGATTGAGGCTAAATTACCATGATAACCTACCATTGCTTGATATTGCCAAACAATTTGTTTATATTCTGTGTTGGACAAAAATTACTATGAAAACTGCCATATTCTGCCGAGTAAGCAGCAAAGAACAGGAAGAAACAGGCTACTCACTGCCAGCCCAGGAGAAGTTTTTGAGAGAGTATGCCAACAAGCAAGGATTGGAAGTCGCCAAAGTCTTCGCCGTCTCCGAGTCCGCAGCAGGCAAGGTTCAGCGAAAAATCTTCATAGAGATGGTCGCTTATGTCCGCAAGCACGACATCCCCACCATCATCGTAGAAACAACCGACCGCCTAACCAGGAATTTCTCCGATGTCCCTACTATCGATTTGTGGATTACAGAGAACGAAAACCACCAAGTCCACCTGGCAAAAGAGGGTTGTGTCCTCCACAACTCGTCACGATCCCACGAATGGTTTATGTGGCGGGTAAAGGTGGCAACAGCCGAGTATTATGTCCGACTCCTCTCGGAGAATGTGAAGAAGGGGCAAAAGGAGAAAATCGCCCAGGGCTGGATACCAACCAAACCACCAAATGGTTACAAGACCGTCGGCGAGACTGGACATAAAATCCATCTTGTAGACGAAGGAGTAGCTCCACTGATCAGAAAGATGTTTGAATTTTATGCTACGGGAGATTACTCCATAAAGAAGTTGGCAAAAACCATCCACGAAGAAGGTTTGCGCTCTCCGATGGGTAACAGGCTGGCAAACAGCCGTATCCACTCACTCTTACAAGACCCCTTCTACATTGGTAAAATCAGGTGGAACGATGAGATCTACGAAGGCAAACATGAGCCTTTGATAAGCAAAGAGCTTTTTGATAAAGTTCAAGCAATGCTTAAAAGCAAAACTACTCCCAAATATCGCAAGCACTTATTCCTCTTCAAGGGACTTATCAAATGCGCCGAATGTGGCAAGTCAATCACCTGGGAAACCGCCAAAGGGCATAATTACGGGCATTGCAACCACTACCACAACTGCAGCCAAAAGACCTGGGCAAAAGAGCCAGAGGTCGAAGAACAGCTGTTGGGCGGACTTGACAACCTGAAGATCAAAAATAGCCGTATAGTTGACTGGCTCAAAAAGGCACTTAAAGAGAGTCACCAGGACGAGATCGCCTACCACAACAGCACCGTTGGCGAGCTACAAGCCCGCTATGAGGCAGTTCAGAAGCGGTTGGACAAACTATACGACGATAAGCTGGACGAGAAGATTACCCCAGACTTTTACAACAGGAAATTCAAGCAGTATTCGGAGGAAAAGGACGAAGTCGTCGAGTCGATAAAAAGACATTCCCAGGCAAGCACAGGTTACCTGAATCTCGGCATTAACATTTACGAACTCTCCCAAAGAGCCAAAGAGATTTACCTCAAAGCCAAAGCAAAGGATATGTTGGATGAGCAACGAAGCCTTATCAGGCTGGTATTTGCAGACTTACGATTAGACGAGGGAAAACTAAGCTACATCTATTCCAAAACCTTCAAAATCCTCTCAGAAGCGGTCTCAGCCACTAACGGTTCGAATGTTGAGCTCCCCCGGCGCGACTCGAACGCGCAACCTTATTCTTAACAGGAATCTGCTCTACCAATTGAGCTACAGGGGATTATTAAATAAACAAATATTACAAATAATCAAATAAGAAAATAAATGTAAAAGAACAAGTATATGATATCAAAAAAATCTCGATTTTTCAGGCTGACAATTACTTTAATTAATTAAAGTGCTTTTTTTGTTAAAATCATCTTAGTGAAGAAAAACTTCGGAAAAAACTTATTGATAGGATTTTTGGGAATAATTATTTTCTTTTTTGGTTTTTCTTTTCGAAACTTATTTAATAAAACGGATCAAAATCCTACAAATAATATTCTTCTCCCAAATCCAAAAGAGGGGATATATAAGGTGACGAAAGTGTTGGATGGGGATACGATTGTTTTGGAAACGGGTGAAAAACTCCGATATCTTGGGATCGATGCTCCAGAGTGGAATGACCGCTGGAGAGAAGAGGCAAAAAAATTTAATGAGGAAATGGTTTTGGGAAAAAAAGCAAGGATCGAGCTCGATCGGGTTAAACTTGATAAATACGGAAGAATCTTAGGTTATGTCTGGATAGGCGATATCTTGGTAAACGAAGCGTTAGTTGAGAGAGGCTATGCCAAAGTTAATTTGATAAAAGGCGAAGCAAAACCAAAACATCTAGACCGTTTGAAAAAAGCCGAAGATTGGGCGCGTGACCATCACGACGGCGTCTGGTTTGATGAGTGGACCCTGCTTTCTATCTGATTTTTTTCATCAACATAGAAACCAAAAGTGACGTTATGATCGATGACACGACTGCCGTAACAATAATGGTTGTTTGATTTTGATTGCATGAGCAGGTAGTAGTTGACTTAGCCGGAACAAAGGCGGTCGGTTGGACCTCTTTCGTCGGAGTCGGCTCGTCTTTCTTGACAGTTTCACCGCTGTATAATCGGACAGTACCAGTACCGCCTGGTTTGAGACACATCCGGCTGTCTTTAATTTCTACGGCATAGCTTCCTTTAGAAAAAAGTTTGTTTATCTGATAATCGGCGTTGCACCACATCTTTTGGTAAGGGTCGCAAGCAGCTCTTTCAGCTGCAAACTCGGCAAACTTCTCTCCATCCTTTTTTACGGTCACTGGCAAAGTCGTTTCACCGTCATCCCATCTGTACCAGAGCTGAAATTTAGCGATGTCCAAATCTTCTTTGAGCTCCCATTCTGACTTGTTTGTTAGCTGACAGCCTCCTAGATAGTTGTCTGTCGAGTCAAAAACCATTTTTTCCTCTGCTGATGAGTTTACTGCAAAAAAACTAAAACCAACAATCAACAATAAAATAGAAAATATCTTTTTCATAAATTTAACCCAATTATTAATTGCCTTATTCTAACTGTCATTTTTTTGTCTTTCAAATATTACTTTTTCAGTATGAGTTGATAGATTGTATGGTTCTTGAATTCATTTACATAAAGGACTATATTATCCTTAATTTATGGGAATCTTGATGGGTTTGGCGACGATGGGACTTTGGGGAGTCGCGATATTTTTGGCAGCGATTGCTAATCGAAAACTAGAGAACGTTGTCGTTCTCTTTTGGATGCAGGCTTTTGGATTCTTGCTTGGAATTGTTTACTTTTTTTATAAACTCAATTCATTTGATCTTACTTCGGTTTATCCATATCTACCGCAGTTAGTTGCTATTGCCGTTTTACAGATCGGCGCGTACCTCTCTTTTTATAAAGGCTTATCCAAAGGTCAGGTATCGATGGTTAGCTCGATCGGCGCTTCTTGGGGTTTGTTAACCGCGATCCTCGGAGTAGTTTTTCTTAAAGAAATTTTAAAGGTTAATCAGCTGGTCGCGATTATTTTTATTGCCATAGGCATAATCTTGGTTTCGGTAAATGTAAAAGAATTAATTAATAATAGAAAACTCAAATTATTAGTCGGCGTGAAAGAAGGTTTAATGGCAATGGCGTGTTGGGGAGTGGCTTTATTTTTATTGGCGTCTTTGACAAAGAATCTCGGTTGGTTTCTACCGGCATTTCTTTTTAGATTTTTCCTTTTGATCTTTTTGTCGTTACTTATTTTATTTTCAAAAAAGAAGTTTGTTCCTGAAAAAATAAAGTTTCCCTGGGGACTATTATTACTTATAGGGATTTTCGACATGGGCGCGTTTTTCACTTTTTCATTAGGGACTTCTGGCTCATTCGCGTCAATAGTCGCTCCTATAGGCAGCGCTTACGCTTTAGTAACAATCGTCTTGGCGAAAATATTTTTGAAAGAGAAAATCAAACCCAACCAGTATTTTGGCATCGCCGGCATCCTCGCCGGGTTGATTCTGATTTCCCTGTAAATTTTATTTAGCCATCGCTTTTGTTTTTAATTCTTTTGGCATTTTTTCGATGGCATAACGGAGGGCGGTCCGCGGCATGACTTTTTTGTTTTTCATCACGTAGTCGAAGACTTCTTTTTGATGCATTCGGCTCGCCGATTTTAACATCCAACCATAACCTTTCTGGACCAAATCTTCTTTATCCAAAAGGAGAATATCGGCAATTTGAAAGATGTCTTTAAGAAACTTTCCGCGAGCGGCCGGGACTATTAAAGTGACTGCCGACGCCCGGCGCATCCAGAGATTTTTCGACTTCGCCCAGGCTTTTAATCGTTTAATATATTTAGGAAACTTTTCAATATAGGCGGCAACGGCGTGGTTACATAAAGTATCGCATTCAGCCCAGTTGTCAATATATCTGTTTATGCATTTTTCAAAAACGTCGAAGTCTTTTTCTTCAAACAGTTTGTTGATCCAATACGTCCAGTTGGCAGCGATCATTGATTCTTCCATATAACCTGATTTGAAAAGTTCTTCGCAAAGGGCAAAGATTTCTTTTTTATTTAAGTGCTTAATTTTTTTGAAATATTCTTTGGCGATTTTTCCCGTCTTCGGCATAGTCAACCCATAAAACCTTACCTGTTCTTTAAAATATCTCGTCGCGCCTATTTTATATTTTTCATCCGCCTGATCTTTCAAGACTCGGCGAATTTCTAAAACAATATCTTTCATATGTTTAATTATATATTGACTTTTACTATTAGTAATTTATACTGGTTATGTAATAGTTAAGAGTTTAATTTATTTATATGAAAGCGGTGCAAATCTCACAATACGGAGGGCCAGAAGTCCTCAAATTAAATGATAATATTGCCGAACCGACTTTGAAAGAAAACCAAGTATTAATAGAAATTCATGCCGCCAGCATCAATCCCTTTGACTCATTTATTTTAGCTGGTTATGTAAAAGATATGATAAAATCTCCTTTTCCTTTTACCATGGGTGGTGATTTTTCCGGGATTATTAAAAAAGTCAGTGAAGGAGTTACAGACTTTAAGGCAGATGATGAAGTTTACGGGACGGCAATAATTTTATCTGGCGGATCAGGTGCTTTTGCTGAATTTGCCAGTGTCAATCCTGAAAGGATGGCGCTTAAGCCGAAGAATATTGACTTTGTTCAGGCGGCCTCTTTGCCTTTGGTTGGATCAAGCGCGGTACAGACTTTAGAAGACGAGATAAAATTAAGACCAAAGCAAAAAATTTTGATCCATGGAGGAGCCGGCGGAATTGGGAGCATTGCTATTCAGTTAGCCAAGTATTTGGGCGCTTATGTGGCGACTACTGTTTCGGAAAAAGACAAAGACTTCGCAAAAAATCTAGGAGCAGATGAAATTATTGATTATAAAGTGGAAAAGTTTGAAGAAATTTTAAAAGATTTTGACGCGGTTTTTGATACGATCGGTGGAGATGTAATGGAGAGGTCTTTTAAAATTTTAAAAAAAGGCGGAGTCATCGTTTCGATGAAAGGACAACCTAGTCCTGAATTAGCAAGTCAATATGGCGTTACCGGGATTGCCATAAATACTAAAACTAATACTGTACATCTTAGCCGGGTCAGGGAACTTGTTGAAAAAAATATTATCAAACCGCAGGTAGATAAGGTTTTTCCATTAGATCAAACAAAAGAAGCTTTTACATATAAAATGCAAAACCATCCGAGAGGAAAAGTTGTTATAAAAATAAAATGAATTTTAAAGATAAGGTTTATAAGATCTGCTGGTCGATTCCGAGAGGAAAAGTTGCCACTTATGGTCAGATAGCCAAATTGGCGGGAAAACCAAAAGCGGCCCGAGCAGTTGGTTATTTTATGAGGATCAATCCTGACGCGCCCGATACTCCTTGTCATCGGGTCGTTGCTTCGGATGGTTCTTTGACAGGATATTCGGGCGCTGGAGGAATAAAAAAGAAAAGACAGATGCTTATAAAAGAAGGGGTAAAATTTAAAGGAGTAAAAGTCGCTCTCAACAATTCACAATATATTCAAAAAAATATTTGGTAAAATGATTTTTATATGAAAATTGTCATTCTTCAACCTCTTGCAATTAGTAGTGATGTTTTAGAAAAACATAAGCAAGCTTTAATTAATGCAGGGCATTCTGTTATTTATTTCGATTCATTACCTAAAGATCAAGACGATGCTATCTTTCGAATAAAAGACGCAGAGATAGTTATTGCTGTAAATTACCCGATTTCCGGTAAAACAATCGAATCTTCTCCAAATTTAAAGATGATTTCAGTTGCTTTTACTGGTTTTGATCATATTGATACAGAAACTTGCGAGAAAAAAGGCATTATTGTTTGTAATTCTGCTGGTTATGCGACTCATTCTGTAGCAGAATTAACTTTTGGATTAATTATTTCTGTAATGAGAAATATTATTTCTTGTAATGATGTTATTAGAAAACAAGGAACAAGACAAGGATTAATTGGTAATGAACTCAATGGTAAAACTTTGGGGATAGTCGGAACAGGAACGATTGGATTGAGAGTGGCTGAAATCGGAAAGACCTTTGGTTGTAAATTATTAGGATACAATCGTTCTGAAAAACCAGAAGCAGTTAAGCTCGGATTAAATTATGTTGATCTAAAAACTCTCCTTAAAGAGAGCGATATAATTACAGTCCATACGCCTTTTAATAAAGAAACTGAAAATATAATAGGCAAAGAAGAATTTGATTTAATGAAGTCTACAACGATTGTTATTCAAACATCAAGAGGTGGAACTATTAATGAACGGGCTTTTGCTGAAGCGTTAAATTCTGGGAAAATCGCTGGAGCCGGAATTGACGTTTTTGTTCAAGAACCACCAGTTGATGCAACCAATCCTTTGCTGACAGCAAAAAATACCGTTTTAACGCCACATGTTGCTTTTGCTACAAAAGAGGCTCTTCTTAAACGAACTGATATTGCTTTTAATAATATAACTTCTTGGGTGAAAAGAACTCCAATAAACAGGGTTGCTTAATGCTTATTTTAAGAGTTGACAAAACTAAGATGACAGATTATACTTGTAATAATTTATATTACAAATTATTACAAACAAAACATGAGAAATATTATCAATATTTCATTGCCTATTCCTTTAACTAAAGTCGTTGACCGCGAAGTCAAAAGCGGCAGATTCGCCAGTAAGAGCGAATTTTTTAGAAATCTTTTAAGGATGTGGATGGAGGGAAGATTATCAGTTGATCTTGAGAGAAGTCGTGATGAACTCAGAAAAGGCAAAGGTAAATTTTTGAAAACTCTTTCGGATTTGAGATAATGTAAGAAAGATGAAGATTTATTACTCGAGTAAGTTTGAAAAAGAATATAGGCGATTACCTATTAAAATTAAGTTATTAGCTGAGAAAAAAGAAAAAATCTTCAGAGAAAATCCTTTTGATTCTCAATTAAAAATTCATAAACTTAAAGGCAAGTTGAGTGAATTCTACGCTTTTTCAATAGATATTCATTACAGAATAATATTTGAATTTGCTGATACAAATATTGTTTGGTTCCATTCGGTTGGGACGCACGCTATTTATAGATAGTTTTTAGTCGCGGTTCCCAAAAGCGATCCGGTCGAGGATGATTTTTTTAGATTCCAACATCAAGGCGGGGGCGACCGCATACTCTCCCCAACGATCATTGATGTCATCGACAGCCGAAGAGATTCTTCTCTTTTTCTCAAGATCCATCTCAAACAAAGTCAAATTTTGATTGCCGACCGGACTCAAGCCGAAACAGGAAATGGAAATTTTTCTGACGGTTTTCTTGACTGGCTGTTGGGAAAAAATTATCAGTGCTTTTTTAAAAAGTTCTTGGGTAGTATATAAAGATTCATTAAATTTTTTTCCTTTATGCCAAAAAGTCCAGTCGTCATAAAGAATACCAAGATAGATTCCTTGGGCAGTCTGGCATGACGCCCGGAGGCGGCGTCCCATTTTTTCCGTCAGCATCATCAATAGTTGAGATAGTTTCTCTCGGTCAGCGGTTTTTTGGCCGAGAGAATATTCCTGACCAAAGCTTTTTCTCGTCGTTTCATAGTCGTCGACTTCATACCCCCGCAGTCTAAGATACCAATAATGTCCGACGATGCTTTGAAAGACAATCTTTCTTAAAAAATTGTCATCAGCGGCTAAAAATTCCAAAGGCGAGAAAATACCGGCGGCATTTAAACGGGCCTGGTAACGGAAGTTAATTCCCGGAAAATCAACTAGTTTTATCGACGAATAAACTTGTTTTATGTTTTTATAATCTATAACATCCAGCCCGTCTGGTTTATGGAGAGAAGAGGCAAGTTTGGCAAGAGTTCTATTAGTTGAGATGCCGACGTTGCAGAAAATCCATTCGCCGATTTCTTGAAGAAAACGTTTTTTGATTTCGAGCCCTATTTGTGTCAATGATTTTTTCCAGTAATTTTTGGCTTCGGAAAAATTAATAACGATCTCGTCTACAGACTTGGGTGTGACTCTGGGTGAATAACCGCTGCATATTTTCATAAATTTATCGCTGACGTCGCGGACGAGTTCAGGGTCGTTTTCTCTAACAATGACGTTAGGGCAAATTTTTTTAGCGTCTTTAACTCTCATGCCAGTTTTGATCCCCAATCTTTTTGCTTCTATTGACGATGCCAAAACACACCCGCTTGGCGTAGAATAAGCCGCAATTACGAGAGGTTTTTCCCGAAGTCGCGGGTGGGCTTGTTGGGCGACTGTCGCAAAACAGGAGTTCAAATCAATATGCATGATAGTCGGCGGATCGTGATTAATTTGAAGATCCATCGGAAATTTCCTCGAGAATCCAATTTAAATTTTCCGCATCCAGGCGGATTTTAAAGTCGAGGTTGCCGTCGGTGACGTGGAATATGTGGAAAATATTTCTACCCTCTCTGATTTTATGATAGTAGGCGAGGCGTTTTATAAAATAGTCGCGTAAGCGCCAACGCATCTTATAAGGGATAAAGTGATTCTTCTCGTGATTGTATAAACTTAAGACGCTCACTTTTTCATTGACTTTTTCCAACATATAAAACTATTCTAGTGAACGTTTGTTTACTTTGCAAGTCTAATTTACTGTCCCTGTGGTAGACCTTGCATCATCTGTTCCTGCAAAGCTTGCATGTCCTGAAAATTGACGTCGGTCGGGACACTAAACATCGAATCAGCAATGATCTCTGTCTTACAAGCGTCTTTATATTTTTCAATTTGAGCTAGGACTGATTCTTGTTGCTCGTTATTTGCTTGTCCAGAAGTTGTTTCGTCTGTTCCCGATTTTTCCAAGGTATAGACAAATCCGGTTTTACTGGCGTCTGACCACATGTGCATTCTCATATCCTTCATGATGATATTATTCGGTTGATTGGGATCGCCTCCAGACTGCATCATGACGCGGACGGCTCCACCTTTAATATAAGTGGTTGTTTCCACCCCATTTTCGTCTTTATATACACACTTTAAGCTCAAAGATTTTGACAGAGCGTCTTTAATTGAAGTAAAAACATTTCCTCCAGACTGGGCTCCACCTGTACCGACAGGAGCTTTCGGCATCATTCCGCGAGAGGAGAGATAAAAATATCCACCAACACCTAAGAGAGCTAAAAGAACTATGACGACCAATGTATTTTTCATAGAACTATTATGAAAATAGTAATAGAAAAATAATATCTTTTTACTTTACATTTGTCAACTATTAAAGGTAAAATTGTAATTAATAAAACTTGACAGAAAATCGTCGGGAAAAAACCAATAGGTTTTGTCCCGAGAAAAAGGAGGTGATGAATATGATGAAAAATTGGGCTTATGGAAATTACGGCGGGATGATGGCGGGGTTTCAATTTTGGGGGCTTTTGACTTGGGTAGCCTTATTGGTATTTCTAGTTTTAGGAAGCGTATATTTTTGGAAACAAATAAAAAAGAATAAGTGATAAAATTAATAAATGATCTTCTTAGCTTTAAAGACCTATAAACAGACTACCGGCGATGAAGTTATTAAAATTCTTTCACCAGTTAAAAAAGTACAAGAAGAAACAGGCGTTTCAATCATTGCCTGTGCTCAAGCAACAGACGTCTATCGTATAAAAAAAGAACTGGATATTGAAGTCTGGGCCCAGCACATCGACCCAATCGACCCGGGCAAAAATACCGGCTGGATCTCTCCATATAGCATCAGGCAAGCCGGAGCAACAGGCGTTCTCATCAATCATTCGGAGCATAAAATCCCGGAAGAAGCGATTATAAAAACAGTAGAAAAAGCCAAGCAATATGGATTAAAAACGATGTTAATCGGACATACAGTAGAAATGGTGGAAAAATTTAACTCGTTTGATATTAATTTTATTTCATATGAGAAAGAGGACTTGATCGCCAGCACGACTTCGATGATCGATCAGCAGGAAGAAGCGATCAAAGAATTGATAAAAAAACTAAAGCATCCGTTGATAATCGGCGCCGGGATTAACGACGGCGAGGACGTAAAAAAATCGGTTATGGCCGGAGCGAAAGGAGTCCTTTTGGCAACGTACTTTGTTACCGCTCCAGACCCTGAAGCAAAGCTTAGAGAGTTAGCGAGTGGATTTAAAGTATGAAACTAGGAGTAGATTTTATCGGCGTTTCCGTTTCCTTTTTTTGCCACGATGGTAAATATTTTCTTCTTCATAAACGGAGTAATGAATGCCGGGACGAAATAGGTCATTGGGATTTTGGCGGCGGACAGTTGGAGATAGGAGAAAGATTAGAACAGGCGGTTGTTCGAGAAGTTAAAGAAGAATATGGAGTCACAGGAAAAATCGAAAAACAACTACCAGCCCATTCGCTTTTGAGGGAAGAAAACGGAACAAAAACCCATTGGCTCATTATCACTTTTTTAGTCAAAGTAGACAGAGAAAAAGTAAAGAATAATGATCCGGAAAAAATTGCCGAACTTGGGTGGTTCAAATTAAACAATCTTCCACACCCTCTTCACACCGGCGCCCAATATACCCTAAGTCATTACAAAGAAGAATTTAAAAAATATTTTTAGCCGTACTTCTTTTTAAGTATCATCAGAAGAAATGCGCCTACGAAAAGAATAGAGTTTGTCACCCAGATAAAAGGATCGCCTTTTAATAATCCATAAAATACCCAGGAGATTCCGTTTAACATTCCGATTATGATTCCCATCCAAGAAAGGTCTTTGGTTTTTTTAGTCTTAAAAGAAGTTAAAACTTGAGGAAAAAATAAAAAGGCGGCAAAAGTTGATCCTAAATATCCAAACAATAATTCAAAATTTCTCATAATTCTAAAATCGGTTCTTCGCCGTCAGGGACTTTGAATTTTTCCTGATCGAAGAGCTTGATTTTAAGCGGTCTCAATTTATACATCCTACCTTTATACAATCCTTTTTTCATATTTTCAAAACTAATATCCGGTCTCTGGACATTTAAAAAATCTTTCCAAAGTCTTAGCGCATAGTTAATTTTATTAATCCCGGAAACACGTTCAACAACTCCATAGATCTGTAACCCTCTTTTCACGTCCGATGGTTTCTGGTGAGAGTCAACGATGGCGGCGGCTACTTTTTTATTTTTTTCCATCTGGCGCCCATGGATTGTCGAAGGAGTGGTGATGAAATATAGATTAAGATATTTGTCGAAAGAATAATAAACGCTGGCAATCCAAGGATGATCTCCATATGTTGCCAAAACCATCAGTTTCTTGTCAGCCAAAAATTCAAGGACGTCTTTTTTGGTAAGAGCAAGCTTTTTCTTCATGCGTAAATTATACCGTATAATTATAAAATGAACAAAATCTATCCGCAAAAACTAAAATCGGGTAATGAAGTAAGGGTGATCGCGCCTTCGAGGTCGTTGTCAATCATTGGGAAAGAAATCCAAGAAACTGCCAATAAAAGATTTAAAGAGTTGGGTTTGAAGCTTTCATTTGGTAAGCACGTTAATGAAATCGATGAATTTAATTCATCCTCAATCCAATCAAGAGCTGAAGATTTACATGAAGCGTTTTCCGATAAAAATGTCAAAGCTGTTATTACCGTTATCGGCGGATTTAATTCCAATCAGCTATTAAAATATATAGACTGGGAGTTAGTCAAAAACAATCCGAAGATTTTTTTGGGCTATTCGGACATCACCGCGTTGAATAATTCCATATTTACCAAGACCGGATTGGTTACTTATTCCGGACCTCATTATTCCACATTCGGACAAAAATTATTTTTTGACTATACTTTAGAATATTTTAAAAAATGTTTAATGTCTGATGATCAATTTGAAATTGTTGCCAGCGAAAACTGGAGCGACGATCAATGGTATCTGGATCAAAACAAAAGAGAATTGATAAAAAATTCGGGACACTTGATAATTAATGAAGGAGAAGCATCTGGAACGATTCTTGGAGCCAATCTGTGTACATTTAATCTTCTCCAGGCGACAGAATATTTTCCCGACCTGACCGACTCGATTTTATTTTTGGAAGATGATTATGAGTCCGCGCCCCATACTTTTGATCGTGATCTCCAATCATTAATCTATTTACCGAACTTCAATAAAGTTAAGGGGTTAGTAATTGGTCGGTTTCAAAAGAAAAGCAAAATGACTGATGATTTATTAATAAAGATTATTAAAACAAAAAAAGAATTAAACAATATTCCTGTCGTCGTCAATGTCGACTTCGGCCACACCGATCCAAAGATCACTTTTCCTATTGGAGGAAAAGTAAAGATAATTTCTAAAAAAAACCTATCCTCAATAAAAATTGTAAAACATTAACGATTTATGCCCATTTAACCTCGTAGGTTGATTGAAGCTAGATTATTCAAGAATTAACTTTTTAATTAATTTTAACTTTCTTTGATAATCCTTGTTTCTTTCTACGAATCTTTTATAGGTAAAATTATTAGATATCGGTATTTCTTTTAGATACTCTTTTAATATAAATGGATCGGTAATTATTTGTCTATAAGAGGAAAATTCCCAATCTTCAGGTTTTTCTACTAAACTAGCGGTTGTTGGATTTAAATGAATATACCTTGAAACATGCAACAATTGTTCTTCTGTTTCTATCTTTACTGCTTTAAATCTCGATTGCCATAAGGGTCCTTTTCTTTCAAGCTTTAAGTTAAAAAATCTAGAGTAGCTATTCTCAACATCACTAATGTATTTTGACACCTTATTATCATCTAATATTTTTACTAAAAGATGATAATGGTCAGGCATTATAGAATAAGAGATAAATTTAACAAAGGAATTATTTTTAGGTGATAAAATATTAGCTTTAAATTTCTCATTATCTTTTAAAAAAGCAGAGAAACTTAGATTGATTTTTTCTTTATCATAGTAGTCAAGAACATTTAAAAATCTTTGCTTATTTTCATTTCTTCCAAATATTTGAAAATTAGAAATGCTTTTATTAAAAATATGGTAAAAATAACCTTGAACAAATCTATTACTCATGTTTTTATTTCTATAATATTTAACAACGTTTGTCTGTAGACAATACGCAACATCAATATACATACGGAGTATTAGAGCAATAAAAAACTATCGATATGCTACCTATTTAACCTCGTAGGTTAATTGAGGCTAAAAAATACAAAATAAATGTTATAAGAACAAATAAGAAAAAAAGGCAGCGGAAGTTCCGAGTAAAGCGCCGCCGACGACGTCTGACGTCCAGTGCTCTCCCAAACTGACGCGGGAAACCAACATTACTCCGTTGAACAAAACCAACAGGCCGATTAAAAGAAACTTAAAAGGCATTTTTAATTTAGATTTCATTATTAGATAGAAGAAAATAAAAGTGACAAAAACAGTTCTCATACTATGGCCCGATGGATAAGATGAACCTGTTTGGACATAACTCGAGGGAAAAAGAAAATCAAGATTATAACGAAAGAACATGAAAGACGGTCCAGGATGGTGGACAAAAGCTTTGCCGATTATTTCGATGACGTGGGCGCCGACGAAAGGAATAAAAACAAAAAAAGAAATTATTTTTCTGCTCAAAAGTGCGACGAGAAAAATCAACCCGGCGAGGATTTCGAAACTGCCGATCAAACTAAAGCTTGACAAGAATGAATCAAATCTTTCCGGCAGGTTGTCCTGCAGTCTGACAGTAGTGTCAAAATCAATGTTGTTGAGAATATCCTCTTTAACTAAAAAAGTAAAAACAGCAAAAGCGAACAAGAATAATAAACTGATGACGACCCAAAGTAATTTTTTTTTCATTTAAGTTTCAACTTTAAGTATACAAAAGTGAAAAATATGATTAATCCGGCAAAATAAAAAGCGATGTCTTTTCCAAGAGCTTGGAAAATTTCTCCGCCAATAATCGGGCCCAGAATTCTTCCCATAGATCCGGCCGATTGCATGATCCCGAGCGTCTCTCCATACTCTTCCTTTGGGACGTTTTCTGATGCTAGTGCTTGGATAGTCGGGTTAGCCAAACCGTTTCCTAGGGGAATAAAAAATAAGGCAACATACAGAAAGTTTGGATGTTTTGATAAAGGAATAAGCGTCAAACCGATAAACATAGAAAGAAGAGAAATAAGAAGAATATTATTTTCGTGAAATTTTTTTATCACTCTTGGTAAAACCTGCATCTGAATTAAAACAGCCAGAATCCCCACATAAGTAAATAGCCATCCGTTTTGACTCGGTTCAAAGTTAAAAGTTTTTTGTGTCCAAAGAGCAAAATTTCCTTGCATAATAGAAAAAGCCGTATTTAGTAAAAAAAATACACTAATTAAAAGCCCAATAGGATAAAGAGAGAGGACTCTTTTAAACTCGGTTAAAGAAAATTTAGTCCGAGGTGAATGACTAGCTTTGTCTTCGTTGACGGTTTCTTTTAAGAAGAAGATTGTAGTTAAAACAGTAATCAAAGAAACTGCTGTAGCGAAATAAGCTGGGGTCGAATAAGAAATTTTTGACAGGGCGCCGCCGATAGCCGGACCAAAAATAAATCCGAGTCCGAAAGCTGCTCCGATCAAACCCATTCCTCGAGCACGGTTTTCTTTTGTCGTGACATCAGCAATATATGCTTGAGCGATTGAGATATTTCCTCCTGTTATTCCATCAATAATTCTAGATAGAAATAAAAGAGGTAGATTTCCCGCTAAGCCGAGAATAAGATATCCGACAGCACTTCCAAGTTGGGAGATAATTAAAAGTTTCTTTCTTCCGTAGCGGTCAGACAGTCTGCCAAATATTGGTGAAGCGATTAACTGAAAAAAAGAATAAGTTGCCGTAAGAATCCCGATTTGAGCGGGCGTTGCTTGGTATTTTTCAGCAATATAAGGGAGAAGGGGAAGGATGATTCCAAACCCCAAGAGGTCAATGAAAACAATCAAAAATATCGTCATTAATGATTTATTGTTTCTCATAGGAAACTACAATTATAGCAATATTTTCTGATAGAATATGAATTACACGGAGTGTAGTTCAGATGGCCAGAACGTACGCTTTGGGAGCGTAAGGTCGCGAGTTCAAGTCTCGCCACTCCGACTGCTCTTCATGAAAAAATACTTAATTACGTCTTTTTTAATTATTCTTTTTTTTATTTTATATTTTTTTGCAATCGAAAAATCTCCGTTTATAGAATACAAACTAAACAACAAAACCTACAAACTCTTAACTGCAAAAAACTCTGTTGAGTGGCAAAAAGGACTAATGTTTTACAAAAGCAAAAAAGAACTTAAAGGCGCCGACGGAATGATTTTCATTTTTCCTAATAAAGAGATAAGGAGCTTCTGGAATGAAAATACTTATTTGGATTTAGATGTTTACTGGTTAGATGATGATAGAGTAGTTGGTAAAGATTATTTACCAAGTATTTTAAAAACGAAAGAGCCCTATACGATTAATTCTAAAGAAGAAGTTGATAAAGTAATTGAGATTATTAAATGACTATCTTTTTAGTGCTTCAATTCCGGGAAGAGTTCCTTTTTCAATATATTCAAGCATCGCGCCGCCTCCTGTAGAAATGTGAGTAATTTTATCAAGGTATTCTTTTTTTGAAATCGCCGCCAACGTATCACCGCCACCAACTATCGAAATAGCATCAGGATTGTGGGCGATTGAATAATAGACAAAATCAGTTCCTTGTCTGAAAACAGGGTTTTCAAAATAGCCGACAGGCCCGTTCCAGATAATTGTTTTTGCTTTGGCGATGATGCCGCCGATTTGAGCTTTTGTTTCCGGGCCGATGTCAAAGATGGATTTTTTTGGAGGAATACTTTCGATTTTAACGACTTCACTCGTATGATTATCTTTACTTTCGGCAACGACGGCATCGACGGGAAGAATTATCAGAGCCCGATTCTTTTTTGCCAAAGAAAGTAACCTTCTTGCTAGTTGGACTGCTTCATATTCGCAGAAACTGGTGCCGATTTCTAGACCTTGGGCACAGACAAAGGTATTTGCAAGACCTCCGCCGATTATCAGATAATCGACGATTTTTATCAGCTTGTTAACCAATCCGATTTTTGTCGATACTTTGGCTCCGCCGATTATGGCAACAATTGGTTTTTTAGGATCTTTTATCGCCTGATCAATCATTGATAGTTCTTTTTTCAAAAGCAATCCGCCGTAGCCGGGAATAAATTTTGGCGGGCCAATGACCGAAGTTTCTGTCCGGTGGCTGACGGCAAAACCGTCGTTGACGTAAACCTCAGCTAGGGAAGCGAGTTTTCTTGCAAAAATTGTCGAGTAGTCTTTTTCTTTTGGGTAGAAACGAATATTTTCCAGAACCAAAATTTCTTTGGGTTTTTGTTCTTTAAATATCTTTTGGTCACACGTAAGAAAGTCGTCGACCAAAGTTATTTTGTAATCGGGTAAATATTCTTGAAGTCTTTTTACTACTGGTTTGAGCGAATGTTTTGGATCTCTTGTCTTTGGTCTGTTTAATTTGGCGACGCAGATAAGGCGATTATTCTTTTTCAATAAATATTTTAGAGTAGGAAGATTTTGTTGAATTCTTATATCATTTGCGATAGAATGGTCTGGATTTAAAGAAACATCAAAGTCTACACGGACAAGAATGGTTTTGTTTTTAATTTCTGTTTCGTCGATGTAGGTGACTTTAGACATAATTTGTCAATTTTTCTACCAAATCAACTAATCTTGTCGAATAACCCCACTCGTTGTCGTACCAGCCAAAGATTTTTACCAAGTTGCCTGCCTGCGCAGGTAGGCCATTGATGACTTTAGTGTAATTGGCGTCGAAGATACAAGAGAATGGGGAGCCGATGTAGTCGGAAGAAACTAGTATTTTATTTTCATAACGCAAGACTTCCTTCATCGCGCCCAATGATGCCTCTTTGAAAACTTTATTGACCTCTTCGGCCGTTACATGTTTTTCAACGATCGCTGATATATCAGTAATAGATCCTGTAGCGATCGGTACCCGAAGCGCCATTCCGTCAACTTTTCCTTTTAATTCGGGAATGACTCGGGCGACGGCTTTGGCAGCGCCGGTCGTTGAAGGAATTATGTTAGTAAAAGCGGCTCTTGATCGGCCCTCGTTTTTATTGGCGTCGTCAAGCATGCTTTGACTGATGGTGATGGCGTGAACGGTCGTGAGGAATCCCGAGACGACTTTAAAATTGTCATTAATGACTTTAAACATCGGTGCGGCGCAGTTTGTCGTGCACGAGGCCATAGAGATAATTGATTCTTTTTTAAAATCAAATTTACTGTCGTTTACTCCCTGGACGACAAACGGAGTTTCTTCGTCTTTAGCCGGGGCTGACAAAATCACTTTTTTGACACTTCCTTTTAAGTGTTTTTCCAAATCTGGTTTTTTAGGAAAAGCCCCCGTAGCATCAACAACTACATCAACCTGGTATTTATTCCAAGGAATATTTTCCGGTTTGTCATTGAGAAGCGTCAAGATTTTTTTTCCTTCAATGGAAATTCCGTCAGTTTCTTCCTTGACAACTTTTCCAAAAGTTCTATAGACCGAATCGTATTGAAGAAGATACGACATCATCGAATTTTGGGTTTTTCTTGTATTAATAACAACTAAATCAAAAGTATCACGCGATAAAGCAATCCTAGCAAAAGCTCTACCAATCCGTCCAAAACCGTTTAAGCCAACTTTTATTTTTTTCATATAAATTTATTTTACCTGATGCAAATGGTGGTGAGTAGTGATATAGCGGATGGTTTTTGATTTGGCTCTCATGACGATTGAATGAGTAATAATTCTGTTTTTTCTAAAAATTATCCCTTGCAAGAGTGGGCCGTCGATGACTCCGGTCGCCGTAAAAGTCAGCTCGTCGCCGCGGGCCAGGTCTGAAGCGGTGAAGATTTTTTTCAGGTTTTTTATCCCCATGGCTTTAATTTTTTCGATGTCTGCTTCTTTTTTGGGACGGAAACGGCTAAGCATTTCTCCGCCTAAAATCTTTAAAGCGACGGCGGCCAAGACCGATTCTGTCGACCCGCCCGACCCCATCAAAAGATCAATGCCTGATTCGGGGATGCAGGTGGCGATCGCGGCGGCCACGTCTCCGTCTGTGATCAATCTGACTCTGGCGCCTACTGATCTGGCTTCGTTCATGATCGGATAGTTTCTTTCGCGATCGAGCATCATAATGGTGATTTCCCGGATATCTTTACCGATCGCTTTGGCGACTTTTTTAATATTATTAGTGACAGAATTGTCTAAGTCGATCACTTTTGCGGCTTCTGGGCCGGTCGCCAATTTATCCATGTAGGTATCTGGGGCGTGGAGAAGGCTTTTAGGTGGACCAGCGGCAATAACTGCTAAAGCATTAAATCTTCCATGAGCGACGCTGTCAGTACATTCCAAAGGATCAATTGCCAGATCCATTTCCGGGCCGAGACCAGTTCCTACTTTTTCACCGGTATAGAGCATCGGTGCTTCGTCTTTTTCTCCTTCTCCGATGACGACCGTGCCTTTAAAATCAACATTATTAAATCTTTTTCTCATCTCGTCAACGGCAGCGCCATCGGCTTTATTTTTTTCTCCTCTTCCGACCCAGTGAGCGGCCGCAATAGCAGCCGCTTCAGTAACACGAACGAATTCAAGGGCAAGGTTTCGGTCCATAATGATTGTCTATAATGTACAAACTTAAGAATCTTTTGTCAACTTGCATTTGTTTTTTGATAATTATAGAATGTTTTAGTTATTTGTTAATAAAAAAATATGACAGATCAAACATTAGCTCAGACAGCTAAACAAATGGTTGCTCCTAAAAAAGGAATTCTTGCCGCTGATGAAAGTTTAAACACGATGACTAAAAGACTATCATCAATTGGCGTCGAATCGACCTTAGAAAATAGGTCGATGTGGCGTCAGATTATGGTCGAGACCGAAGGAATAGAAAATTATGTTTCAGGAATTATTTTATTTGACGAAACTTTAAGAAACCCGCTTCCTAACGGCAAGATGATCGCTGATATTTTAAAAGAAAAAGGAGTTTTGCCAGGGATCAAAACCGATGAAGGAACCTATAAATTTAATAGTGGCGAAGAAACCTTTACTTTGGGTTTAGATAAATTACAAAAAAGATATGAAGAATATAGACAGATGGGAGCGGTTTTTGCCAAATGGAGAGCAGCATATAAAGTTGGAGAAGATATGCCGTCAAAGGCAGCAAGAGCTTCAAATGCAATTGGTTTAGCTCAATATGCTTTGATTACTCAAAAATCAGGATTAGTTCCGATTGTTGAACCAGAAGTTTTGGTTTTGGAAGGAAGCCATGATATTGATACAAGCGAAGAAGCGACGGAAGAAATTTTGGAGGATGTTTTTAAATGGTTAGAGAGATTTGGAGTAGAATTTTCCGGAATGCTTTTAAAACCAAACATGATTTTACCCGGTAAAAACTCTGAAAAAAAATCATCAGCACAAGAGATCGCTGAAAAAACCGTTAAAGTATTAAGAAAAACGGTTCCAAAAGAAGTTCCGGGAATTGTTTTCCTGTCGGGAGGACTTACACCGGATGAATCGACAGATTATTTAAAAGCAATGAACAGCGCCTATAAAGATCTTCCATGGCAGTTGAGCTATTCCTTTGGACGAGCTCTTCAGCAGGAAGGTCTAAAAGCTTGGGCTGGGAAAAAAGAAAATGTAAAAGCAGCCCAAGAGGCATTTTTGACTAGAGCTAAAAAAGTATCTGATGCTAGGGAATAGGGTCATAGCCGCCTTTATTCCAAGGGTGGCAGCGGATGATTCTTTTTAATCCTATATATATTCCTTTACTAACTCCATATTTATTTATGGTTTGATAAGTGTAATCAGAGCAAGTGGGTGTGAACCGACAGCTGGCGTCTGACAAAAAAAGTTGCTTTAAAAGCGGAGCCCGAAAAAATTCGGTTCTTTGGTAGAGCTTTATTAGTGATAAAACCAGCTTTTTCATTGCTATGCCACTTCGCTTTGATTAAATTAATACCTACCGAAGCTTTCAAAGCTACGTTAGGCATTATACTAACTTTTTGAAAGCGAAGGGGTATAATTTTACTATGAAAATATCAATTATCACCCTTTTTCCAAAAATGATTTCAGGGTTCTTTGAGGAGAGTATTATTAAGCGGGCAGTTGAGAAAAAGCTTGTGGAAATTAAAGTAGTTAATCTTCGCGATTTTGCTATTGATGATTACGGAACAGTTGATGATCGACCGTATGGAGGAGGAGTGGGGATGGTGATTCGAGTAGATGTTGTTTATAAAGCAATCCAAAATCTCAAATCCAAAATCTCAAATCCAAAAGTCAAAACTAAAATCTTACTTACTTCACCAAGGGGAAGATTATTTAATCAAAGAAAAGCAGAAGAGTATTCTAAAATTGACCAGCTAATAATCATCGCCGGACATTATGAGGGAGTGGATGAAAGAGTTAATGAGTTTATCGATGAAGAGGTATCTATTGGTGACTACGTTTTAACAGGCGGAGAGATTCCCGCAGCGGCCATAGTTGACTCTGTCGTCAGATTGCTTCCGGGAGTTCTAAAGAAAGACGAAGCGATTAAACAGGAAAGTTTTAATATAAAAGGCAAAAAGCTTTTAGAATATCCTCAATATACTAGGCCCGAGGAGTTTAAGGGTATTAAAGTTCCAAAGGTTTTAATGGGAGGGAATCATAAAGAAATCGAGAAGTGGCGATTAGATAAATCTCTTCAAGAAACAAAAAAGAGGCGCCCTGACCTTATTCAAAAATAATATTGACAATTGTAAGAAAAAGTATCATAATTTGACTATTACTAATTTTATAATAGTTATATGAAAAATTATCTTTTAATAGGTTTATTGGTAGCGACTTTGGGCGTTGGCGGCCTTTATATTTTTAATCAGAATCGATCTGTGACGAGTCAAGAGGCTAATTCAACAGAAGTAATATCTTCTCCAGCATCATCTGTTTCGGTAAAAGAATTCACCCTGACTGCTAAACAATGGGCTTTTGATCCGGCGACGATCACGGTCAAACAAGGAGATAAGGTTAGACTAAAAATTACCAGTCTAGACGTCACCCATGGTTTTTCCCTTCCTGATTTTAATGTCAAAGTCGATCTCAATCCTAATGCTGAAACTGTTGTTGAATTCACCGCAGATAAAACCGGTGAGTTTACATTTTTCTGCTCGGTTGTGTGCGGCACAGGACACAATGACATGAAGGGGAAATTGATTGTATTATAAATTGGTTGAAAAGGAGGAAATATGAAAATTATAAAATGGGAGGCAAAAAAATTTTCCGATTCGATATTTTCCATGAAAGGGATTTCCAAAAAAACAGTTGATGAACACTTAAAGCTCTATCAAGGATATGTCAATAAATATAATGAGATTCAGGAAAAACTTATAGGGTTGACTGACGATGATTTGACAAAAGCTAATCAAACCTATTCACAGTTTCGAGAGCTTAAAATGGAACTATCTTTTGCCTGGGGTGGAGTGATTAATCATGAAATCTATTTTTCTCACCTCGGAGGCAGAGGAGGCAAGGTACCAGACGGTACCTTGTTGAAGCAGATTGAGAAAGATTTTGGCAGTTTTGACGCTTACAAAAAAGATCTAAAGGCAACCGGAATCTCTGCCCGCGGTTGGGTTTGGACGGCATGGAATTATAAAGAGGAGAGATTATTTAACTATCTTGGTGATGCCCAGAATACTTTTCCGGTCTGGCACGCTTATCCGATACTAGCTCTTGATACTTATGAACACGCTTATTTTATCGATTATGGAGTCAACCGTGGGAGTTATATTGATGCTTTTTTTGAAAACCTCGATTGGAAAAAAGTCGAGGAAAATTTTTCTTCCAAAAATCGGGTATAATTTGATTCATGATTAGAACTAGAGCAGCCATTTCACCTACAGGCTATCCCCATATTGGTACTATTTACCAAGTACTTTTTGATTATGCTTTTGCCCATAAACATAAAGGAAAGTTTATTGTCAGAATAGAAGATACTGATAAAGAGAGAACCGTTGCTGATGCTGAAGAAAAAGTTTTTAAAGCTCTTGATTGGTTCAAATTAGTCGAAGACGAAAGCGTCAGAAAAACAGGTCCTTACGGACCATATCGTCAATCAGACAGACTTGATATTTATAAAAAATATGCTCAAGAATTAATAAATAAAAATAAAGCATATTACTGTTTTTGCTCAAAAGATCGTCTTGATGAAATAAGGCAAAAACTGCAAAAAGAAGGTAAACCTCCAATGTATGACAAACACTGTCTCAATCTCGATAAAAAAACCATTGATCAAAAATTAACAAATAAAGAATCTTACATAATAAGATTATATGTTCCGAAAGATATAAAAATAAAAATAAAAGACGAATTGAGAGGTGAGGTTATTTTTGATTCTAATTCAGTAGATGATCAGGTACTTTTGAAATCGGATGGATACCCAACGTACTTTCTAGCGGTTGTTGTTGACGATCATCTTATGGAAATTAGCCATATGGTTAGGGGTGAAGAATGGTTAACCTCATCAGCAAAAATTGTCTTACTTTACGAATATTTTGGTTGGGAAAAACCGGTTTTTGTTCACACCCCGATTATTAGAAATCCAGATCGATCAAAATTTTCCAAAAGACAAGGTCACACAAACGTCTCCTGGTATCAAGAACAGGGTTTTTTCCCAGAAGTAATCTTAAACTATTTAGCACTAATGGGTTGGAGTCATCCTCAAGGAAAAGAAATTTTTACTTTAGATGAATTTATTAAACTATTTGATTTTAAAGATATCAGTCCTGTTGGACCGGTATTTGATCTTAATAAACTTGAATGGATGAACGGGGTACATATAAGAGAATCTCAAGACTCAAATCTCAAGACTCAAATCTATAATTTTTATCAAAAAAAATATCCAGTAGAGTTGATAGAAAAAACAATACCCTTAATAAAAGAAAGAATTAAAAAACTTTCCGACTATCTTCCTCTTTGCGAATTTTTCTTTAAGCCAATTCATGATCTGTCCTTGATCAAGGACAGATCCTATATAAAAGAGATACATAAAGAGTTAGAAAAAGTATCTGATTGGAAAGCAGACATTATTGGAGAATCGATGCAAGCTCTTGTAAAAAAACTTAACGTTAAAACAGGAGAATTTTTTATGACTCTCCGCGTTGCTATCACCGGCAAAAAAATCTCTCCTCCTCTTAATAAATCAATGGAAATTTTAGGGAAAGAAGAATGTCTTAAGAGATTAGGTCAATTAGGTTAATTAGAAATTAGAAATTTAATAATAGGTTTCCTGCCAATGTGGATCGGTTTCGATGGTGAGATCAAGATAGACCTTTTTGTTGATTGCTAGGGCGATTTCTTTGCGGGCATAACTTCCGATTTCTTTTATTTTTCTTCCGGCAGCACCAATGAGCATTTTTTTGTATCGATCGTCAGTCGTCAAAATTCTTGCTTTAATATAGGTAATCCCATTTTTTCTTTCGGAGATTTCGTCAACTATCGCTGTTGTTCGATAAGGAATCTCTTCACCCATCATTAAAAAAACTTTTTCCCGGATTAACTCGCTGACAAAAATTTTGCTGTCAAAATTCAAAACAGGATATTTTAAATCACTAGGGATTTCTTCAATACCTTTTCCTTCAGGAATAAGTTCAAACATTTTATCAAGTAAGGGTTTAACATGTGTTTTGTTTAAACCAGATATTTGAAAAACAGATGAGAATTCGTCTTCCAAAAATTTATATTGAGGTAAATAAGATTTTTCCTGCAAGTCAACTTTATTAATCACTAATATCTTTGGTTTGTCAATTTTCCTAACCATGCCCAAAACTCGAGCTTCTTCAAAATCTCGTTTTCTCGTGTGGTCGATCATATAAATAACCAGGTCGACTTCTTCGTTTAAGGCTTGGAGGGTTTTTTTATTGATGTTTTCCGAGAGGCGGTCTTCGGTTTTGCCCATGATGCCTGGCGTATCGACAAAAATTATCTGTCCGCGATCGTCGCTATAAACTGCTTTGATCGCAAATCTGGTGGTTTGCGGTTTAGGTGAAGTGATGGCGACTTTTTGACCAATAAGATTATTGACGAAAGTCGACTTGCCGACATTTGGCCTACCCAATAATAGAACTTTACCGTTTTTCATGGGATAATTGTATCAGAATATGAAGCTTACGGATAAAGAAATAATTCTAAAAATCAAGAACGGCGAGATTGATTATTATTCTTTCATAGTAGGCGAATACACAAATTCAATTTACCGATACATCAAAACCAAAATAAAAAAGCACGAAGACGTTGAAGATCTTGTCCAGAATGTTTTTACATCTTTTTATAGAGCTATCGAAAGATTTGACGAGGAAAAACCAATTAAACCTTATCTGTATCAAATAGTCAAAAATGAACTCAAGATGTTTTACCGGTCGAGAAAACCAGTGCTGCCGTTAAAAGAAGAAATCTATATCAGTGACGATAATAATTTAGAGATAGAGGATAAAGAGAGTTATTTAAAACTCTTAAGCAACCAAGAGAAAGAAATTTTCATATATATAGACGAGGGTTATAATTATGAAGAAATTTCTAGAAAGATTAATAAACCTTTAAATACGGTAAAATCTATAATAAGACGAGCAAGGGTCAAACTGAGAATTAAGAACCAAGAATAAAGAATTATGAAAGATAAAAATCTAGAAAAAAAAATTTTAAAAGGAGTTTATCGACTCGAAACTAAAAGAACGACGACCTATCTTCTCATAAGAGTATTTTTCGGATTATTATTTTTATTGTCTACTTTCGTCTTCGCTTCAGTGACAATCGATATTCTAAACGAACAGAACTCTTTTGATCTTTTGGATTTTTTCCGCGATGACTTTGAAGTGATAAAAAAATATCTTTTCGAAAATCTTATCGACTTTTTTCAAGAAATACCGCAACCATTATTTTATGTTTCCGTAATTAGTATACTATTAGTATTGGCAACTGTTTTTATTTTGGTCAAGAACTTCAAAAAAATAAAAAATAAGTTAGTAGCTATTTATAAGTTCCAGTCCTCGAAGGACAAAACAAAATGAAAAACTATTTTTTTACTATCGTTTTAATTTTATTAGTGGTTTTTGGACTGTTTAATATTTTTAACAAAAATAAAGCAAATATAAATCAGCGAGGTTGGATTGCTAATGTTTCAATCACAGAACAATCAGAGGAAGAGTCAGTCGAACAGGGGTTAACTCTTGAGTTGACATCGCCAAAAGACAAAACCACTATCAACGTTTCAACGGTGATCGTCTCCGGAAAAACAAGTCCGGGAGTTGATGTCTTTATCAACGAGAAAGAATTAAAAGCTGACTCGTCAGGAAATTTCTCCATTAACTACGAGTTATTTGAAGGCGAAAACAATATCTTTGTTGCCGCGAATGATATTTTTGGAAATTATGCAGAAAGATCGGTGACTGTTTATCTCGAAACGACCGAGTGAAACCAAGTCAGACTCGGTGAAACTTTTTTAAAAATTGCGCATATATATTATTGTAAGTTT
This sequence comes from Candidatus Roizmanbacteria bacterium GW2011_GWC1_37_12, assembly GCA_000991135.1. Lineage (GTDB taxonomy): Bacteria > Patescibacteriota > Microgenomatia > UBA1406 > GWC2-37-13 > GWC2-37-13. The sequence continues at coordinate 20,128 of LBST01000012.1, read as the reverse complement.
ATAAAGTATGAAAAAAACTATTTTCGGCCTAATTATTTTGTTTACTTTTTTAACTGTTGCTTTTCCATTGTCTGCCGAGACTAATTTCGGAGGAGAAGTTAAAAAGACGATTAGGGAGACGGTTGAAGAAGGTAGAGAGGCCAGCTTGAGTCCCAAAGAAATCAGGCGGGAAGTAAAAGGAAATATTAGAGAGCAAATTCAAGAGAGAAAAGAAGGATTACTAGATAAGGTAAAAAATCTAGTCAGGAGAAATTTGAGATTTGCCGCTCGCATTACTGGCACAATTTCTTCAATTGGGGAAAATACAATGACAGTTAATGCTAATGACGGAAAAACCTACACCGTTAATATAAACAGCGAAACAAAACTTGTGAGGAGATTCGGCGGAAGAAGTGAACTCTCGGAATTTTCCGTTGGCAACGAAATCAACGTCATTGGCAAATTTACAGATGAGGAAAAAACGACAATTGACGCAAGGTTGATAAGAAATCTTTCTATCCAAAAAAGATGGGGAGTGTTTTTCGGAGAAGTGACGGTAAAGAATGGCGATAATTTCGTCATGAAGACTATCGAGAGAGGAGACCAAGCTGTTTATTTTGGAAGCGAAACAGAATTTCTAAATCACAAAAAAGAAACAATAAGTTATGCCGACCTACAGATTGGTAATCGTGTTAGGGTCAAAGGCATGTGGGACAGGAGTTTGAATAAGATTACAGAAGTAGAAGAGGTAAGATTATTTCCTCAAAGACCAACGCCAACTCCATGATATAATTAACGCTTCATGGAAATCCGTAATATTGCCATTATTGCCCACGTTGACCATGGGAAAACCACCTTGGTCGACGCCATGTTAAAGCAGACTCATACTTTCAGAGATAACCAAAAGGAAATGGGTGAAACTCTTATAATGGATTCCAACGATTTAGAAAGGGAAAAAGGAATCACGATCTTGGCGAAAAACACCTCTGTTTTCTACTTACCTGTAGGCAAGCAGGTAAGAACAAAAATTAACATTATTGATACTCCAGGCCACGCCGACTTCGGCGGAGAAGTAGAGCGAACCATTAATATGGCAAGCGGCGCGATTTTGCTGGTCGACGCAGCCGAAGGGCCTTTACCCCAGACAAAGTTTGTTTTGAAAAAAGCTCTCCAGGCTCACCTAAAAATCATTCTCATCATTAACAAGATTGACAAAAAAGACGCCAGACCAAAAGAAGTCTTGAATGATATTGAAAATTTATTTCTTGAACTGGCAGAGCACGAAAAGCATCTTCACTTTACTACTCTTTACGCTGTTGGTCGAGATGGTAAAGTTTTTTCTAATCTTCCAGAAAAATATTCTTCAGATGTGCCGGGTGATTTGACTCCTCTTTTTGAAACTGTTATTAAAGAAATTCCTAATGTTGCTACAGATAAAGACAAACCTTTTCAATTGTTAATCTCAACTTTAGATTGGGATAACTATGTCGGACGCCTCTGCATAGGTAAAATCACTCAAGGAGTTTTAGGGAAAAACCAGACGGTTTCTTTGGTTGAAGAAAACAAGGTTTTGGGAAATTTCAAGGTGCAAAAACTTTATACTTATGAAGGACTTCAAAAAAAAGAAGTTGATAAGGTAACATCTGGGGACGTCATTGCTATCGCTGGAATTCCTGAATTAAACATTGGACAAACCGTTACCGATCCGGCTGCGCCGACAAGCCTGCCGGCGATTAAAGTCGAGGAGCCGACGATCAAAATCACCATCGGGCCAAACACCTCGCCATTTGCAGGAAAAGAAGGGAAATTAGGGACGTCTCGTCAGATCAAAGAAAGACTCCTAAAAGAAAAAGAAACCAACCTTGGTCTCAAAATCGAACAAGATCAAGCAGGCGCCAATTTTATAGTTTCGGGACGGGGCGAGCTACATCTCGCCGTATTAATTGAAACGATGCGGAGGGAAGGCTTTGAGCTTCAAGTTTCTAAACCCCAGGTGATTTATAAAAAAATAAAAGGAGTAGTGAGTGAACCATACGAGGAAGTAACGATAGATTGCGACAAAAAATTTATGGGAGAGTTGACAGAAGAGTTTGGAAAAAGAAAAGGAGAGATGCTTGATATGGTCACTTCTGGTAATAACATAAGATTAAAGTACAAAATATCAGATAATAATTTACTGGGAATAAGAAGTATTCTTATGACAAAAACTCGAGGAACAGCGATTATGAGCAATTATTTTTTAGGGTATCACTTGAGGGGTGGAAAGCTTGATTCAATTAGGAATGGAGCATTGGTTGCCGTTAAGCCCGGAGAGGCAATGACCTATGGATTAGTCAATGCTCAGGATCGAGGAGTGCTTTTTGTTTCACCTGGAGAAAAGATATATGAAGGAATGGTTGTTGGTGTAGGAACGAGAGAGTTCGATGTTGAGATAAATGTCTGTAAGGAAAAAAAACTAACTAATAACCGCTCGGCCGGAGAAGGCACTTCGATTCCGTTGACGCCGGCAACTGTTTTAACTCTGGAGCAGGCCTTAGATTTTATTATTGATGATGAATATTTAGAAGTAACACCTCTTAATTTAAGAATCAGAAAAAAAGTTCTTTCTTTGACCCAAAGGCGGGTTTTCAATAGACAAGGAAATTAAGTCTTACTCCTTAAGTAGAAAGATCATTAAGTACATTAAAATTATCCCGGCAATAAAAGGTAGGACCTGCGCCCATTTTTTTTGTTTTTTGTAATCTATATGAAGGTGGGGTATTAGATCTGACCCGGCAATATAAATAAAAATTCCTGATGAAAAGGAAAGAAGAATTGGTAGGCCCGTTTCAAGACCTTGAAGAAAATAAAATCCCATAATACCACCTATAATAGCTGGAATTGCAGAGAGAAGATTAGTAGTTAATGCTTGCATTTTATTTAATCCGGAATGAATAATAATTGTAAAATCGGCTATTTCCTGGGGAATTTCATGAGCGGCAATGGCGATTGAAGTGACAACGCCCAACGTCGGACTAGTAAGAAACGCGGTAGCTATTACTACGCCGTCTATAAAATTATGTATACCGTCGCCAAATAAAATTAAAGACAAAGAAGGTTTTATCCAAGTTTTTATACCGTGAGTAGTGCCGTGATGGTGAAACCATACTTGGAATCTTTCGATAAAAAAAGAAATAATAATTCCTAAAAATACCGGTAAGAATATATCCGTCCCGGTTTTTTCAGCTAGTTCCAATGCTTCCGGAAGCAAGTCAAAAAATACCGTCGTAAGAATAACGCCAGCAGCAAAAGCTACCATATAAGGAATTATTTTTTTGCTGATTAGATTCTTGCGCAAAAGCATAATACCACCTGATAAAGAAAGAAGGCTAATGACGATATTGGCTGCAATAATAGTTAGAAGCATATTTTAATTATGCTGATTATTATACCTTAAAGCGTCATGTTTTTATCTTTGGATCGTGGTTCCGTTGCTGTCGACGCAGTGGGATAGCCAGGTAGTGGGGAAGTCAAAGCCGGCGATTTCACTGCATTCGGGGACGCCCTGGCCGGCATAGGCGATCACCCAAATTCCATTTTGCTTACCAGCAAACCAGGCAGCGCCGCTCATCTCATTTTTGTTTTTTACGCTTCCCCGCGCTATCTTACCGTCGTTATAACTCATTGAAATTTCGATCCCATCTTTGCTGATGCCGGTTTTGGCGATTAAAACTTCTTTTATCAATTCTTCATCGCTCACGGTTGGAGCAGGTGTTATCGAAGGAGATATTTCTGGTTCGAATTCTGTTGGAATATTTTGTTGACTGGTTGGCTTTGGCGAAATCTGACTTTTATTAAAAGATTGAGAAAGAAGGTTAGGATTTTGAGACAAAAAGATAAAGACGCCGATAATTAATGACCCAAAAATAATCGCTAAAGGTATTTTCACTGAAAATATGATAAAAAATTTTTCAATAAGAGTCAAATAAAACAGTTATAATTGAACTATGAGAAGATTTGTAGTAGTAATGCTAATAGTGGTTTTATCAATAACTGGCTTTTTAATTTTTAATAGAAAACAAGCTAGGATTGTTAACCTATTGACTGACCAGATGAATCTTCAGGAAAACGAAAGAGGAATGGTTGAGCAGGCTCATGAACTATCGATAAAGAATTTAATGAAGGGCAACTATTCTGGTAGTGACATTGTTATCGAACAAAAACTAGAGTCTGGATCAAACTATAAAAGATATATTGCTAGTTATAAATCAGAAGGCCTGAAAATATATGCTTTATTGACGGTACCAAACGGCCCTGTCCCGCGAAGCCCGAAGGGCGAAGTGGGATGGCCGGTGGTTATTTTTAATCACGGATATATCCCGCCAGCAGAATACCAAACAACAGAAAGATACATCGCCTATACCGACGGTTTTTCAAGAAACGGCTACATTGTTTTTCGTTCAGACTACCGAGGTCATGGTTCATCGGAGGGAGAGGCGACTGGCGGTTATGGATCAAACAACTATACAATTGATATTTTAAATGCCGTTGAATCGATGAAAAAATACAAAGACGCAGATCCAAACAGAATTGGTATGTGGGGCCACTCGATGGGTGGGTTTATCACTTTGAGAAATATGGTTGTTTCCAAAGATATAAAAGCCGGGGTTATCTGGGCAGGTGTTGTTGCTTCTTATCCAGACTTGATTAATAACTGGAGAAGGCGAAATTTTTCTCCGCCTCCGGGAATTCCTTCCAGAGCTCTGTCTTGGAGGAATCAGTTAATTAATCAATATGGTTCGCCTGAAGAGAATCCGGAATTTTGGAATTCGATTTCCGCCAATTCATTCCTCAAAGACATTTCTGGACCGCTTCAACTTCACCACGGAACAGAAGACTCATCGGTGCCCGTTTTGTTTTCGGAAAAACTGGAAGAACAGATAAAAGCGGCTGGGAAAACAGTTGAATTATACAAATATGAAGGCGATGATCATAATATTGGTAATAATTTTAATATAGCGATGCAAAGATCAGTAGAGTTTTTTGATAAATATCTGAAGTAGAAAGTTCCATACTTAAATTTTTATAGATTCTGCCACTCATGAATCCATTTCTCGAAGACACTTTTCATTTCGTGACACCTATAAAAATTTTGTAGCCTTTTTTCTTTTTATAAAAAGTAGATAAATTATTCCTACATAAACTAACATTATTGAAAGGCGGACTAGGCTGAATTCCTGGTCGAGGCCGAAAAAGCTGGAAATGAAGTGCCCAACAACCGTGCTTTTTCCGTCAAGACGCCGCGAGCACTATCGCCGTAAATGAAAGTTGCGGTCGCCAATAGAACAGAAAGAATGATTCCTATAATAGCCGCAATCGCGATTTCAACCTCTTTTTTTATCTTCAATTTTTTTGAGATTCCCAAAAAAACTCCGACGATCAAAAAAGCTTCCAAAAACTCTCTAAAGGCAATTACGGCAGTCGCTAACATTTTCTAATTTATACTGTTTTTGTAATAGTTTGTCAATAGAAGGTTATTTTTCTTCGATTAATATTGATTTTATGACAACCGGATTAACTGGCGTTGAGTTTTCCCCGGACACCGAAGGTTTTACTTCGGCGGAGGCAATCTTATCGACAACTTCCATCCCTCCAATAACTTTTCCAAAGATGACATAATTTTTTGGCAGGGGATAGTCGGCATGCATGATAAAAAACTGGCTGCCGTTGGTATTAGGTCCGGCATTCGCCATGGCGATTGTACCTCTCGTATATTCGCCAGTGAATGGTTCATCATCAAATTTATATCCCGGTCCTCCGGTTCCATTTCCATTTGGATCGCCGCCCTGGATCATGAATCCTTTTATGACCCGGTGGAAAATCGTTTTATTGTAAAATCCTTTTTTAGCCAGCGAGACGAAGTTACTGACAGTAATAGGAGTTTGTTTGGCGTTTAGCTGGATCGTGATCTTTCCCTCGCTAGCTTCCATAACTGCGGTATATTTTTTTTTGCTGTTTATTAATGGAAAAGGATATTTGTCTTTCATAGAGTCGGTTGGTTTCGGTTGAGGATTAGTAATGATAACATATAAGCTTACCGCGGCGATAACGATAAAAATATAAAGAAATATTTTTTTAAACATAGATTATCTTATTTTTTTATAACTAATCCCATCTTGAACTTAATCAAACTTACAAGCAAAGCATTGACAAATAATAAATAAATAGGGAAACCATAGTTCTGAAAGTTCCATTCGTTTAATGCTAAAAGGGCAATTACTGCGTTAACAAAACCGAATATAAAAATAGTGCTGTTTTCAGTTTTCGGGTAAAGGTAAGATTTTACTATTGTAGGTATTGCAGCCAATCCGTCAGCCAAAATACTGAAAAAGATTGCAATATTACCTACTTTTGTAATCAGCCAGAACACCAAACCCAATACTGAAAGAGTCCCGCAAAAAATATCCAACGTGGTTATCTTCCATTCTGCTTTTCTATTAAAGAAAGAAGCAATGAAAATAACCAAGGGTACAAATCCTACAATAAAAGTAGCTAGTGCTGTAATACCTACTCCTTGTTTAATCATCGCTACAAACGCAATTAAAGGAGAGATACTCCAAAGAAGCCAACTGACTTTATTTGGTTTAATTCTGCCTTTAAGTGTATCGACTAGATAACTCCAGCTGCCCAAAGTCTGTAGAATAACACCTACTATTACGAAGTTCGGATTTATCACTTTTAAAAGTATATCAAAAGTTTTAAAAACAATTATATTAAAGCTGGAAATTTCCAAAAAAACTGAATGACTATAATCTCAACATTCTTTATTTTAAGCTCTAAAACTCTCTAAGTTTTTGTTTGTTGGGGAGCAAGGATTCGGACCTTGAGTCGCGCTGCTCCAAAGGCAGGCGTGTTACCGTTACACCACTCCCCATGTATAAAAGAACAGATATATTTTACCAGAAGGTAGAGTTATTTTTTAATGGAGTATCCGAAACCACGGATAGACTGAATGAGTTTTTTTCTTCCTTTGACGTCGATTTTCTTTCTAAGATAGCCAACATAGACGTCGGCGACGCGGGATCCAATTTCTTCAGAGTACTGCCAAACCTGTTTTAAAATATCTTGTCTTGATACTACCTTGCCTTTATTTTGTATTAAACACACTAGAAGGTCAAACTCTTTATGGCTCAATTGGATTACTTTACCAGCCCTTTTCACCAGTCTAGTTTTTTTATCTATGTAAAGATCACTCAAGAGCATTTTCATTTTGTCTACTACCTAATTTATATAAGTATTATATAAATTAAACGTAAAAAATATGTAAGAAAACATTTTGTTATAATTTTCTAAATGGATGATTTTTTTTCAGTCGTTTCAAAGGGAGTGATAATAATTCCGATTGTTATTCTTGTTTTGTCTTTGTTGATGAAATTTAATCAAAAAACGGATCGGGCATATTTGATTCCTACAATCGCTCCGACCGTTGCCAAAAAAATCAATCTTGATCTCAACGGTTCGTTCGATTGCCAATACGAAAATAACGGACAAAAATATTATCTTTCGGTTAAGAATAAGAAGATTGATTTGAAAATAACAACGGCTGGTCAAACAAAAAAATATGACCTGTCCCAATATTCAGGACTGCTGGAGAATTTAATAAATTATGATGTCTCACAGTTGGAATCGATGGCAAAGCCTTATTTGCCGGAAGGAGTTGATCTTAAAACTCTAGTTGATAGTTGTAAAAGGAATTAATCCGCCCAAACTAAAAAATATCCTGGCTATGACCTACTTTCCCTAACGCTTTCGCGATTAGTATCATCGGCGCTGACTCGTTTCACTTCCTTGTTCGGGATGGAAAAGGGTGGTACCAAGTCGCTTTAATAACCAGGACAGTTATATAGTATATAATAATATCAGATGGAAAACAATCCAAAATCAGAGAGCCGGGTTTTATTTTCCTACCTTCTTCGTCCTCAAATAAAGTTTGAAAGCTATGAGGCGGGTGAAGAAGTGATTCTCCTCCTTCGCGCTCATCCGATCACCCAACTGCCTTGGATAATCAACTCAATTATCCTTTTTATCATTCTTTTTGGAATTAATTTTGTCATTCCTTCTTTTCTGTCTTTCAATCAGATTTTTGTCCTCAACTGTTTTGTCTTGGCTTTTATTTTAAGCTATATCTGGATGAGTTTTCTCAACTGGTATTTTAATGTCGGCATTATCACCAACCGCCGCGTGGTTGATATTGATTTTCACGGAATCCTCTATAAAGAAGTGACGGTCGCCCGTCTAAATAAGATCGAAGACATTACTGTCAAAAGCGGCGGCTATTTTGCCTCGCTTTTTGATTACGGCAACGTATTTATCCAGACTGCCGGTACCGAAGCCAACGTAGAATTTATCAATATTCCTTTTCCCTCGCTTGTGGCGCAGAGCATTAATCAGTTGTTAGGAAAAAAACATGGAATTCAGTAATGTCATCGACATATTTTTCAAAGTTTCAGCCATTTTGCTTGGCGTTATCTATCTGCTTTATGCGATCGTCATTGCCAAACAAGTCAATATTATGACCAAAACCTTAGAAGATAAATTTAATTTTGTCGTTTCTTTTGTCAGCTCTTTACAGGTTACCGTGGCGTTAATATTGTTAATTTTTGCGATATTCCTGGTTTAAAACTAGTAACTAGTTACTAGTGATTAGCGACTGGTTATAGAAAATAGAGAATAGAAAATAGAGATACAAAATACTACTTTCAACTTTCTAATTTCCATAACTATGTTACCAATTTCTAACAACAAATTTCTAATCTCTAGTCATGTATAAACCAGAGGTCGCATTCTATCTAGGAGAGCAGAAGCAGCAAGGTTTTTCCGGGATTGTGCAAAAGGATAATCTGTTTTTTATCCTTGAGGTAGGGACCGGAATGTCAGAAGATCAAGGGCATAAGACGCTGGACTTTGTCAAGGAAAAGATAAAAAAAATAAACAATTTTGACGATTTTATCGCCTCAATTATTACGGAGAATAATCTGCCTTCAGATTTTTCTATTGCCTCGGGCTTCATCAAAGATAATATTTTATATCTGAAAACAGTCGGGACAGGAAAAGTATTTATAAGGAGAAAAAACAAACTGGGTTTATTGATAGAAGGGAACACCACTGCTTCTGGGCCAGTCGAAAATAATGATTTTTTCATTTTTACGACAGACAATTTTTTTGAAATAGTGGGAGGACGACAGGGCTTAGAAAATACTTTTGACCATAGGAGCCCGACCGAAATTATCGATGAAATTACGCCATCTTTAAAGGCAAAAAATGATCAGGGGGCAGTGGCCTTGTTTGTGAATTTGCACCAAATTGTTGAAGATGATCAAGTGTCATTCCGACCAAGTCCCGATGAAATCGGGATGACAAAAGGGCGGATTAAATCGATTTGGTTTTCGATGAAATCCAGCAAAAAAACTCTTACTTTCATTACTGTTTTTATATTATTTCTCGTTTTTCTCTGGAGCGTGATTTTGGGTGTTCAAAGAAGGACGAGCAAGAGTGCCAACGAAAAAATAAAACTGGCTAAAGAATTGGTTTCTCAAAAGCTATCAACAGCCGAAGAAGTTGCGTTTTTAAATATGGATAGAGCTTTGATTTTGATCAGGGAAAGTAAGGAGGAAGTAGAAAAATTAAAGAAAGATGTCCCACTTCGCTCTTCGAGCTTCGAGGGACAACTTGAGAAATTAACAATTATGATTACTCAAGTTGAAAATAAAATTCTTAAAAAAGAACAAAAGAAATACAGTGAGTTTTTTGATCTGACAGTCGATGACAAAGATGCGAAAGGTGACAAAATGTATCTTGACGGAGAAAATTCTTTTATTCTCGACAAAAAAAGAGGCATAATTTACAGACTTTCTCTTGAAAAAAAATCCCTAACTAAAAATCAGTTTTCCGAAATCAAATCTGGGAGCCTGGTCGCCGGTTATGGAGATGAAGGCTTTTTTTACGCCAAAGGTAGCGGCGTCTTTAGGATCAACAGCGAAGGAAAGCTAGGAAAAATAGTTGATAATAGTAATAGCTGGGGAGAGATCATCGACATCGCTACATATAACGGCAACGTCTACCTTTTGGATCGAGGCACGGATGAGGTTTGGAAGTATTTGAGCGGTGAGGAAAAATACGGAAGCGCAAGTTCTTATTTTGCAAGCGGTCAGGCGATCGATTTTTCTCAAGTAAATTCTTTGGCAATAGACGGCTCGCTTTACCTTGCAGGCGATTCAATCATTGTCAAATACACGTCAGGGCTCCGCGACGGATTTAGAGTCGATCTGCCGGATGATCAACCAAATTTCAACAAAGTCTTTACATCTCGCGACCTGGAAAAAATCTATCTTTGGGATAAAATCAAGGGGACAGTTTATGTTTTAGGAAAGACAGGCGAGTATATTGAACAGATTAATTCGGACATTTTATCTAAAGGTACAGACGTGGTTGTTTATAAAGAGGGGATATATGTGTTGGTAGGGAGCAAGATATATGAGATAAATTAAAACCATCTCTTGACAATCACTTACATTTTCAGTTATTCTTAAGATTAAGTACCAACGTTAATAATTTATTGAAGTTTTTAGCAAAGGGGGTGAAATAATAAAATATGAAAGAAGATAGAATTTGTTTTAACAAAACCCTGACCTATCTAGTTCTCTTAATCGCCGCTGTCGTCGGCGCTTTTTATGTGATTAGCTATTCGAATACGCAAAAATTAGGCGGAACACCTAAGGCCGGTACTCCCTTATTAAATAAAATCAGATATCCATATTTAGGGACTGACAATAAAGTTGTTAATCCTAATGGGGTAGCAACATGGCCTGCTGGTGGATGCGAATATAGGCTAAGGTCATATAAGGAAGGATCAAAAACTTTATCGGAGAATGCTTATACAGGATTCAAGAGCAATGGTACTATATTAGAAGAAAACACTGATTGTTACCCATATATATATGCTCAAAGAGATATAAGATATAATTATATAGCTTGTGGTTGGGGAGGTTTTACATACAATGAATATTGTAGAGGACGAGTAAATACTCTAGGAGATGTTAAATATGGAGGTTTATTTTATAGTTATGCACCGCCAGGCGGTTTTGGTTTAGAAGTTTATCAACAAACTTCTACACTACAAACAGTGGCGGGTCAAACAGGTAAGTGGTGGGTAGCGGATGGTACAATACAATCCACAAGTAAAATGATTATTCTTACAAAAAGAACATTTGAAGGGTTTCCAGCATACTTGGCCGGATCAAACACAGCTTTCACTCCAGCACCAGTTATTAAAAAATGTACTTATGATACGAGTGTAATAAAATTTGCTGATGAGTCGCCAGCCGTAGGAGAATATTATATTGATGGCGTTAATACAACGACCACAGTTAAAAAAGATGAAGTTAAGAGCGTGAAACAAGAAAATGGAGCAATTAATGATAAGTTGACAGCCATTCAATGTATACCTTTAGCTGATGGAGCAGCAGACGTAGTCTCTTGGAAGAGTAATGGTGGTACCGCATCAAACGATCTTAATCTACAAACATGTAAAGATAATGCGGTAAAAACTTATACGGTTTCATTTGGAGGCGTTCCACAAATTGAGACTATTAGAGCAGTATGTAAATATAAAACAAGATCAGGCACAGAAGTCTCTGTTTTTTATGGTGATTTTATCATGAATCCGGATGGGACACCGACGAAAACGAAATGTGATTGTGATGAGACAAGAGACCCTGTTCTTACTTATCCGACATTTGTTGAAAGGCCATAATAATTTTGTGTATTTATAATCAAGTGTTATAAAATACGCCCTGACGAGGGCGTATTTTTTTGGTTGGAATTTTGCTCTTGACAACCATAAAGCGATGCTTTATACTTTAGTTATATGAAAAACTTATTTAATGATCTGATCAAAAAGAAACAAAGATTAGATAAACTCTTACCTTTAAGAAAAGAAATTCTATTTGAGATAGAAGAGTGGCTGAAAATTGAGTTAACTTATTCCTCAAATGCTATTGAAGGCAATACCTTAACCCGTAAAGAAACGGCTGAAATATTGGAAAAAGGAATTACCACTGTCATATCTGGAAGACCATTAAGGGATCAAATAGAAGCGATCAACCATGCCAAAGCTATAGAATTTGTAAAAGATTTGGCTAAAAGAAAAAAAAACCACGCCGAAATCAAAGAAGAAGATATTAATAAGATTCATAAAATTATTCTGACTAGTATTGATGATCAATGGGCAGGAAAATACAGAGAGACAGAAGTATTTATCAAGGGATCAAGTGTCGAGTTACCCCAACCTATAAAAGTTCCATATTTAATGAATGAATTTGTCCAATGGTTATCGTCTCAAAAATCAACTCATCCGGTTAAAGTTGCCGCCGACTCCCATTATAGACTAGTAAGTATTCATCCTTATGTTGATGGAAATGGACGGACTGCTAGACTATTAATGAATTTGATTCTTATAATTAACAATTACCCGATGGCGATTATTAAAAATGAAGAACGAATTCAATATTTAGACTCATTAGAAGAAGCTCAATTAAAAGAAAAATTTGATTCTTATTATAATCTTATCGAAGCATCAGTTGATCGTTCACTTGAAGCATATATTAATGCTGCTTTAAATAAGCCTATTTTACCAGCTTTTGAAAAAAAACCTTTTTCAAAATATAAATCTAAACGAGAATTTATCACATTTTCCGAGCTTCTTAAAATTGGCGAATTAGCAAAAGAGACCGATGAGACAATCCATACTTTGAGATATTGGACAAAGATGGGCCTTTTAAAGGTTACTAAATACAGCGAGGGAGGATATCAATTATATTCTCCTGATGCCATCAAACAAGCTAAAGGGATAAGAAGATTACAAAAAGAAAAAAGATTAACCATAAATGAAATAAAAGAACTAATAAATTAATGATGAAAAAACTAGTTTTAATTAAGTTAGGCGGTTCTTTGATTTCTGATAAAACAAAAATAAATAAAGCAAGAAACTATGAGATTAAGAGATTATCTAAGCAAATAAAAGAAATTCAAAGAAATTTTTCTTTAATAATTTTTACCGGCGCCGGTGGATTTGGCCATCCGCTGGCGGAGAAATATAAGGATGATTTGGAAAAAGGTCTACGGGAGATAAAAAACGCTGTAAAAAAACTAAACAAAATAGTTGTTTCTTCGTTAAATAATGTTGGTTTGAGAGTAGTTTCGGTTGAACCGGATAAGGTAGCCAAATATAAGAATGGGCAAATGGTTAAATTGTTAGATGGTTATATTGCTAAATTGTTGGTAAATAATATTACCCCTGTTTTCCACGCCGATTTGGTCGATGATCAAGAATTGGGAATTTCTATTCTGTCAATGGATAAGTTTTTGGTCGACGTTGCTATTCATTTTAAAAATCGAGGATTTAAAGTCGAAAAAGCCATTTTTCTTGGTATCACGCCAGGGGTAACCTCGGAGGTTGCCGGTCGGCCTGGTATGACAATTCAAACTATAACAAAAAAGACGTTTTCTAAGATGGAAGGAGTCTTTCATAAGGGAAAAGGAATCGATGTGACAGGCGGAATGAAATATAAAGTAAAACAATGTTTGAGATTGGCGGATAAGGGAATAGACAACTATATTACTAATGATCTGGGACTTCAAGGAACGAAAGTCACTACAAAGTAGGAAGATTAAGCTGCCAGCCTTGATCGGTGGGAACAATAATTTTCAAAATATTTCCGGCAAGAACTTGAAAAACAACAATAACGGCAAAGATCAAGATTATTCCAATAAGAGCATTGGTGATTTTGTTTTGTGCCTTGCTGACCTTTTCTTTTTCTCCGCTTGATGTGATCCAGTCAAAAGCGCCCCAAAAGAGATAGACCAATAAAAAAATTCCGGCGATAATAATAAACATTCTAATGCCAAAGCCGATAAGAGTCCCAAAACCAGCGACCGGGTCTGACCCGCCAAAATTCATTCCCTTTGGCGGATCGACGGTTCCGAAAGCGTCATTGACGTCGGCGGCTTGTAATTTCATGGCAAAATATTATCAACTCCTAACAGTTTACCAATTAATTTTACACCGACAAAACTGGCAATTACGATAAAAAGGCCGATGACGGCAAAGACAATCGTCGAGTAAGCTTTTTTTATGCCTTCGGGATTATCACCATGAGTCAAAAGGTTAAAAGCGCCAAAAAGGGTCATCCCCAAGAATATTAAGGCGGCGCCGCTCATCATCAAAGGCAAAATGACATTTAGAAGTTGGCCGATCGTCGTGAGGCGAGCGGGCGCAAATTTGTCTTTGATTTCTATGGCGTAGAGCATAGATAAATTATATAATATTTTCTATGTTCAACCCTTCTTTTTCTATTACCAATAAGACCCTAACCAATATTGCCAAAATCGAAGCCGCCGAAGAAGTCATCAAGCACTCACCTCTTTTACCTTTGTGGGAAAAGCAGTTTAAAGAAGACGCGATCATCAGGTCGGCCTACCACGGAACTCATATTGAAGGCAACGCTCTCCATAAAGACGACGCCAAAGACATCCTTGAAGGCCGTCAGGTGATCGGCCGGCCAAGAGATATCCAAGAGATTATCAATTATCGTAAAGTGATTGAATTTATCGATGAAGAAGCCAAGAGGAAGATCGACAAAATTACCGAGCTTTTAATCAAAAAACTTCATCGGACTATCACCGACAAAATCTTGACTTCCGACCAGATGGGCGAGTATCGCGCTAAGCAGGTAATTATTAAAAACTCTTCAACCGGCGAGGTAACTTTTAGGCCGCCGCCGCCTCTTGAAGTGCCATTTTTGATGAGAGAGTTTGTTTATTGGTTAAATCGCGATGACCGTGATAGAATCCACCCGGTTTTAAAAGCCGGGATCACCCACCACGAACTCGTCCGCATCCACCCCTTTATCGACGGCAACGGCCGGGTCGCCCGGGTGGTGGCGACTTTGATTTTACTTTTAGGAGGCTACGACATTAGGCGATTTTTCTCTCTTGAGGAATATTATGACAAAGACGCTGTGACATACTATCAAAATCTACAAAAAGCCTCCGCGGGAGACTTGACCAGCTGGCTAGAATATTTTACATATGGAGCGTCTATCGAGTTTGACAAAATTAAAGAAAAGATTTTGAAATTATCAAAAGACGTTAAGTTAAAAGAGAAATTTGGCGGCCAGCAGATATATTTGACAGAAAGGCAGATGAAATTGGTCGAGTATCTTCAGCAAGTTGGCTACATTCAGAATCAGACATTCGGCGAGGTTTTTCCTGAAGTTTCCGAAGACACGGTGCTTCGCGACCTTCAGGATTTGATAAAAAAAGGGTTGATTAAGAAAGTTGGAAGTACTAAAGCTGCAAGATATGTTATTGTTTAGAAAATAGAAACATAGTTAATAGAAAATAGTCACATAGTTATAGATGATAGAGGATAGAAATTAGAAAAAAATTCAATTTTCGACTTTCTAATTTCAAAAACTATGCTACTAATTTCTAACAACAATGTGACTAATCTCTTATGAAATTTTCAGAATTAGCAATATATTTTGACAAAATCAGCCAGGTTTCTTCACGGCTGGAAATCACTCGAATTTTGGCCGATCTTTTTAAAAAATTAACTCCCGAAGAAATCGAAAAAGTAGTTTATTTACTCCAAGGGCGGGTGAGACCCGCGTACGAGGGTATCGATTTTGGTATGGCCGAGAAAACGATTATTAAAGCCATTATATCAGCTCTCAATATAGAAAAAAGCTATTTTGAAAAAGAGTTTAAAAAAAGGGGCGATCTGGGGGAGACGGTTGAGAATTTTAAAAAACAATATTCTTCTTTTGAAGAAAAAGATTTAGAAATAGTTGAGGTCTATGAGATCTTTTACAGACTGGCAACGTCGTCAGGCGTCGGGAGCCAAGACATTAAAAAAGGCTTATTATCTCAACTGCTCCGCCAGCTTGATTCTTTATCTTCCCGTTTCTTGGTCCGCCTACCAACAGGGAATATTAGAATGGGATTTTCCGACATGACAGTCCTTGATGCTTATTCATGGATGCTTAAAGGCGATAAAAGCCTCCGGCCGACGATTGAAAAAGCCTATCACGTCCGTCCCGAACTCGGATTTATTGGACGAGTTATCAAAGAAAAAGGAATAAAATCTTTAGACAAGATCGGCCCAAAGGTTTTTACTCCAATAATCATGATGAGGGCGGAGCGTTTGTCGTCGGCCGCAGAAATATTAAAACAAATTGGGAAATGTTTAGTTGAACCAAAATTCGATGGTTTTCGTCTTCAGGTTCATTTTAAAAAAGGTTCTGTCCTTTTAAGGACAGACCCTTTAAGGACAGTCCCTGAAGTCAAGCTTTTTTCTCGCAGCTTAGAAGATGTTACTTATATCTATCCGGACATCGTCGAGGGAGTAAAAAAGCAAGTCAAAGCAAAGGAAATCATTTTTGAAGGAGAGGCGGTAGGCTATAACGTAAAAAGGAAAGAATTCTTGCCTTTTCAAGAAACGGTCCAGAGAAAGAGAAAATATGATATTGAAAAAATGGCTAAAGAGATTCCTTTGAGGTTGTTTTCCTTTGAACTTCTCTACAAAGACGGAGAAAATTTTATCAACAGACCTTTTATTGAAAGAAGAAAAGCCCTCGAGAGCTCGATTGCCACAAAAAGAGATTTATTAAAAGAAACAGTTGTCATTGCCGACGAGGAAGAGGTTGAAAATCAAGAAAAATTAGAAAAACTATTCGACGAGGCCTTGGAAAAAGGGTTGGAGGGAGTTTTGGCAAAGAAAATCACCGGAATTTACAAGCCTGGCGCCCGCGAATGGAACTGGATCAAGTATAAGAGGAGTTATTCTTCAAAAATTAAAGACACGATCGACTGTTTGGTGATGGGGTACGATTTTGGTAAGGGTAAAAGAACTGTTTTTGGGATGGGGGCGTTTTTGGTCGGATTGAGGGATGAAAAAGAAGATAGGTTTGTTACTATTGCTAAAATTGGGACAGGGTTAACTGATGAAGAGTGGAAAGAATTAAGAATCAAGAGTTTAGAATTAAGAATTAAAAACAAACCAAAGGATTATTTTGTTGATAAAATGATGGAGTGTGATGTTTGGATCGAACCAAAAATAATAGTTGAGATTCGAGCCGACGAAATTACCAAATCTCCTGTTCATACGGCCGGCTTAGCCCTTCGTTTTCCAAGATTAGAAAGATTTCGTGACGACAAAAATCCTCAAGAGGTAACGACTCTAAAAGAACTTATCAAGATGAGTGATTTTTCAACATCTTAAAGAATATCAGCGTATATTCGATAAAGAAAGATTTAGGATTGTATTTTATCCGCCTTCCAGAAGTCATAAGAATAGTTTTTGAATCGTGCAATATTTTTCCGACCTTTTTTATATGAAAAGAAAGGTCAATATCTTCATGAATCTTTTTATCGTCAAGGCAGACTTCTTTCTTAATTTTTTCCCAAGCATTCTTTTTTATCGCATAACATGTCAACAACGGGTAAAATCCCATAATAAGTCTTGGTATCAATACATAAAGGTAAAAAGGGAAAAGAGATTTACTGGCGCCTGGCAAATCATAGACAAGAAGCGGCATCGACAGACCAACAATTGAATTACTGTCAGAGAATTTTTTTTTGATGTTCTTTATAAAGTTAATAGGGAATCTAGAGTCGGCGTCGCATTTAACCAGAATGTCACCAGTTGCCGCATTGAATCCGGCATTTCTCGCGTATGCAATTCCTTGTTTTTTTTCGTTGATGACTTTTACCTGGGGGTATTTTTTGACAATATCAATAGTTCTATCAGTAGAGTTGTTGTCAATAACAATGATTTCGTCTGGTTTTTCTTCCTGGCTGATTAGAGAATCAAGACAGCTTTTAATATATTTTTCTTCGTTGAAAACAGGGATAATAACAGACACTTAAAGCATCAGCCAATTCTCCTATATTATTGGGTTGACATAGTATTCCATTATTATTAAATAACTCTGTTACAGCTCTTGCCTTAACTGCAATAATTGGGAGTTTGAAAGAACAAGCTTCAAGGATGCTTAAACCTTGAGTTTCACTTGTGCTAGCACTGATAAAAGCTAAAGCATTGGAATAATAATTTGATTCCATTAAAGTGTCGTGGGTAATTGATCCTAGAAAAAGAACGCGATTATTTAGGTGAAAATTAATTACCAATTTTTTTAAATCGTTTTTTTCCGGACCTTCTCCAATGATTAACAGTTTGGTTTTTTGATCAAATAAAGAAAATTTTTTGAAAGAAGTGATTAATAAACTTATATTTTTTTCTTTACTAAGTCTTCCCACATAAAGAAAGTATTGACCAAAATGGTTTTTTATTGGCTTTTTTAATTTTTTTGGTAAATTAATCCCATTACTGATTTTTATTACCGGTTTAATAAAACCATGTTTAATTAAATCATCTTTGGTAAACTGTGAAGGTGTAATTATAATGTCTGATTGGTCATAAAAAAAACGGGCAAACTGCCAACTGAATCTATTAATAAATCTGTTTTTGTCTAATCCAAATCTATCAAGTCCGACTACCCGTAAATATTCAGGCTCCATGAAATAAGTATTAAAAGTTGAAACCAAGGGTTTTTTTAAATATTTGGCGGTAATAATAGCATTAAAACCGATGGTAATCGGCGTATGAAAATGAATAATATCAGGGTTGAATTTTTCTGTGGTTTTCAATATCTGAAAGCTAATAGGATTGGTAAAGTAAAATTCAGGATAAAAAACAGCAGGAAGTCCTCCTATATGATCAATTTTTACTCCTTTTAAAATAAAGCTGATTTTTTTACTCGGTTTTGGTGCAAAAACTAGAAGTTGGTGATTTTTTTTGGAGAGTTCTTTAATGAGGTCGATTACGTTAGTAACTACTCCGTTGACTTGAGGTAAAAAAGTGTCGGTAAAGACAGCTATTTTCATTAGTTAATTGTAACAAATGATATAATTAAATAAAGCTATGAAACCCCTTTTTTCAGTGATTATACCAAGCTTAAACGAAGAAAAATTTTTACCAAGATTGCTTTCAGATTTACAGAATCAAAAACTAAAGAACTTTGAAATAATTGTGATTGATGCTTGTTCTTCAGATAATACTATAAAAAATATTTTAAGATTTAAGCAAACTTTACCATTACGCATTTTTAAAGCCAAAAGGCATAACGTTTCTTTTTCCAGAAACTTTGGCGCAGAAAAAGCTAAAGGAGAATATTTGGTATTTTTGGATGCCGATGTTCAGATTTACTCTTCTTTTATTAAGAATCTTAATAAGGCGGTCAATAATAATAAGGGCTTATTATTTATTCCTCGCACTGTCCCTGATGAAAAAGACCAACAGATGGAAGTAATTTTTAGAATCGTAAGCTTTTTAACTGAAATGTCTCAATATGTTGGTAAACCGTTTTCAAATGGCGGATCGATGGTAGTGGAAAAAAATTTTTTTAATCGTATAGGTAGATTTGATGAAAAACTATTTTTGGCAGAAGATCATAATTTAATTCAAAGAGCGCAACTTTGGGGCGTTAGAGCGAAATTTTTAAATCATTTAAAAATTAAATTCTCGTTGAGAAGAATGAAGAAAGAAGGTAAATTAGAAGCATTTTATAAATATTTAGTTGCTACGGCTTATATCCTTATAAAGGGAGATATTAAAAAAGAGATTTTTGATTATCAAATGGGTGGAGCAGAATATAAGAAACTTAAAAATAAAATTTCATTTACCGATAATATGAACAATTATTCTAAAATAATAAAAGAATTTTTTAGTAAACTGCTTTCTTCTTAAATAGAAAAGGTTGAGAGGATTGGGTAATGATCGGAGAATTGGAGATTGATTCTTTCAGTTTTTTTGAGCTTTACACCTCGATAGAATAGATAGTCGTTTTTCATTTTATGGAGAAATAATTTGTCTAAGAATTTGATAAAAGAGCGCTGGAACGGTGTCATATGTTCTTTTTCCCCGATGATTGAGAAGTCAACTGTTTGTCTTATATTTTTTGTTGCCTCGACCAAGCCGTATTTCTTCATAATTATTTCCAGTCTTCTTCTCTGATAAGGCAGATAGTTGAAGTCACCTCCCATAATTAGT
>LBST01000011.1 GCA_000991135.1 Candidatus Roizmanbacteria bacterium GW2011_GWC1_37_12 | reverse complement strand
AACAGACAAATCTCCGTTTTCCCGTAGAATCGAAGCCTTTTCTTTTTGATAATCCGCAACACTCCGGACATCTTAGAGTTTTTTAAAAGAGGATACTTTGATCATACTAAAATTATGAAATATTAACTTTGGAGCATTATATCAATTTAAAGTAGTTAATTCAGACCCATTTTTTGAAACTTAAGCCATCTTTTATTATCAATTTTTATTTCTATGAATAAAAATGTCCTTTTTGTCAGGCCTATAGAGTTAAAAAGAACGGGTTTCATAAAGGTAAACAGTCGTACCGTTGTTTGTCTTGTTTAAAGTCATTTCAAAACAAAAAACGGCGGATAATATTACAAAGGTTAATTCATAATTATTTAAGCAAAGTTAAAAAGCCAGTCATAAATCATCCGATGTCTCCACGCCACATTATGGTTATTATGGACTGTACCTACTTTAGACGAGTCTGTTGTTATCTGGTAATTCGCGACTGGTACAGGAAACAAAATATCTACTTTAAAAGAATTGTTTACGAGACAATTGGCGATTACGTTTCGGCAATAGATTATCTTGAGAGTCAGAGATATATTATTGATGGAATAGTCGTTGACGGCCGTAAAGGAGTGTTTGAGGCGCTGAAAGGTCAATTTCCAATCCAGATGTGTCAGTTCCCACCAGAGACAGATTGTCCGCCGTTACATTACTAACCGTCCACAGACTGCAGCCGGTATTGAGTTAAAGGCAATTGTTTCAGATTTGACAAAATATGATCAACTATGGTTTGAAACATTACTTGATGTTTGGGAGTTTAAATACGGTAGATTTATCAAGGAATGAACAGTTAACCCGTTAACCAAGAGATGGTTTTATACCCATAAAAGATTAAGGAGCGCTTACCGTTCTTTGAGAAAAAACATTCCTTATCTTTTTACTTATTAAACTGTCAAAAACATGCCAAACACTACTAATTCCTTAGATCGTTTCTATACATCGAGAATTAAAATTACACCGGAGAACCAAACTTATTGAGCATCTTATAGTCAGTTAACTAGCCGTACTAATTTGCAATTATGCTGAAATAGCTAACAAGGATAAAATTATCTTTCTTATTCTCACTCTATTGCAAATTATACATTTTTTTGATACAGTATTATCATTGTCTAACATCGCCTTGGATGATAGGGAGCAAAAAAAGCGGGATTGGTCTAACCTAATAGCGCTTTGCTGCAATGAACTATCATCAATTACAACTGGCCAAGACAAAAAAGTTTTCCTGTTGTAATTATGAAAAACATAGGGCTTTTTTCAGGAATAGGAATCGCTGTCGTTATTTTTCTTTTTTCTTCATTCTCTACAATTGTTAGTTTTATTACAGACTGGTGGTGGTTTGCTGAAGTAGGACAAACAGAGGTTTTTATCAAGCCGCTTCTTACAAAAATAATTATTTATATAGTGACCTCTGTTATTGCGGTAATTTTTTTACTTATCAATTTTCTCATTGCCGTCCGGTCAAAAACCTCGTGGGTAGTTCTTATACCTGCGGCATTACTCGGTCAGCCTGTGAGTCTTGACAGTCGAGTATTAAAAAAAATAGGTATAGCTGTATGTATTGTTTTCTCTCTGGTTCTTGGACTCATTACCGCAGCAAACTGGCAGGAAATACTCAAATTCTTCTCCTCCACCCCTTTTAGAGAATACGATCCTATTTTCAAAAAAGACATCGCATTTTATATCTTTTCTCTTCCCGTTTTTAATATAGGACTAGGTATTCTAAAAATTCTTGTTTTTACTTCGCTTATTAGCAGTGGAATAATATATACTCTCAAAGGCAGCCTTAATTTAACAGGCTTCCTTAGTAAATTTGAAGTTCCTGGTTTAAAACTATCTAACAAGGGCAAAACCGAGCCAAAAGCACAATTACATCTTAGTATTCTGCTTTTTCTTTTCTTTACAGCAACCGCTTTAGGCACATATCTCTCCTTATTTGAACTCCTTTCCACACAAAGCGGTCCGATATTTGGAGCTGCCTATACTGATGTGGCTATTATGATACCTATTCTAAAAATTTCTATTGGTCTGACTGTTTTAGTGGCTATTTTAACCCTGTTTTGGGGCATAAGTGGGAAACTCGCGCCGCTTATCACAGCGATCTCTCTTTATGTTTTTATAGGAATTGTCTCGGCAGTAGTTCCGTCTCTTTTTCAAAAACTGATTGTTGCTCCTAATGAATTAGTTAAAGAGACACCATTTATTAAATATAATATTGCCGCCACCCGCAAGGCCTATGGCTTAGATAAGATAGAAGAACGGGATATTTCGGCAGATAAGCCGTTAACTTCTGCCGATATTGCTTCCAATAATCTAACCATTAAAAACGTACGGCTTTGGGATCGAGAACCGCTGCTTTCTACCTTTTCTCAAATTCAGGAAATAAGAACCTATTATGAATTTGTTTCTGTTGATAATGACCGATATTTAGTTAATGATGAAATCCGCCAGATCATGCTTTCACCAAGAGAGTTGGCATCAGAGAGTCTCCCCAATAGAAGCTGGATTAATGAGAAACTTAGCTTTACTCATGGATACGGAATTGCCGGAGGACCGGTAAATCAAGTAACTGCAGAAGGATTACCTGTTCTATTTGTTAAAGATCTGCCGCCGAAATCAGAAGCGAAAGAACTTACTGTTAATCGCCCGGAAATATACTTTGGTGAACTCACCAATGACTATGTGATTGTAAAAACCAAATCAAAAGAATTTGACTATCCAAAGGGAGAAGAAAACGTTTATACCACCTATCAAGGTAAAGGAGGAGTAGAGATAAGCTCGCTTATTAAGCGATTATTTTTTGCCATCAAATTCAACTCGCTTAAACTTTTTTTATCAAACGATGTAACATCCGAAAGCCGCATCCTCTATTACCGCAACATCAGGGAACGAGTTGAGAAGATCGTTCCATTCCTTACTCTCGATCGTGATCCATACGCTGTAGTCGCTGATAATAGAATATTCTGGATTTACGATGCATATACAAAAACCAATAACTATCCCTATTCTCAACCATTAGCTTTAAATGAAGAAAGTGTCAACTACATCAGAAACTCGGTGAAAATTGTTATTGATGCGTACGAAGGATCAATTGCTTTTTATCAAGTTGATACAAATGATCCTATTATTCAAACCTATGCCAAAATCTTTCCCAATCTCTTTCAGCCTATGAGCAAAATGCCAAAGAGTCTTCTTTCTCACCTTCGGTATCCGGAAGATATCTTTAGTCTTCAAACATCTATCTACACGATCTACCACATGGATAACCCGCAGGTTTTTTACAATAAAGAGGATCAATGGGAAATCCCAACGATCAGTGAGGAAAAGAAACAAGAAACCACCGATACAGTGCAACAGATGAATCCTCGCCATATGATTATGAAGTTGCCTGGTGAGAAAAAAGAAGAGTATATCTTGATGCTTCCGTTTACTCCCCGAAATAAGGATAACCTTTCTGCATGGATGGTTGCACGAAATGATGAAGATAATTATGGAAAACTTATTGTTTACCGTTTTCCAAAACAAAGGCTTATCTTTGGACCAAAACAGGTCATCGGTCGTATTAATCAGGATGCCGAAGTCAGCAGGCAAATTTCTTTATGGGATCAGCGAGGATCACAAGTTATTCAAGGTCCACTACTTGTAATTCCAATTGAAGAATCACTTATCTATGTAAGACCACTTTATCTTAAAGCAGAAACAGGGAAAATTCCGGAGCTTAAGCGAGTGATAGTCGCCTATGAAAACAAGATTGCTATGGAAGAAACCTTGGAGGAGGCCCTAGCTAAAATCTTTGGTCTAACAAGGGATGAAGAATTATCAACCTCTCTTGAGCCTACAACAATAAGAGAAGAAAAGACTGGTGAAACTGAACCCTTCAAACAAGCTCAAGAAGTATATGATGAGGCAATTCGCGCTCAAAAAGATGGTGATTGGTCACGCTATGGTGAAGCTATTAAACGCTTAGGAGAAATTTTAAAGAAACAAATTAAATAAACTTGCCTCCTTCGAGCTGACGCCCAAGGTTTCAAGTAAAGTATTATGAATATTCTTATTACTTATGCGACTTATTCCGGAGGCACTCAGGCCGCTTGCGAATTCTTGACGCAAACTCTCCAAGGGCTCGGTCACCAAGTGACGATGAAGATGATTTCAGAATTGGCTTTTGAAGATACGTTGAACTATGACTTACGGATCTTTGCTTCACCCACCTGGGACTATGAAGGTAAAGAAGGCCAACCCCACCAGGATTTTATTACTTTTATGGAAAAGTCAACGAACAAAAAATATGACGGCAAAAACTGCGCGGTCCTCGGGCTAGGAGATTCATCTTATGCTCATTTCTGCGGCGCCGTTCCCATCGTTGAAGATTTTATCAAGACTAGCGGCGGAAAATTGAAAACCGAATCTCTGCAAATCGACGGCTATCTTTTTAACATGGACGCAAACAATCAAAAGATCTCCGACTGGGCAAAGACACTGGCTACTTGATATAATAAGAGTTGATTAATTTTTGCTTTTATCTAGCCTTTAATCGAAGCCGCAGTGGTGAAATTGGCATACACGCAGGATTTAGGATCCTGTGCCTGAATAAGGTGTAGAGGTTCAAGTCCTCTCTGCGGCACAAATTTGCACTTGAATACTAAAAATATTCTGTTATACTAATAAATAAGATCGTAAGTTCTACTTTTTAATTTAAGTTCTTCTTAATTTTCTAGAGGAGCTTCTAAGAGATTTTACTTTCTTTTTACTAATTGCGTGAGCTTATCTTATGTATTTAAGACGTTTCCGTACACCATATCGAAACTTCCGTTTCTCAAGATTCGGATCTCGAAATCAATCCAGATTTGGACGTGTAGGAGACATCCACCAATTCATAAAAAAAGCCGCAGTCAAAACAGCTGATGTTTTGCCTATGCCTGTAGATGAAGTACTGTTTAGCAGCCTTAACCTACCGGAATCACTAAAAATGACTATATCAAGTCATGGGTATACCGCTTTAACGCCGATTCAGGCTAAAGGGATTCCCGCGATTCGCGATGGAAAAGATGTTATAGGTATTGCCAATACAGGTACAGGAAAGACAGCAGCTTTCTTAATCCCTCTCGTCGAAAAGATCATTAAAGATAGTTCGTACAAAGCTCTTGTCATAAGTCCGACCCGCGAACTAGCTATGCAGACTAGGGATGAGTTGAGGAAATTCTCTGGAAGAATGGCTATTTATAGCGCTTTCTGCGTCGGCCAGCTTTCAATCAGGGAACAAATCTACCAAGTGAGACAAAACCCTCATGTGGTTGTAGGAACACCTGGAAGGCTAAAAGATCTCATCAATAGGGGAGTCCTAAAACTTGGTTCTTTTAAAATGATCATTCTTGATGAGGCAGACCAGATGCTCGATATGGGATTTATCCACGACATAAAGGAAATTATTTCCTATCTGCCGGCGATCCGCCAGTCGTTATTTTTCTCGGCAACGGTATCAGCAAGGATCAATCAACTGATTGCCTCGTTTGTAAAAAACCCTGTGATAATTTCCGTTAAAACAGGGGAGACCTTGAGCCATATAAAACAAGATTTAGTTAAACACGATAGTAAAATCGGCGCAAAAATGGAAAAGCTTACTTATCTTTTAAAAAACGAAGAATTTAAAAAAGTTCTTGTCTTCGGAAGGACAAAACACGGAGTCGAACGAATCTCAAGAGATCTATTTCAAAAGGGATTTAAGGTGACTTCGATCCACGGTAATAAAGCCCAGTTCCAACGTCAACAGGCGATTCGCATGTTCAAAGAAGATGTCGTCAAAATAATGATCGCTACTGACGTGGCTGCCCGCGGACTTGATATTCCCAATGTTTCCCACGTCATCAACTATGACATCCCAACGACCTATGAAGACTATATTCATAGAATAGGACGCACTGGACGCGCCAACACTCCCGGCACTGCTTTGACTTTTGTTGAAGAATAACCTTTCCTATTAATATATAATAACTTCATGATGGACTATAGAGACGAATTAGCTTTTGCCAAAACCCTTGCTTTAAAAGCAGGAGAGATTATAAACAAAAACTTCCTTCATTCAAAGATTACTACCAAATCAAACCTTACTCCAGTGACAGAAACTGACGTTTCAATAAGTAAAATGGTTATTAATGAGGTTAAAAAACATTTTCCTGATCATACAGTTTTGGATGAAGAACTCCAAAACACTCAGGTTGACTCTGAATATATATGGGTCTGCGATCCAGTTGACGGAACCGTACCTTTTTCTCATCACGTACCAACCTCAATGTTTTCACTGGCTCTTTGCTTTAACGAGAGACCAGTCGTTGCTGTCACTTATGATCCGTTTATCAAAAGAATGTTTTATACCAAAAAAGACGATTATTCATATATGAACGATAGGAAAATTAGTGTTAATAAAGAAGGATTTAAAAAAGGAGACTATATCTATGGATTTCCTGTAAGAAAGAAAGACTTTGATTTAAACAGATTCGTTAAACTCTTATCAGATAAACAAATCAATATGTCATTGATCGAGTCTATCGTCTATGAAACTATGCTCCTTGCCATGGGAATTGTTAAAGCAACAGTTACAAGCGCTGCTCATCCTTGGGACAGAGCTGCAGCGATTATGATTATCGAGAATGCTAACGGGAAGTGTACCGATGAGAATGGAGACAGAATGACGGCTTTCGGGAACCCTAAGTATTTTATAACCAGTAACGGAACTGTCCATGAAGAAATACTCAACACTCTTCAAAAAAGTTTAATAAAATAATTCGGCAATATCTGGCAATATTCGGCAAGATTTGGTAATATTAGATATTATGCGAATACCTCCTATTTACAATATTACTTCCGAGATGATTGAACTTTTAGGGAAGATTGAAGCAATTAAACAGTATTTAAGTACTATAAATATTCCTTTTAACATCAGGCAAAAAATTCAACGAATCAGTCTTTTAAAAAGCTCGCTTTATTCGGCAAAAATAGAAGGCAATCCTTTAACCATTGAAGACTATAAAGACTCTCCCAATAAAATTAAACAATTAGAAATACATAATATTGAAACCGCTATTGACTACATTTTTAAGCTTAAACTCAAAACAATCGATAACTTACTTATTAAAACCATTCATAAAATTGTTATGAATAATATTCATTATCAAGCTGGATATTTTAGACGTGAGATGAGTGCAATATTTAACCAAGTTGGGGTCGCAGTCTACGTTTGTCCTCCACCAAATCAAATAGAACCGTTAACTAGTCAATTAGCTAACTATATAAATTCGAGTACGGAAAAGTTTCCGTTAATCAAAGCGTTCATTACTCATTTAGTTTTTGAAAAAATCCATCCGTTTTTAGACGGTAATGGCCGGGTAGGAAGATTGATGATTTCACTTATTTGTCAAATAGATAATTATCAATTTAAACCTCATGTTTCTTTCGAAGAATCATTAAACGAAAATAAAAATGATTATTATTACAGTCTTGATATAGGTTTAAAGAATCCCAATGATTATCTTCTTTTTATGTTAAAAACTTTCCATAATCAAGCGGAAAAGTTGAAAAAAGAAATCGAACTTGGAATTAATAAAAAAAATGTTGTTAGTCTTCCACCACGTCAAGAAGAAATTTTGGAAATTATCAAAGATCATAAAAACGTTTCTCTTGATTTTATAAAAAGACGTTTTTTAAAAATACCAAACAGAACTCTACGCTATGATTTAAGAAAGCTTTCTAATGCTGGATTAATAATCAAAATTGGTCGAACAAAAGGAAGTTTTTATAAGATTGTATAATTCTTTTATGGACCTTAAAGAAATAGAAAAAGAGATAAGTCTAATAAAAGAAAGAAATAATAAAGTTGAGACTGATAAAGCGTGGGAAACGAGCTTAACAAGAAAAATATTACTTTTTATTTTTACCTACTTAGCAATCGGACTATACATCAATGTTATTGGAGTTGAGAAGCCCTGGTTAAATGCGGTTGTTCCAAGCGTTGGCTTTTTACTATCAACTTTAACTCTGCCTTTTTTCAAAAATCTTTGGAAAAGATATATTTACAGAAAATAAAAGATCATCTTAGACTTAATTCGATTGCGCTTCCAACCATTATCGCTGCTAAAATCAAACGGTAAATGTAAATCTTCGTAGAATGTTTTTCCAAAAGTTTCGGAAAAATGTAAACCAACGGAATCGTAATTATCATACTTAAGGGCAAAGAAGTTACCACTGTTGTAATCGTAACATTCGTTGCCAACCCAAAAAACATAAGTATTCTTCCTATTCCACCGAATAATGAATAACCAAGTGCACCGAAATATTTTTTTAAAGGAGTCTTTGTTATTTCTTTGATAAACATCGGAATAGTAAAGATCAGAAAAAGTGTTGTAAAAATATTTATCCAAAATATATTATTCCAATAATTACCGTTTACGGAGGCTATTTTTATCGCCATGCTTGAAAGGCTTAAAAAAAACATACAGGCAATACCATATCCTAGTCCTTGGAGTTTAAATTTTTTAAATGAAAAATTTTCGTCGATTTTGATAAACATTCCAGAAATAAATATTAATAGTATCAGTAAGTATTGAAATAACGTAAATTTTTCTCCGAGAAATAATAATCCAAGTATTGCCGTAAAGGCTGTTCTTAGAGCAAACAAAGGAGAGAAGATCGTAATATCCAATTTATACAGAGAATAAGTCAAAAAAATGTTTCCTAAAGCTAGGAAAAATCCTGAGACGACAAAAAGTGTAATAGAAGAAGGGATTATAATTCCTGATACGATTGCCATCGGAACAACTATTATTAAGTTAAAAAGCGTCCAAACAAAATTAAGATGCCATGGATTAGAAAGAGAGTATTTGGCTGTAAGTTTACCTACTATCGTTTGTACACCATAAGCAAAGGAAGAAATCCAAATCGCTAGGGTAAAAGACATTAAAAAATTATATCACAACTATTTAACATCAAAACTCTCCCATAAAATTAATGAAGCATAGGTTTTATAGGGAGACCACTTCTTAATAATTTTTTCAACGGTTTTTAGGCTCGGATCTTTTTTAAAACCGTAAATTTTTTTTATTCCTTTTCTTAATCCCAAATCTCCATGCGAAAAAACATCAGGCCTTGCCAGAGTGAACATAAGAAACATTTCGGCCGTCCACGGCCCTATCCCTTTTACTTTTATGAGTTGTTTTTTCACTTCTTCATCAGATAGACTATCAAGTCTATCTACTTGAAGACTGTTATCATTAACAGCTTCTGCTAAATTTTTTACATATTTGGCCTTTGCATTAGACATCCCAACTTTTCTTAACTTTTCATATGTTGTATTAATGATTACTTTTGGGTTGATACCTTTAGGGTATAATTTACTAAAACGGTCAAAGATTACCTCTGCCACTTTACCTGATAACTGTTGACCAATTATTTCTCGGCAAAGACTGGAAAAGTAATTTTTTGGGTTTGCCTTTTGTGTAAGGAACGGTTTTAAATCGTTCCCTACCTTTATCGCAAATGAATATAATAAAGGATCATTTTTCTTAAAATGGTTTAAGACTTTTTTATTCATTGTTTTTCAGCTTTTGAAATTCCTTGTGAAAAATAACCATGTCTTTTAATAAATTCATTTTATATTTTTTAATCAATTTTATTATCTTTTCTTCTAATTCTACCCGGTAACTCTTAGACTGGGAAGAATAAAATTTCTTTAAGATTTCTTGATCGACGTCTTTCATTTCTTCGAATAACCGGTTACGAATATACTTTGCTAGATTTAGATGCTCAACGAAAATATCTTTAGTACCGGTTTCTGATAATTCTTTAAATAATTTCTCCAGCTCATCGCTTTCAGCAACGAAGTGGGGGAGAAGAGGACCAATAAAAGCATAGGTCTTGATTCCATTTTCATTTAATATTTTAAGGGTTTTCAAACGGACCGAAACTGCTGGTGCGCTTTTTTCAAAATATCGCGAAATACCGTCATCGGTCGAAGTCACCGTCAACCCAACAATAGCGTGCTTTAACTTTTTAAAAATATCAATATCTCTTATAACCAGATTCGATTTCGTCAATATTGAAACAACGCCTTCGAATCCGTAGTCGGCCAAAATCTTTAGACACTGCCTTGTCAATTTGTAATCACCCTCTGCGCCTTGATAAGGATCAGTCACCGAACTCAAGAATATTTCTTTGCCTCGTCCCTTATTTTTTAATTTCTTTATTTCTTTATTTAATAATTCAGGAGCGTTCACCTTGGCGTAGACGTACTCGCCCCAGTCATAAATCGTCTTATCAACAAACCGGCCCATGAACGAAGCGTAACAGTATTTGCAGGCAAACCGGCAGCCGATGTAAGGATTGATGACGTAGTCGATTCCGGGAATCCCGCAGCGGACAAGAATATTCTTTGCCCTTATTTCTTTGAATTCCATTTCTTTATTCTAAGTAAACACTTGTTCACTGTCAAGAGATTCTTTAACAACTTTTAACACGATCGGTGCAAAAGTTGTTATAATTCTTCTATGAAAATTTATATCGTCGGGAGTGGGGGAGTTGGAGGTTACCTAGGAGGGCTTTTAGCCAAAACAAGTACTAATTATGTTACTTTTGTTGCTCGAAAGGATCATTTTCAAGCAATCAAAAAAAATGGCCTACAAATAAATCGTGTCAAAGGAAACTTCCTCATTAAACCTGCTCAAGTCATTAGTTCTTTAAGGGAAATAAAAAATCCTGATCTGATTTTATTTACCGTCAAAACATACGATACCCAAGAAGCCGCAAAACAATTAAATGAGATTGTTAATGATAAAACTATAATTATTACTTTTCAAAACGGAGTTGAAAACGACCTAGAAATCAAAAAATATGTCAAAAAAGGGCTTGTTTTTCCAGGTGTTGCTTATTTGATTTCTACAAGAATTAAACCAGGAGTTATTGAACAAATAGGAGGCGTCGGCGGAATCGGAAGATTTATTATCGGCGATAGGAATAATTCTACAAACGAAAAACTTGATCGAATCGTTAAAATAATGAGAGAGGCGGAAATTGACGCGGTTTTATCCAAAAATATCACTCAAGATATTTGGAAAAAATTTGTTTTAATCTCCGCTTTTTCTGGAATTACTACTTTATATAAAAAACGAATCGGAGAAATTATAAAAGACAACAATTTAAAGACTGAGTACGAAAACTGTGTCAGAGAAACTATAAAAGTTGCTAAGGCTCTTAAAGTTGATTTGCCAGAAAATATTTTCGAAATAACGATGGCAACGACTGAAAAAACTAACCCTGCATCTAAATCTTCACTTTTAGTTGACGTCGAACGCGGTGGTAGAAATGAAATAGAAACCTTAAACGGCACAGTTATAAAATACGCTAAACAATTTAATATTAATATACCGATTAATAATAAAATATACAGCTCTATCAAATAACATTGTGATAAAATATCTTTGATGACTCTAAAAAATATCCTTATCTGGACAGGTTCAATCGTCGTTACTTTTATTCTTTTATTTTTCGCCTATAAACTGACTAATAACCCGGTCAAAACCGACTTCCAAGAAATTAACAAAATAAGAGCCAGCGACCAGACCAAATGGTCTAGAGAAAACAAAAATATTCTTATTGAATACAGTGACATCCAGTGCCCGGCCTGTAAAGGATTCTATGACGTCTTAAAGACTTTCGAAGCCTCCTCGAGTCCTGATTTCGCCATCACCCAAAAAACAACGCTCGTCTTCCGGCATTTCCCTCTTTATCAAATTCATAAAAATGCTTTTAGTGCTGGTTACTCTGCCGAAGCCGCTGGCAACCAGAATAAATTCTGGGAAATGGTTAATATTCTTTATGACAAACAAACCGAATGGAGCGCTCTATCCAATCCCAAAGACTACTTTATCAAAGTTGCCAAATCCCTCAAGCTCGACACAGAAAAATTTCAAAAAGATATTGACTCAAAAGAAGTCAAAGATAAAGTCCAATCCGACCTGACCGAAGGCGAATCGGTAGGCGTCAACTCCACTCCGACTTTTTTTCTCAATGGACAAAAAGTCGATGTTAATTCGTTCGACGAATTTAAAAATCTCTTAAAATCATTATAATTTAGATTGCCACGCCGTGCCAAAATCAACCCCGTAGGTTGCCAACGGCTTGTTAAAACAAACTAAAAAGTGGTAAAAAATAAGAAAATCAACATCGGTTTGGTCTTTGGTGGAAAAAGCGGTGAACACGAGGTCTCGCTTCTTTCGGCAAAATCAATCTATGAAGCTTTAGACAAAAATAAATATAATGTTTTTCTTATCGGTGTTGATAAACAAGGACGTTGGTTGCTTGGTAATCCCGCCAACTATCTTCTCAACAG
The DNA here is from genome assembly GCA_000991135.1 of Candidatus Roizmanbacteria bacterium GW2011_GWC1_37_12. Lineage (GTDB taxonomy): Bacteria > Patescibacteriota > Microgenomatia > UBA1406 > GWC2-37-13 > GWC2-37-13. The sequence continues at coordinate 30,355 of LBST01000011.1, read as the reverse complement.
TACTAACCCAAAATTAATCGCATTAAATAAATCGGTATCAACAAATATCGTACCTGTAAATAAAGATAACAGTTCAGAAATTATTGCTATGGAGTCGGGGAGAAAACTGGGAAAAATCGACGTCTTTTTTCCGATCATCCATGGTACTTACGGTGAAGATGGATCACTTCAAGGGATGTTTGAAATGATCAACAGCGCCTACGTAGGAGCCGGCGTCATTGGTTCGGCTCTCGGAATGGACAAGGATGTCCAAAAGCGTCTTCTTAGTCTTGCCGGTATTAACATTGCCAAGTTTATGGCTATAAGAAAAAGTCAATTTAATAAAAAAACTAAGGCTAAGATATTAAAGAAGTTCTTCTTTCCTTTTTTTGTTAAACCGGCTAATACTGGATCATCTGTTGGAATATCAAAAGTTCATAATCTTAAAGAATTTAATGTGGCCTTAAATGATGCTTTTAAATACGACTTAAAAATTATGATCGAAGAGTTTATTCAAGGAAGAGAAATCGAATGTTCGGTCATGGGTAATGATAAACCAATTGCTTCAGTACTTGGAGAAGTTATCCCGCATCACGAATTTTATTCGTATGAAGCCAAATATATTGATGAAAACGGAGCTGATCTTCTTATCCCAGCCGATCTTCCTAAAAAAGTCGCTAAAGAAATACAGGAAACTGCTGTTAAAACTTTCTTGACACTTGAGTGTTCAGGATTTGCCAGAGTGGATTTTTTCCTCACTCCGAAAAATAAGATTTATATCAATGAAATCAATACTCTTCCAGGATTCACTAAAATCAGCATGTTCCCCAAACTATTCAATGCCTCTGGTATTTCATATCCGGAGATCCTTGATCGATTGATCAATTTGGCGATTGAAAAAAAGAAAGAAAAAGATAAGCTCAAACGAAGTTACACCCCCTGAAAGAACTCTTTCTTTTTATTTATCCAAAAGTCATTCTGACGGCACAGTTTTTTTGCGTCTGATTTGTTTTTTAGTATTTTTTTCACTGCCTCTTCCAGAAAGATTTCGTTTTGCGATCCCTTGACGAGGATAATCGACTGGTAGGGCAGAGTTTTACGAAGATAGTCACCTACTTCAATCGCCGTCTTAAACCACCTTGTATACCTTATGTATTTCTTGGTATTTGGTCCGACACAATAAACTTGACTAACATTAATATCAAGAATTTTTTTAGCAACTGTTTCGTGTTCGATCTTTGCCTCCTGCCCCAACTCCCTCATGTCTCCCATTAAAAAAACCAAGGGCCGATTTTCCTTTTCAGACAAAGTCTCCGCCATTTCCAAAAAAGTCAAAACAGAGGCGCGGGAGGCATTGTACGAGGAATCAATAATAATCGATGAATTAATCCCTTCAAAAATACTACCTCTTCCTGAAGGTACGGTAAAATTATCGCTTAGACCCTTTATGATCCGGTTATCGGTCAATCCAAGATTTTTCCCAACAGCGATTGTAGCCGCAAAAACCTCAAGATAGCCTCTCGGCAAAACAAAATTTCTAATATTAACTTCTATCTCTTTATTTTCTTCTTTTAATAAATACTTGAAGGTCGTCTTTTTCAAACTGACCTGATAGTCTAAAAATTTAATTTCTGCCTCATCGCTCTGTCCAAAACTTGTCAACTTTGTACCTCTTCCACCTCCGAGGTGGAATGAGGCTAATTCGTTAAAAATTCCTATTTTTGGTTTAGCCTTGGTAATAATTTTGAACTTTTCTTCGGCTATTTTTTCAATAATTTCTTTTATCCGCTTCTCTCCTGTTATCTTCTCATCGACTATTCCGTCAAACTGCATCGTATGAACAGGGTATACGTTTAAAACAACGGCAATATCCGGCTTGACAATCGTCAACAGATAATCCATGTTCTTCGGAGGGAGCGGAGAATCAATTCCCATTTCGACGATCAAATAATTTATTCCTTTTAAATTATTTATTTTGAAGGGGGCAAACAGCATTATCCTTAGCCAGTCGAGTAGGTGATAGTGGCCGGGAGAAATACCCAAGATTCCTAATGGTATCCCCGTCTCCGAATTGCCTTCTTTGATTGCTTTGACTTTAAAATAGTCCTTCATCATAGCGTAAATGGCGTTTCTGGTTGAAGATTTTCCGACAGACCCGGTGATACCGATTATTTTTGGTTTATGAATAAAAAGCGCCAACCTGGCAAAAAACCTAAGATAATAGAGAACAAAAGTTTTCATTAACAGATTATACCAAGCGGTGATATAATAAATCTAATGACTAAGACAACCATCACCTGGGGCATCTCTCATTTCATGAAAAAAGGTAAGGATCTTCCTGCCAATATTATGAGAGATTTGAGGATAATTCAGTCTTTGGACATCGCTGAAAAAAGGTTCGGCAAAAAAAACTTTTTCCACGCTGATATCGGTCAACCGCTTGATCAAGATTTATTAATTCATAAAGTAATTTCCCAAGGGGACCAATACGCAACTGACTTCCTGAAGAAAAATTCCGACCTCCGCGGATACACATCACCACTTGGCTTGGCTGTTTTAAGACAAAGTTTCGTCAATTTCTATAAAAAATACTGGCACTTCGATATAGACGCCAATACGTTACTTGTATCCAACGGGGCGTCAGAAATGTGGAACTCATTTGTCCATTCAAGTCTTTGGCCGGGTGACCTGGTTTTGGCGACAGATCCTCACTACAATCCTTTTGACGTCGCTTTGTCTGAGGCTGGGGCCGGCTGGGTAGTCATCGAGACAAAAGCGGAAAACGGCTTCCATTTTACTAAAAAAGATTTCGAAAACACCCTCAAAAAGCAAAAACAAGGAAGAATCAGGGCCGTCTATATCAATAGCCCCAGTAACCCGACAGGCGTAATTTATTCTAGAGAAGAGATTGACATGTTTGTTGATTACGCCCTAAAAAACGATCTTTATATCGTCATGGACGCCGTTTATTCACTTTATAACTATAGCAGCAACCCGACGCTCATCGAATATCTCCATTCTGTATCCAATGAAAAAAGAAAGAAAATTTACCAAAATCTGGTTTTCTTGGATAGCATGTCAAAACTCGCTCACAATCCCGGGGTAAGAATCGGCTTCGGTTTGATTCCAAACGAAAAAATCAGGAATCAAATCTTTAGCGATCTAAGCATTCGCGGCAACGTCCAGAATCATGGCCAGATTAAATCATCGTTTGTCTTGGACAAACTTTCCGAAGACAGGTCTATTCTCGACAGTCTTAAAAAGCTTTATAAGAAAAAAATGTCGGTTATCTATAAAACGATTAGAACGAATCTCATGGAAAAAGGGGTGATTCCGACTTCGCCTTGTCCTGAAGGAAGTTTATATATAACGATTAAGACGGGTTTTGACAACTTAGATTTTTTTATCTGGGTGATGACAAAATATACCGGATCAAAGGCAACGAGTTTTGTCCCCCTTACCGTCGGTCAGTCTAGCTTTAGAGCAGTCGATAGTAATGAAGGCAAAAAAGAGTTAAGACTATGTATAGGCAGCGATATCAACCTCATCCCTCAAGCCGTCACTGCTTTTGTTAACCAACTGATTGCTTATAAAAAATATCTCTCTTAATAAACCTTTACCAATCCTTTTTCCAAAACTTTTTTAAAACTCGAATAAAGAAAAGCAATCGACAAAATCAGGTAGACTAAATTAATCGAAAAACTGATATAAAACTTGGTCGGATCGGTGTAGCCGTTGTAGATTATTTCCCGGGCGCCTTCAAAAACATAACTGGCCGGGACAAACAGGGCGATTGTCTGCGCCCAGCCTGGAAGGGTCGAAACCGGGTAATAGATGGCGGCAAAAGGCCCGATCAGCCAGGCGAACGTCCAAGCCAGGGTCTGGACTTTGGTACCGAACCTCAAGATTAATCCCGATACAAAAAACCCCACCCACCAGCCGGTCATAAACATCAAAAGAATAATCGGAACAAAATACCAACTGAAAAAAAGTATCTCTATCTTATAAGCCAAATAAACTACCAACATGGCAAAAGGAAAACTCATCGCCGCTTTGGACAGGCCGACGATAATAAATGACGTCACCCATTCGGAAAATTTGATCGGCGAGACAAAGATGTTGATCATGTTCCTGTTCCACAATTCTTCAAGTAGATTAACGGTAATTTCATACTGGGCCCGCCAGACTATGAGCCAAAACATATGGCCGGACAAGACAATGAGAATAATCTGTGGTGCGTTGGGGGCGAATGACTTGAAAAAAGTACTGGTTAAACCCCAAATCATCAGATCGATTGTTGGCCAGTAAAAAGCATCACCGATTCTATCCCAGCTGTGTCTGAACAGATAATAAAACCGCAATACCAGCGCGTAAATCCGGTTAAACTTCATCTTTTGATTTCTTGGGGGCAACTTGTAAGAAATAATCTTCAAGGGTTGGTTTATCAATACTAATTTGATCGTAAGATACGCCTCGGTCCATCAATTCGCGCAAAAAACCAGGAATTTCTTTTTCCTTAAGATCGATAACGATATTTCTTGCTTCTAGTTTATAATTGACATTTTTGTTTTAACAGATCTCAACAGTTCTTTTTAACCCGTCCGGAACATTGAGGACGACGTGACAGACCTCAATGGTTTTGGCTAATTTTTCCGGCGTATCGTCGGCGATGATCTTTCCGTGGTTTATAAATACCACCCGGTCGCAGACCTCTTCAACTTCAGCCATATTGTGGGAAGTCCAGATAATGGAGAAATTGAATTGATTTCTCTCTTTGATCAAAAACTTCCTTATATAATCAGATGTTTCCGGATCCAAGGATGCCGTCGGCTCGTCAAGCAACAAAACCTTGGGATAGTTGATAAAAGCCTTGGCTAAATTCACCCGAGTCACTTCACCTGATGAAAGTTCTTTCATTTGCTCCTTAATCAGCTTTTTTAGTCTAAAAGCCTCGATAAGCTTCTTAACTCTTTGTTTTCTGTCTTTGATTTTATAAAGATAAGAAGTATAGGTTAGATTTTCCTCAACAGTCAAAAGCCAAGGCAGTTGAGTATAGGTCGAAGAAAAATTTACCTTTTCTAATATTTCCTCCCGGTTATCCTGCAAACTCTTGTTAAAATACTTTACTTCTCCTTGAGTCGGCGTCAAAACTCCCAAAAGCATCTGAATAGTTGTAGTCTTTCCCGCTCCATTTGGGCCAAGTAAGCCCAATATTTCACCCTCCCTAAGCGAAAAGGAAATATTATTTACCGCAGTGAACTTGCCGAATTTCTTCGTCAGATTTTTTACTGTAAGAATATCCATTAATGGTTATTATAATCGAACGAAGTGAGATTAAAAGACTAAAATAATACCCTATGTCTTATATCAAGAAGCAAAAACTCTTTTTTCTAACTTTTCTACTCTCTTTTCAATTCTTTTATCTTGTTCAGTTTTAACCGCAAGTTCTTCATCAAACTTTCTATATCTTCCTATTAGCCAATCCAGTTTGTCAAAAATATTATTCTTAAACTCTTTAAATTCTTTTACAAACTCATGAATTGGTTCTAGCTGAAAATCAAAATAGTTTTTAACAGCGTTGATTTTTTTATCTAATCTTTCTTCGGTTTCCTTGAGATCTTTTTTTGTAGCTAAACCATTAGTAGTTTTTTTCATACCCTAATGATATCACACTAAAAATTCCTTTTGTCAATTCAGTTTCACTAATCTTCCATGTTCACGGGCTTTTTCAAACATCATTGAAAAAAACCAAATAGAAATGATCAAATAAGTTAAGTTGAGTAAAAACGCAAACAATAGGTTACTTTTATTTATACTCCCTTCGTATAAAAATCTTCTCATTTCTTCAAAAACGTAGGAAGTGGGAAAAAATTTAGCAATGTTTTGTGCCCAAGTAGGAAGAGCTGATAAGGGGTAAAAAACGCATGAAAATGGTTGAACTAAAAGAGTAATCGCCCAAGCGAGCTCCTGGGCTTTATATCCGAATCTCAAAACCATACCAATGACAAAAAAACTAACTATCCATCCTGTTAAAAATAAATTTATAAGGATAAAAGGTATAAGAAAACCAAAAGTCTTTAAAATATTGAATTGATAGAAAAACCAAGAAACTAAAGTAAGCATTGAAGCCGTAAAAGATAACTTGATAAGATTGGAAATTACGGTGGATATCAAAAATTCTGCTTTAGTTAACGGTGAAGCAAAAATATTTATCAAATTTTTGTTCCAAACCTCTTCAAGAAAATTTAACGCTGTTTCGACTTCGGTTCTGGTTACGAACTGCCAAAAAATCAAACCACCCAAAAAAACAGTCACTAAAGATACGGAATTCATTAAATTAGATTGTAAGTAACTCATGGTTAATCCCCATATCGTCAATTCCAAAAACGGCCATCCCAATGTTCCCATCAATCTCTCAAAACTTTTTGGCCAAAGATACATATGACGAATAACCATAGCCAATATTCTCCTTATGCTCATATTTTTTCTCTAGCAATTTTTATAAAAAAATCTTCAAGCGTAGGTTTTTCAATAGTTATTTGAGAATATTTTAATTTAGCTAAGGACAGTCTTCCTAAAAGTTGGCCGACTTTTTCTTCTTCGGTTTCAACTACGATTTCTTTTCCTTCTAAAGAAAAAATATACTTATAGTTTCTTAATAGTTCTTCTGCGTTTTTTTTCTTTTCGTCAAAAAACAACCTGACTCGGCAAAATTTAATTCTCATTGCCAAGTTTATCGGAGTATCTTTAGCGATTATTTTCCCGCGATTTAAGAAAATCACCCGGTCGCATATCTCTGTCACCTCCGCCATGTTATGAGATGTAAAGAGGATTGATGTTTTTTTGGTTTTTACTTCTTTCAAAATATATTTTCTCATTAAATCAGCCACATCAGGGTCTAAAAAAGCCGTTGGTTCGTCTAGCAATAATAAGCGTGGATTATTAATAAAAGCCTTACACAGATATAGTCTCGTCAGTTGACCGGAAGATAAACTATCAGTCGGCTTATCTTTCAGATTATATAACTTAAATTCTTTCATTAGCTTTTGTACCTTTTCTTTAAAACCATCGACTTCATAAAGACGGGCAAAAGTATAAAGGTTTTCCCAAACTTTAAGACTCCAAGGTAAATTAATGTAAGCGGCGGAAAAGTTCATTTGCTTTAATATTTGGACTCTGTTTTCTTCGAACGGAAGATTAAATATAGTTATTTTTCCGCTGGTTGGTTTTGTTACGCCCAAAAGTATATCTATTGTTGTCGTCTTGCCAGCGCCGTTTGGACCAAGCAAACCCAATATTTCACCCTCCCTAAGGGAAAAGGAAATATTATTTACCGCAGTGAACTTGCCGAATTTCTTCGTCAGATTGGTTACTGTAAGAATATCCATTAGTAATTATTATAACAGGCCTACTCACCTACCAATGAAAAAAATAGGGAAGCGAAGTTAATTATCTTACCCTAACAATCCAAATATGATAAAAAGGGTCGGGGAGACCTTCCCAAATATCCTTAAAACCCCCAACAACCCCAAGAGAGAATAATAGGGAATAATTAATGATTAATTAAAATAATTAATAAATAATTATTAATGAATAATTTTAATTTAGATTGTCAATACAATCTGTCACTCCTCTTCTGTCAGAGAAGGCTAACATCGTAAAAGATATAATTTACGACGTTATATGTGTTCATTTCTCCTAGCATTGATATCAACAATTGCTAACTTTTAGATTTTGATCTTTTTTATATAAATTCTTTGGAGAACAAAGATCCCGTCTTCTCTCTATAAGGTATAAATAATCCTTTAATCCGTTAGTCCTTTAATCTGTCAATTAGTGAATTAATTTAGAATAATAAGCACTTCTCTTATGTTGTTTCTTTATTGAGTAATTTTAGAGTATATTATTGCTCCAAATCATCACTTTCGAGGCTAAATCCTGATGTTTTTTAAGGACAGTTCCTCTACGAGGAACTGTCCTTATACTAATTTAGAGCATAATATCAATCTAAATATTCATTTTTGAGGCTAAATACAAATTCTTATCCACAAAGTACCCGTAACTACTCGGAGTATAGTGATAGTCTATTCTTTCATTTTAGCCTCGAAATATGTTTTTTCAAGGACAGAACCTGGAACAGGTTCTGTCCTTATTTAAATTTAATCCTATAGTTTTTTTAACGTTCGTACTAAATATTTACTATAGGTTATTTATTCACGTCCGTAGGGCGTACCACTCCTCTATTCTCTACCTTGTCTATCCTTATTTTCACCTCCGAGGAACCCAAAGCTATTTTTCTTTATATTTTATTTTACCTTGATACAAAATAATAAAAGATTATAAAGATAATCTCTTACCACCTCGGAGGTGTCCAGAAAGCGAAAGACTTCTTTTCAGAAAAAAGCGAGAAGACCAAATTTTTTTCACTTTTGGGGTAGGGGCCCCACTGTGATAAAAAATTTCGGTATCGAGCTTTTTTAATTAGAATTACCAACTAATTGAAAGCACAGTAATTATCAATACGAAGATCCAGACAAAGACATACTCGCGAATTGTTTCTTTAAAAAGCTTCTGATCGATAAAGTTGTAAATAACTCCTCCCAAGCTATAATAAGAGGCCGTTAAAAATAGCGCCGCTATCGTCCCTCTCAAAGGTATAAAACTAACCAAAACCGCTAATTCACCCAACAAAATAGACAAAAACAAGGCGTAATTGACAACTTCTTTCTCTATTTGTTTATCAAGTTTTATCGTCCAAAAAAGTTGTAGAGCTAGCAAAAAACCTATTCCCCCAACTATCACCATATTTATCAAAAATATTCCTTTAAAAGAAAATAGAATATTAAAAATAATAAAAGCCAAAAAGGCCTGGTAGAAAAAGTTTATGGAAAAGGCAGCTCGATAAAGCTGGAGATTCTTCTCTACTCCGACGTTAAAGATATTTGCGCTCAGTAAAACTGCGTATAAAGAAACTCCGTAGATGATAATAAAAGGAATTCTGGTCAACCACCGGCCCGGAAATAGAAAATAGAACGTATAGAAAAAAATCGTCAAAGCAACCGGCATAAAAAAAAGCCCAAACCAAGCCATCTTCTCTATCCCTTCAAGAAGAGAAAAATAGGCCAATAGAAAACTCGCGATTAAAAGCACCGGGATAAAGATTGGGGCTTTGTCAAAATAAAAAAATGTGGAAAAAACTAATAATGAAGTCAAAATAAAGACAGAGATTACTAATCTCAACCTCTTTTCGATCTTGATCGCTTTTTTCTCAAAGATTTGTAAATACTTTTTGAATATCATCTGAGGCTTCTAATAAATCTATTAATTCAGATATTTTTTCAATTTTTTCGTCGTCCTCAAGCACCATTATCATTTGAGGCTTAAAATCAACCGAAACTGATTCATACTTAAAGTCTTTGAGAAGATTTTTTATATGTCCGAGATGTTCATAAGGAAAATAAAGATAAAATCTATCATCTGTTTCAGCTATATCAAAGGCCTTGAGTTGATCGCTAACTTCAAGAATTTGATCTTGATTAATGCTGGACTTGTCAAAAATAATCAGACCACATCTTTGAAACTGATAGGAAACCGATCCAGAGCTGCCTAGTTTCCCTTGGTGTTTATCAAGAATGTTTCTAATTTCGGTCAAAGTTCTATTTGGATTGTCAGTTGCTGTCAAAATCATTAAAGAAATGCCGTATGGGCCAAAACCTTCATAGACTATCTCTTTGATTTGGCTTTTATCAGGACCTATGCCTTTTTCTATCGCTCTCTTGATATTTTCCTTGGGCATATTGGAAGAATGCGCCTTTTCGATTGCCAGTCTCAATTTAACATTATTATCAGGATCGGAAACTCCCCCGCCCTCAACCACGGCAAGCGTGATTAGACGGCTCAATTTACTAAAAACATTGCCCTTTACTTTGTCATTGGCTTCTTTTTTTCTTTTTATATTCGCCCACTTGGAATGACCAGACATAATCTTAATTATACCTTGACAAATGAATAATTTAAAATATACTTTAACTTCATTATGGATAAAACCCAACTGCTCGAAAAAGAGGCAATCGATGCCGCTATTAACTCACAATGGGAACAGGCAATCAAGCTCAACGAAAAAATTGTCGCCAAAGACAAAAAAAATGCCGACGCCTACCTTCGGTTGGGCTTTGCTTATCTTCAAAAAAGTAAAATTAAAAAGGCAAAAAATTATTACCGTAAAGCCCAAAAACTTCAACCTGGCAACTACTCAATAACCGAAAATCTCGAAAGAATAAAAATCCTTGAAGCAAAAAAAATTTCCCGGCTCTCCCCGACTCAACTAAACCCTTATGTTTTTATTGATGTTCCAGGAAAAACAAAAACTGTCACTCTGGTTAACTGTGGTCAAAAATCAGTTTTAGCAAAATTAAATGTTGGTCAAGACGTTTTTCTTGTTCCAAAAAGAAGACGAATCGAGGTCAGATCAAAAGAAAAGGAATATATTGGCTGTCTCCCTGATGACATTTCTAAAAGGTTAATTATTTTTATAAAAGCCGGAAGTGACTTTCGTTGTTTCGTAAAAGAAACGACACTAAAAGTAACTAGTGTCTTTCTAAAAGAAGAAAAAAAAGGAAAAAAAGTCGCCAGATATGCTTCTTTCCCCATAAATTTCCAGTCAGGTTTAGCAAATATTCATTTGTCGGACGAGGAATCAAAAGAAAACGAGGTCGAGGAAATATCCGATAACGATCTGGAAAAATTGGCAGAAACTCTCAGTGAAGAAAAAGAATATCTCGGCTACGAACCAGAAGACAAAGATGACGATCCAGAAGAATAAGGCCGCTAAGCGACCTTTAACCACGCTCAGCGTGGTAATGCTTAATCCTGCCTTTAAGGAAAACAATAGTCCCTTTTACTCTTCTTGATTCAAGAAGATGTTTTATTTCTTTAGGAATAGCAAAATCACGCATTGAACGAAAGGCAAGAACCATAGATAGAATTAAAATCAGTAAAATAATCCAAATCATTTTTAAATTTCTAATTTCTAATTAACCTAATTGACCTAAAAAATATCCAATTTCCCAATTGGTCATTGAGTATTATTTAGATCAATTAGAAATTAGGTTAATTAGATCAATTATCTTACCGCCCAGTCTTTCTCCAAACTTCCTAACTTCAATATTATATCAGATATCGTTATCTCCCCTATCTTTAACTGACAATCAAAATACCGACTAAGCTCTTGACTAATCAAACTCGGCTTCTTAGTAATTACCTGGCAGTTTTTGTTATCTTCTTTCTCTTGACTCAAATCTACCACTCTTATCCCTTCTCCGTCAATTATAGAGCTTATTGACAAGGCGGTTGAATAACTCTTTTTATAGATAATTTGTACATTTTCGCCAATCGCTCTATAGATTTTTTTGTAAAAACTTCCCTGAATGTCTTTTTTAAATTGTTCTCGATCATAAAGAATGCTGTCAAGCGAAATAATTTTATAATCAGAATCATTTCTTTTTAAAAAAAGGGAGAATAATATAACTTTATCAATAATATTTGCATTAGATTTATTTAAAAAAATTTCACCGACTGATGGGAAGCTTTTATTGACCGAAGTGTCATAGTATATTTCTGTTTTTGCAGGATAAAAATAAAGGTCGACAAAAGTCGAAGTAGTCGCCGAAAAAGCTCTCTTGAAAAGCTCTGGTTTATTTTCGAGGACAGCCAGTTTGCCCAAAGCACCGCTTCGATAAAAGCCATACCCACCGGGGATCAAAATCTCAATCTCGGCTGGGAATTTAACCAAGTAGTTGACTTCTTTTTTAGAAAAAGAAAAGAACTTGCTGTTTTGCGAATAAAAAACAACGTTGACCCGATCTTTTTCTTTTAGAAAAACCGATGAAGTTATGTTTTTAAAGATCATGTAAATTAAAACTAACCCTATTATTAATAATAATGAAAGATTTAAAATTTTAGATTTGCTTTTGAGATTTGACATTTGAGATTTCTATGCTATTCCGTGCTCTATCTTCAATCTTTTTATTTTATTGATAATGTCTGTCTTATCCAATCTATGCCACAGGTAGATTTTTTTGATAACCGATAAGGAAGCTTCAAATTCCGGTTGAATTACTAAATTGACTCCAAGATCTTTCATTCGTGCTTGATCCCCTTCGCGGTGAACCCGACTGATAATAAATATGTCTCGGTTAAGCTTCTTGGCGTTTAAGACAATTGCTTCCTGGATATATCTTTCAGGAAGAGCCAAGATTAAAATAGCCGCCTCATCGACTTGGGCATAATCTAAAATATCGATATCTGAAGGGTCGCCATAAATAATGTTTACTCCGGCTTTTTTGGCTTTTTCTACGATATAAAGGTTGTAGTCAATCGCGATATAAGGAATGTTAGCCATCATCAAGGATCGGCCTATATAGCTGCCCATCCTGCCGTAACCACAGATGACAACGTGATTTTTGATCTTAAGTTCGTCTATTGGAGATTGATTGGTGTCGAGCCGCAAACTTATGAAACTTTCCAGGAAACGCAGGTATTTTTTTATAAAGGTACGAATTCCTTTGTACAGGTTGTCTTTATTTTTAATGAGAATCGGTGTAACTATTAATGTGATTAAAACCGAAGAGATGATAAAAAGATAGTCGGACGTAGAAATCAACTTATTGACCAGGGCCGTTGACATCAAAATAAAGGCGTCTTCGTCTATTTGAAATAGATAAAGAGAAAGATTGAAGCTCGTCCGCGTATGGAACTTCAACCACAGGAAAATCACCAAAATGATAACGGCTTTAGCTAAAATTACCAGTAAAGTGAATAAGAAAATCTGGGGTAGAACCCCGGCGATCATGTCGATCTTAATGTTAGTACCAATATAGACAAAAAAAATCACTGCTAAAAGGTCACGCAGGGGTCTGACTTCGGTAAAAATATGGTGGTGTTCTATAGTCTGTGCCAAAAGAATGCCTGCCATAAAAACTCCTATCAGAGTCGGTATTTTTAAAAACAACGACAGAGTGGTCACGAAAAAAATAAAAAGAATAATGAATAGATTAAAAAGTTCTCTTGACGAACGGGCTATCCTGTTAAAAACTAGAGGGACGATTTTTTGACCGATATAAAAAAGGCTGGCAATAATTAAAGTCGATTTGACCAAACTCAAGACAATCTCTCCTACTATTTTTATAGTTGAAGTTTCCCCGCCGTTTGTGATTGAAGTAAAAATGATTAAAAATGGAATAAAAGCGATGTCCTGGAAAAGAAGAATTCCCATCGCTACTTCGCCAACAAACGAAGACTCTTCTCCCCTGTCCTGGATTATCTTGGCAACTAAAGTGGTGCTAGAAGAAGACAAGGCGATTGCTATCAAAAAAGACGTCAGCAGGGAAAAGTGAAAAAATAAAGTGATAAAAAAAACGAAGATAATAGAAAGGATAATTTGCAAGGATCCGCCAATTAATATGATTTTTTTAAACGACAAGATTCTGGAAAAATTGGTCTCAAGTCCGACGGTGAAAAGAAGCAGTAAGATGCCAAAAAAAGCGATGTTTCTTATGGCTTCCTGGGCCGGAAGGCTGCTAACCATATTGCCGAAGACCAAACCTCCGATCGTGTAGCCGACTAAGGGCGGGAGCTTGATTTTTTTTAAAAGAGCGGCAAAAAGAAAAGGCAGGCTCAAAAAAACAAGAAAGTCAAAAACCTGGTTTAGTGGAATTTCACCCATAATAATTCAGTATAGCAATATAACAATTTACTTTCGCAGTTTTTTTTCGCAGTCGATGTCGTAGGCGGCTTCGGGGATAAGACGTAAACGCGCCTGAGGGATAAGTTTTTTGCACCGTTCACAAACGCCGTATTGACCCTTACTTATTTTTCTTAAGGCAATGTCAATATCCATGACTCTTCTTTCCAGATCTTTTATCTCCGCTTCAATTGTGTCGTGGCCAACCTGCTCGCGGACATCAGTGTCAATAGCAGCATTGTCTGAAGCATGATCAGGATCAGTAAATGGATCGTCTTTTTTTAATTCTTCTATCTGAAACAGGCTTTTATTTTTTTCCTTCTCCAATTTTTCTTTTTGCTCCGAAACGAATTTTTTTGGCAATTTTTTGTCCATATCCTTTTATAAAACTTAAAATACCGACTCTGAAATAATAGATGAAATAGGTGCTGATTGTCAATAGCAAGGCGGTAGACACCACCTTGTTAAAACTATAATCTAGAAAGTATAGAGGATTGACCTTAATTTTGTCAAACAGTATATTTATTAAACTAAAATACCACATCGATATTAAAAAAAGAAAGCCGCGAAAATATTTTTCCTTTCTTATTTCAAAAAGAATCCGATGAGCCAATAAAGCAGCGACGATAAAAAATAGCGCCTCATAAAATGGCGTCAAATGACGAAATCCGTCAAAACCAAAGTACTTGGTCTTTAAAAAAAACTTTGTTACTGTTCCGACTTCGCTACCGGAAAAAAAACCTCCCAGCTTTCCAAAAACAGCGGCAATAAAAAAAGGCGTCATGAAATAATCGATTGTTTCCCAAAAATTAATTTTTTTTATGCTAAAAAAAATCAACAAAGTAATTAAAGCGCCAAATATGGCTCCATATACAGACATACCGGGATAACCATTGATGAGAATAAACTTAATAAAACTTAGGCCAAAGTCCTTAAAATTAAGAAGAACATAGACTAGCCTTCCAAAGAAAAGACCGCCAAATAAGCTAATAAATAATCCGTCAAATATTTCGTCTTCCTTATGGGGGGTCAATCTTATATTTCTCCAAAGGGCAAAACTTGCCCATAAAAAACCAAGCATCAAAAAAACACCGAAGGTATAGATTTTAACGAATTTCAGATCTAGTAATACCGGAAGCATAAGATTTAGTATAATTTATCGTCAACAAAAAGACAATCTATGAGAATATTAATTACCGGGGGCATCGGATTTATTGGCACTAACGCTTGCCTTCTTTTCTCCAAAAACCCGGGGAACAAAATAACCGTTATTGACAATTTTTCAAGGACTGGCGTCGAAAAAAACGCTCAATACCTTAAAGACAACTTTCCTAAAATAAAAATTATCAAATCACCCGTTGGAGCGATTAATAATTACAAAAAAGAACTAACAAAATCAGACGTCATCATTCATTTGGCCGGACAAACAGCTGTCACTTCTTCGATAAAAAATCCTCATCATGACTTTAAAAACAACATCTTTGAAAGTTTTATTTTGTTAGACAGCTTGAGAAGAAACAATCCCAAAGCGATTATTATCTATTCATCAACCAACAAAGTCTACGGCGACTTACGTCATCGCCATCGTTTTCAACCGATCGACGAATCTGAAAGACTCGATTTTATTTCACCCTACGGGTGTTCCAAGGGTGCCACTGACTTATATTTTTTAGACTACGCCCGTATTTATGGTTTGAAAACTGTGGTTTTCAGACAATCCTGTATCTACGGCCCCCACCAAATTGGCGTCGAGGATCAAGGATGGGTCGCTCACTTTACCAAGCAGTTCTTGTTGAAAAAATCAATTAAGATCTTTGGCGACGGCGAACAAATCCGTGATCTTCTTTACATTGAAGATCTTATTAAAGCCTATCAACTAACAATAAATAAAATTAGTAAAGCTAGGGGCGAAGCTTTTAATATTGGAGGTGGAACAAAAAATGCCTATTCCCTACTCCAAGTGATAGAAATTCTAGAAAAAAAGTTTAACCATAAAATAAAAATTTCTTATGAAAAAATGCGTGTCGGCGACCAAAAGTATTTTGTTTCCAAGAACGAAAAAATAAAAAAACTTTTAGGCTGGAGGCCGAAAACCGATTTTAAAGAAGGCTTGGAAAAACTTATTGATTGGCAGCACAACAATATAACCATATAACAATATAACTATGAGAATTCTCTTTTATTCTTCTTATTTCTACCCATACACTTCAGGCATTACCACTTATCCTTTCAAAATTCTTTCTCATTTGGCAAAAAAACATAAAATCACTGCCTTAACTTTTAATCATAAAAAAAACGAGCTTGAAGAAGAATCAATCAACGGCTTTAAAATTATCAGAATGCCTTATTTGATAAAGCTTTACAAAGGATTTATCTCTCCTCAATCTTTACTTTACTTTTATAATCAGCTGGAAAAAAATGATTTAGTAATCGTTAATTTACCTAATATTGAAGGGTTAATCTTGACCTTATTATCAAGATTGTTTGGAAAAGAAGTTATTAGCATTCTTCATTGCTTTTTAGGATTCAGTAATAAAATCCATTTAAAAATTATCAACTCGGTCACTAATTTTATTATTCTATTACAGCTAATTTTATCTAATAAAATAATCAGCTACACTAATGACTATGTTAACAATCTTCCAATAGCTAGATTAGTTAAAAATAAAACTCAAACAGTTTTTCCTCCAATATTCAAACTAGCAATTTCAAAAACTAGACTCAAAAATCTACTAAATCTAAAAAGGAAAAATATTTGGATCGGTTATGCTGGTAGGATATCAAACGAAAAAAGTTTAGAATATTTAATAGAATCTGTATCACCCATAGGGTGGCGGAACCGACTCTCTACGGGTGTAGAATTAGTTTTTGCCGGACCATATGGTAAAGACGTAGCGGGCGAAAATTCTTACTATCTTAAAATTAAAAAAATTTTAAACAAAAAAAGAATCAAACATCGCTTTCTAGGAAATCTTACTAATGGAGATCTTGGCGCTTTTTATAAATCAATTGATATTTTAGTTCTATCTTCAATTAATCGAACCGAGGCCTTTGGCATGGTACAGGTCGAAGCGATGCTTTTAGGTACACCGGTAATTGCTTCTAACCTTCCAGGTGTCCGTGTCCCTATAAGACTTACCAAAATGGGCATTCTTGTCCAACCAAAAAATTCAGAACAGATAACTGAAGCTATAAATAAAATATTAAAAAATAAAAAAAAATATTCCAATCAAAAGTTAATTAAAAATGCTTCTAAAATTTTTGATATTAAAAAAGTCTATAAATTCTACGACAACTTGATCGATGAAAAATAAAGATTATTTTATTAGAAAGTATTTAGAAAACCGACCGATGTTTTTGGCAATCATCCGAAGTCAGGAAGCAGTATTGTTTCAAAAACATAATTATGTTATTAAAGGAAAAGTTTTGGATTTTGGCTGTGGGGATGGTTTTTTTACAGAAATCGTTTTTGGGAAAGGAAAAATAGATGTTGGACTTGATTTAAAAAATAGCAGGGCGCTTAGGGCAGATGAAAATAAAACTTACAAAAAAGTCGTCTACTATGACGGCAAAAAAATCCCTTTTCCTGATAAATACTTCTCGACAGTTATTTCCAACTGCGTCCTTGAACACATCCCAAATCTCAAACAATCCTTATCAGAAATAAAAAGAGTTCTAAAACCAAAAGGCTTTTTTTTGACTTCAGTCATGACCGACAGATGGGAAGACTATCTTTTTGGAAAAAATATAATCGGCAATAAATATTTGCAGATTATGAGAAAAAGACAAGAACATTATAATCTTTTATCGAGTAAACAATGGAATAGCATTTTTGAAAAAACAGGTTTTAAAATTATAAAAACAGACGATTATATGAATAAAAAGCAGTCCCAGATAATGGATCTCTTCCACTATCTATCCCTTCCTTCATTAATCAGTCACAAATTTACCAATAAATGGGTTTTATTCCCAAAATGGTATAAATATTTATTTATGGATAAATATATAGATAATCTTTTGCTAGAAAGGAAAATCAAAGAAGGGTCCGCTCAGTTTTATCTTCTAAAAGTTTAGTTTTTTCTTTTGTTATCAAAAACGATATCAGTAAGAAAACTGGTAAAAAAAATAACTATTATTAAAAAATCTTTTAGTGAATTTTGTTTCATTTTTTCCTTTCAAAAACAATAACTTTTTGATGATCAAAAACAGTAAATGCTTCATCAGACCATTGATCAGGAAATTCTAATGGTATCCCTAAATAGCGCAGAGAAGGATATGAGTTAAATTCTTTTATTAGTTTGTACTGAGAATTTTCATTTTTTAATAAACTATTATAAAATTTGCTCATTTTGGGATATTTTTCCGGAACTGTCGGGATGCTCCCCCACCCTCGGTTGGATGATAAAATATAATAGTCGGCTTTTAAAAATAGTTCATTCATCTTCTGCCATTTTTCCGATGTATCCGGATCAAAAACAGGCAGCTGCTCTCCGTCAAACCGCTTGCCATAGTTGTTGTTAATCGACAACGGTAATGAATCATCCCAAGATTCACTCAATATATAAGAACCGTTGGGTAAATTTTTGTAGATCCATTCTGACGCTTCAATGCGGGTGTTTTTGTGAAAATAGATTGAGGAAAACATTAAGGGCCAGATCAACAATAAAATAACAAATAACAAATTACAAATGATAAATAATTTTTTATTTTTGATTTTTTTTAAAACAGAATCGATGCTAATCCCTGCAAAAATTGCAAAAAAAGGGTAAAGAAAGATCGTATAGCGTATTGATTTAACAAACTGAAAAGAAAGATAAACAAAATATCCTAAAACCCAAAAAAAGACAATAAATAACAAAAAGTTTCCAGATTTGAGATTTAGTTTTGAGATTAAATAATAAATACCAATAATTATCAGAATAAAATAAGGTGGTCCTACTCCTACCAACATCAGATTTATTAAAACAAAACTAATTGGTTTATTCATCCATTGAACAGCCGGCGGATACCAGATATCTTTGCCTTCAAAAGATTTTAACTCTTTGATACTGGTAACAAAAGTTTGATTCAAGCGCGGATCTAAAAGATTACTGTTTAAAAAATAATATGGGCTTGCCAATCTCAAAACAAAATAAGTAATCACAAAAAAAATAAAAATATTAAAAACCTTTTTTGGACTTTTTATAAGAAAAACCACCAAAATCAACGGGATAATATAAATCGCCGATATTTTTGAAGCAAGAGCCAAGCCGAAAAAAACTGCCGATAAAATATTTTTTTCCTTTAACGCAAAGTAAAATGACCCAAACATAAAAAAATTCAAAAAGGTATCAACTGTAAAAAAATGCGCTGCTTGGATAGGATAAACAGCAACAGCGTATAAAAACGCTGACCAAAAAGGGACGTTTTTTTTATTGGGAAACAAGAGCTTTGCCGACTTATAAACCAAAATAATTATCAGTAAATCAAAATAGGCCGATAACGCCCTACCCAGAATCGTAAAATCATTATAGTTATCCTTACCTGTAAATACTGCCAGATACTTGTTTAAGATTAAAGGAAAATCGCCGTAGATAAAAAAATTGAAGTTGATATTATTCGGATTGAGTTTTGAAATTTTTGGATCCAAATACTCACCTATATTTTTTGGCAAAACTATGGCATTGCCGACCATGGTCAAAAATCTCTCATCCGGATGAAGATGAAAGTTTTCATCCCAATTAAGATTATTAAACCGGAATAAAAATCCAATAATCAAAATAAAAAAAATTAAAAAAAACTCTTTTATTTGCACTTTGTTATTTGTCATTTGTGATTTCACATTAGCTTTTTAATTAAGCTTAGTATTCCCTGCTTCCAACCAACCGTATGACTCAAGCCACTACCCCGTGATTTTATTTCTCTGTAGTTTTTGTAATACCAACGGTAAGCTTTTATCAAAGCGTCAGAGTTAGAATACCTAGGATGCCAATCTAGGGTTTTTGTCAATTTCTCAATTGAAACAAAAGAGTCTTTATCAGCCGTATCATATACCCATTGGTAAAGCGGTGACAATTTTAATTTTTCAAATAACCATAAAGCTTTTTTGACCAAGAAAGCCGGAGTGGGAAAAATACGAGATTTAGAATCGATGGCTCTAAAAAAAATCTCAAAATCTTTTTTTATTGTTAAGTACTTCTCGGCACCGATATTAAACGCGCCATTTAGGGACGGTCCTTTTAAGGACAGAACCTGATAAACAGCTTCGACTAAATCATCAACGTCCAAAAGCTGATAACGGTTGTTACCATTTCCAATTAAAGGAATTCTTTTCCCATCGTGGATCCAGTCAAAAAGAATCTCAAAAACTCCGAGACGATGGGTACCAAGAAACGTTTTTGGCCGGAGAATTGTTACGTTTAATCCTTTTTTAATATAGTCAAAACAAAAGTTTTCTGCTTCTATTTTAGACTGCCCATATGGCCCGACACCAACCCTAGAATCGCTTTCATATATTGGATGTTTTTTTGGAACTCCGTAGACCGCGGTTGAAGAAATATAAATGACTCTTTTCACTTTATTCTTCAGCAAGGACTCAAGAATATTCTTCGTCCCGTTGACGTTTACTTCAAAGATGTCTTTTGCTTTCCATAAAGGCAAAGCAGCGGCCGCATGAATCACAAAGTCAAACTTAAATTTCTTAATTAACAAATTAACGGATTGCGAATTACGGATATCGACCTTAATAAAACGGCAATTTTTCGGGTATTCTTTTTTGTCAAAATCTGCAATATCCAGTAGGGACAATTCATGAATTGTCCCTACATTTTCAGAGAAATATTTTGCAAGATGTAATCCTAAAAACCCCGCTCCACCGGTGATCAAAACTTTCATGTTGTATAATTATACAAATTTATGAAAACTTTAAAAGTCGGTTTCGACCTCGACGGCGTAATTCTTAATAATCCATTAAGAACCTTAAGAATCTTTGCTAAAAAATTAAAGGTTCTCAAACCAATATTTTTTAAACAAGAAAAATCCCCGTTTTATTATCCTAAAACAGACTGGGAAAAAAAGTTTTGGACTTTCGTCCATAAAAGCAGCTATCGTATTGATCCGACTATCTATCAACTACAATCACTCGTTCAAGAAAAAAAAATTGACGCCTACATAATCAGCGGCCGCTACAGTTTTTTAAAAAAAGATTTTAATCGATGGCTAAAAAAAATTAACCGCCTAAATGTTTTTAAAAAAAGCTATTCAAACGAAAACGATCTACAACCAAACGATTTCAAAGTCAAAATGATTAATAAATTAAAATTAGATATTTATGTAGAAGATAACTGGGATATAATTGAAAAATTAAATCATCATACAAAAGCAAAAATTTTTTGGATTACTAATATTGTAGATAGAAAGATTCCCTATCAGTTTAAGTTTTCTTCCTTGAAAGAAGTTTGCCAATACCTGAAGAAACTTGTTTAAAAAATCCGTTCTTCTCTTCCCTGATATAAAACTTTAATAAATCCTTGGTAGTGATAATATTTACAGGGCGTTTTTCTTTATTAACGACAACAACGCTTCCTATTTTTTTGTTAATGATAAGGTCAATGACTTCATAAAGATTTTTGTTCTCGTCAAGAGTCAAAACATAAGTTTTAAAAAAATATTTGATTGTTTTGTTAGTTAAATGTGTTTTATTGCCCTTTCTCTCTCCCCGCTTCTCTTTATTTTTAGGCATCATCATAAATGAAATCAAGTCATAATAACTCAAAACTCCTTTCAATTTTCCTTCGCGATTAGTCACTATTAATTTTGAGAATTTATAGATCTTAAAAAGATTTAAAGCTTCGGCCACCGAGCTATTTTCGGATATGATTACCGGTGGTTTTTTTAATTTAATCAGTTGTTTAATTTTGATCTTAAAAATTGGAAGGGTCTTTATATGGTTGATGACTCGACGAGCGGAGACTATCCCTAAAAATTTTTCCGTTTGAGGATCAAAAACAGGTAGATAGTGAATCTTTGACTGATTAAAAAGCTCCGCGACTTTAGTCAACGAATAGTTGACATAGATTCGTGGTGGATGGGTCAAGCAATGAGCTACTTTGGTATTTCCAGGGTAGGATGATTTTATAACACAATAATAAGGGTTGATGACACCGTAATATTTATTTTCCTCGTCAAAGACGAAAGCGGCATCGTGCGAAGTGGAAAGCCTGGATAAGGCATAAGAAAGGTGATTTTCGGGCGAGACTTTTATGATGTTGTTCTCCTTAAGGATATTCAACAATCTCATAAATTAGTTATATCACAAAAATACCATCTTTGTAGATAATTTTTTTGCTGCCGTCTTTCATAATCGCCTCGACTGTCTTTTGATTGGTATTGATGACGTCAAGGTGTTCTATTGATTCGTTAAAACCTAGCCTCTTCCAATCCTCTTTTTTCATTTTTTTAACGTCACCATCATAAGCATCATGGTAAGACGTACCAAATGCCAGGTGAGAATTGCCGTAATCGCCGCCGAAATTTTCGTCGTACAACGTATTGGCCATAAACCTGCTTATCTTAGAGAATCTTTTGTCAGTTAAGGAATACTCGCCGATTTTGTTGGCGTTTTTCTGGGAAATTAGAGCGTTGAGCAATTTCTCATTCTTTTCTGCTTTGGCTTTAACAATAATTCCCTGATCGAACTCGAAATAGATTTTTTCGATGATATTGCCATAGCGATATAAAGGAAAGTTAAAATAGACGTGTCCTTCATAACCCCGCCAATCAGGAGAAGTAAAAATTTCAAATGACGGAATATTCGCTCCTCTACCTCCCAACCACTGCCTATGTTCACCCAATTTTATATATAGATCTGTTTTTTCCGAAGTGACGTGAAGCTTATCAATAGGAAGTTTATTTAATTTTCCCATCAAATCGTCTATCTGTCTGAAAGTTTTTTTCCATGTAGAGATCGGGTCCTCCGATCCTAAAAAACAGGCATTGATAATTTCCTGCCAAAATTCCTCCAATGTCAATCCAGCCTCTTTAGCCATGCCTTCTGTTCCGTAAAGACACAGTGACCAAGTTAGTTTTCCTTTATCTTCTTTTTCAAACTGCCACTGACGGATCGCGTGTTTTTGAGCATTTGCCTTAACGATTTTCTGGGGATCGATATCTTTTAGAAGAAACGGGTTCCGAGTAGCGATGAGATACACGCGGTGATCGATCGTGTCGATCAGAGTTTTTGTGTATTTTTTTGGGAAAAAAGACAGTTGATCATCGGCAGCAGTATTAAACAAAATCTTCTCAAATTCCTCCTCATAACCTCTCAACATTGGATAGGCGCCTTTTTCCAAGATTCTCTTATAAACCTCCAAAGCCAAAGGTAGAGCTTCTGCATCGTATTGAAGATAAACAACTTCCTTGGGTTTGACACCTTTCCCCTTTCCTAGAGCAAAATCCACCATCACCCGTGAGTAGTTTTCGAGGATTTTTTTGGAAGGAGTATACATAGGAAAATCATTATAGCAGAAGTTAGTTCAAGATTTCTTGAGGAATATTATAGAATAAAACGCCATAACGACCATTGACTTCTTTCCTTTTTGCATCAATAAATACCTCTGAAGGATGGTCACCTGGATTTAGATATCTTTTCAAGGCTCTTATTAAAAGTCCCCCGTTTGGTAAATAGACTTCTGTATGTTGACCTTCAATATATTCAGGTTGTGTAGCAGCGCTTTCAAATCGATAATCTCCTTTATTAGCATCTTCAGGAATATAGTCGTCTACCCTATATGAGTTATACTTGTGCTTAACATTTTTATCATCAGGAAGTTTGAGAGAAAGATCGCCCATATCGCCAACCACAAATGCTTCGCCTAACTCTTGACTAAATATTTCCTCATAAAAATCATCAAATCCATTGCCAAAAAGCTCATTAAGTTCATGAATTAACTGTCTAGGATAAACAATGTAATTTGCGTGTTCGATTACACCTTGTTCGTTACGTTTTCCACGAGAGAGACCAAAAGCCATCGATCCGACATTTAATTCTATATCCAAGTCGTTATCTAGAGCCAGTTTTTTTACAACTAGTACAGATTGAGCTGTTGCGACGGCAACATTAATTCTTATTTTTTTTGACGCCAACTTTGTCTCCGACGACATTTTAATAAATAGGGCTTCGGTTATCCCTGTTGCTCCGCAGTCTTCGTTTAACTCTATCCCAACAGCTTCTTGGTCTTCGTGGTTTTGTAGTAATGGCATCATAATATGTAAAACTTCATCTTGATAATGACTTCGATTATTATCATCTTTGGCTCCTTTAGTAGCCAGACGTGACGCAGACATTATATATTCATTAGTAGCCCCATGCGTGATGCTGAAAGAAAAGCTTCCCCCGTCTTTTCCCTCAAATCTCATTCGAGGAATAATCGGACTATCATAATGACCTATTCTATCTCCTAATAACATTTTTTTTGTTTCTCGAGAACTATCGATACCCATTTCACTAAAAAACATGTCTGGAGAAATGTAGCTGCCAGGAGTCAAGTCCATTAATTCTTTTGGAAGAAAAGTAAAAATACCACCACTCCTATGTTCGGCGCCAAGTTTTCTAAAGTTTAGATCAGTATTGCGAAGCATTCCTAAAAACTTTTTACCTTGAGCTAATGTTTCTGTAGACATATTTGTTTTAAAAGATATTATAAGATAAATTGTAAGAAAATCAACTTAAAATTAATTTTATTTAAACTGTCTATACAGCCTGACTTACATTGATTTAATCCTATAGCTTTGTGAAAAGACTTGTTCAACTTGTATGAACAAACTCCTCCCAGCTTTTAATTTTTAAGTCATCTAATTTATATTTATCCAAAGCGTTGACTAATAGTCGAGCCGAGTTTAGGTCGGTAAACAAAGCGATATTATTATCAATCGTCGCTCGCCGGATTAAATAGCCGTCGGTTTTGCGCTCGGCGGCCACCATATTTCCATCTCCTTTAACGCTTAAATTAATGACTAAAGACACTTTTTTTTGTTCAATTATATCAACCACATTGGGCCTTTTTCCCTCGTAGACCTTACTCACCAACTTTGTCCTCACGCCTTTGCTTTTCAAAAATTGATGGGTGTGATTGGTCGCATAAAGCTTGAAACCGAGATTTTTCAACTTCCAGATTGATTCGGCAAAATGGAGTTTGTTTTCATCGCCTCCGATTGTCACCAAAGCCGTCTTTTTCTTCAGAGACAAACCTGTTGACAGCAAAGATTTCAAATAGGCTTCCTCGGCCGTCTCGCCAAAACAGGCAACTTCGCCGGTCGAGGCCATCTCGACCCTTAAGACCGGATCAGCGCCTTCTAGCCTAGCAAAAGAAAACTGAGGCGCTTTAACAACCACATAATTTGGATATTCGATTTTATAATCTTTGGCTTTATTGAAAAATACATCAACAGTCACTTCGGCGAAATTGACTCCAGTGGCTTTCGAGATAAAAGGAAAAGTTCGGGAAGCTCTAATATTCAATTCTATGACGTAGACCTTATTGTCTTTCACCATAAATTGAATATTAAAAGGACCGTTAATGTTTAAGGCTTCTGCCAATTTCTCGGCAGTTTCAACAATCGCGACTCCGCTAAAATATCTGACTCTTTCTGCCGGATAGACGATAGTCGCGTCTCCCGAGTGGACGCCGGCGTGTTCGATATGGTTGGCTATCGCATAAACTTTCAGCTTGCCGTTTTGGGCAACACCGTCAAGCTCTACCTCGCGAGCATTGGTGATGAACTTTGAAATCGTCACCGGGTGTCTTCTATTAATTTCTATTGCCCTTTTCATGAAAGACCGAAGCTCTCTCTCATCATAACAAAGGTTCATTGCTAAACCAGATAGCACGTATGAGGGCCTAATTAATACTGGATAACTGACTTTTTCGGCAAATTTCAAAGCCGATTTCATATCGGAAAAATTTCTCCAGACCGGCTGAAGGATCTTCAGCCTGTCTAAAAGGTCGGAAAATTTATTCCTATTCTCAGCATAGTCAATATCAGAGGCTTTTGTTCCTAAAATTTTTACTCCGTATTGGTCTAGTCTACTGCTCAAATTGTTCGGCGTCTGGCCGCCAACCGATAAAATTATGGAAGAAGATTTTTCAAATTCATAAATATCTGTAACCCGTTCAAATGTCAGTTCTTCAAAATAAAGCCGGTCGCTCATATCGTAATCTGTTGAGACTGTTTCCGGATTGCAGTTGATAATGATTGATTTTTTCTTGTATTTCTTTAAGCTTTTGGCAACGTTAACGCAACTCCAGTCAAACTCAACTGAACTACCAATTCTATAGGGACCCGAACCTAATACAATTAATCCATCTTTTTTTAACGGATTTACGTCGTGGTGATTTCCCCAATAAGTAGTATATAGATAGTTGGTTTTGGCGGGGAATTCGCCGGCTAGGGTGTCAATCGAAAATACTGATGGCCTTAATTTCCATTTATCTCTTAATTTCCTAATCTCTAATTCTGTTTTTCCCAATGCTTCCCCAATTCTCCTGTCAGAAAAACCTAGTTTTTTTAGATTCAATAATTTATCTTTATGTAGGGACAATTCATGAATTGTCCCTACGGATAATAATTCCCTTTCCGCATCGACAATATTTTTCAACCGGTACAAAAACCATCTGTCAATTCCCGTCTCCTGATAGATTTTATCTATAGAAAATCCTTTTTTTATTCCTTGACATACGGCAAACAGCCTCCTCGGCGTCGGTATTTTTATATGGCGCCAGATGTCTTTTTTATCTATAAATTTATTTTCAATAACTCCGTGGACACCGATGTCAAGCATTCTGACTGCTTTTTGGATGGTTTCTTCAAAAGTCCGTCCTACAGCCATCACTTCGCCGACCGACTTCATACTGCTTCCGATTGTCTCCTCGGCGCCTCTGAATTTTTCCATGTCCCATCTGGGAATTTTGACAACGATATAGTCCAGAGCCGGTTCAAATGCCGCCTGGGTAACCTTTGTCACTTCGTTAATTATTGAGGTTAAAGGTTTTCCGAGAATCAACTTAGCGGCAACGTATGCCAAAGGATAGCCAGTGGCTTTGGAAGCCAGAGCCGAAGATCGGGAAAGACGAGCATTAACTTCTATGACGTAATACTCAAGCGACGGGGCCTGTCTCGAGTTCTGAATTTTTTCCCCTTTCCTCTCGACACCCGTCGCTTCCGGATTTGGCCTGCCCTCCGTAGCTTTAGCGAAGGAGGGATTTAACGCAAACTGGACATTGCACTCGCCAACAATCCCTAAACTTCTGACAATTTCTATAGATTTCTTCCGTAAAAAATGATATTCAAAATTCGTCAATGTTTGGCTTGGGGCAACGACGATCGACTCGCCAGTATGGATTCCTAAAGGATCAAAATTTTCCATATTGCAGATGGTGACGCAGTTATCATATCTGTCTCTGACTACCTCATATTCTATTTCCTTGTAATGATGAAGATACTGTTCGACTAATATTTGAGGCGAAAAAGATAGGGCGGCTTCGGCGACCTTTTCAAATTCTTTTTTGTCTTTGACAACGCCTGATTTTTGTCCGCCTAGAGAAAACCCAGCCCTAATCATTACTGGAAAGCCTATTTCTTGAGCGATCTTTAGCCCCTCGGCAACAGATTTTACTGCTTGAGACCTTGGCGTCGATACTTTTATTTTGTGCAGGTGATCGCTAAACTTTTGTCTGTCTTCAGTCAATATAATTGATGAAATCGGAGTTCCTAAAACCTTAACGTTATTTTTTTTCAAAACTCCTTTTTTATAAAGTTCTATTCCGCAGTTTAAGGCTGTCTGACCGCCAAAAGATAGAGCGATGCCGTCTGGTTTTTCTTTTTCAATCACTCGCTCGACAAACTCACTTGTCACGGGAAGAAAATAAATTTTATCTGCCAGTTCTTTTGAGGTCTGAATAGTGGCAATATTGGGATTGATAAGAATAGTCTTAATCCCTTCTTCCTTAAAAGCTTTAATTGCCTGACTGCCAGAGTAGTCAAACTCCCCAGCCTGGCTGATTTTTAGTGCCCCCGAACCTAATAATAAAATCTTTTTCATATAATCAATTTTTTCACTTTCGAGATTTGATCTAAAAATTTATCAAATATCCATTCTGTATCTACCGGCCCTGGAACTGCCTCCGGGTGAAACTGAACAGACATAAACGGATATTTTTCATGAATGATCCCCTCATTGGTTTTATCATTGGCATTAACAAACCAAGGTTTAAATCCTTTGGGAATTTTCCCTATGGCAAACCCGTGATTTTGAGTGGTGATGTAGCAACGCTTTGTATTTTGCTCTATGCATGGTTGATTCTGGCCACGATGACCGAACTTCAGCTTATAAGTATCTCCTCCGGCTGCCAAAGCCAAAATCTGATTTCCCAAACAAATACCTAGTAATGGTATTTTTTTCGCCAAAATTTTTTTGGTAGTTTCTATTGTGACGCCGGTCATTTTTGGGTCGCCGGGCCCGTTTGAAATAACGACTCCGTCAATTTTTTCATTCAAGGAGAAAATGTCGAAATCCCAAGGTACGGTTATCAGTCTAACGTTACGCTGTAATAAACTCCGTCTGATATTTTCCTTGACCCCGCAATCAATAAGAACAATTGTTTTTGAACCTTTCCCCAGCCTCGTCACCCGTAGGGTGACGGCTTGGGTGACGAGATTTCTTTTATTCGGATCGTCAAAAGCAACATCTTTCTTAAAGACTATTTTTGCCAATTGACTACCTTTGTCTCTTAAAAGCTGGGTCAAATATCTGGTGTCTTCTACCATCAAACCAGGAACCTTTTCCTTCTTCAACCAAGTTGATAAAGTTTTCCTGCTTAGAAAATGAGAAGGAGTGTCTATATATTGATTAACAATCAATCCGGCAACATGGATTCGAGATGACTCCCAAAAAAATTTTTCCGGAACTCCATAATTACCAATAATCGGATAAGTCATCACCAGAATCTGTCCCTCATATGATGGGTCTGTCAAACTCTCCGGATAACCGACCATCCCTGTTGCAAAAACCAACTCTCCCGCTTTTGATTCTTCATAACCGAAACTTCTACCGATAAACGTAGATCCGTCTTTAAGAATTAACTTACTTTGCATTTTACCCTTTCAAAATTAACTTAAATAATGCCATTCTCACATACATTCCGTTTCTCGCTTCTGTTGTTAAATAAACCGCCCTTTGGTCGCTGTCAACCGCTGTCTCAATCTCTCCTACTCGCGGCAGTGGATGCATCAACAAAGTATCTTTCCCGGCTCTTTCTTTAACCAATTTTTTAGTTAGAATAAAACTTAACTTCAGCTTTTCATAAACTTTTTTGTCCTTAAATCGTTCCTTCTGCACGCGGGTCCAGTACCAGAAATGGCAGTCTTCAGGAATTTGGTTCAATGAATCTATTTCTATCAACTTTACTCCTCTTTTTGAATAGAGCCGAAACTCCTCTCTTGACAAGCAAAGTTGTTTTGGCGAAAGCAGGTAAACCGTATTTCCTGGAAAGATCGACAAACCACGAATCAGCGAGTGGACTGTCCGACCGTTTAGCATATCACCCGCCATCAAACCCTTTAAACCAGTTAATTTACCAAACTTTTCCCAGATGGTAAACATGTCAAGAAGCGCTTGTGTTGGATGTTCTCCGATACCATCGCCGGCATTTATAACGGGTACGTTTGCGGCACCGGCGATCCTTTCCAAAGTGCCAATGACTGGATGACGAACAACAATGACATCACAGTATTGTTCGAACATCCTTGCCATATCTTCAATTGATTCTCCTTTGACTGACGAAGAGGTCGAGGCGGGATTCTGATGTTCAATTGTTTGCCCACCCAATCTCTTGAATGCGGCCGAATTTGAAGAGAACGTCCTCGTTGAAGGTTCAAAAAAGACTAGAGCGGCTAATTTGCCCGATAAAATTTTTAATAATTTCTTTCCCTTTATTTTTTTTAATTTTTTTGTTTCTTTAAATAATTTTAAAATTGACTTTCGATCAAAGTGGTCTAGGGAAATGACGTCATTTAAAAAAAACCCCCGCCGGTCGCGGGGTTGAAGTCTATTCTTCCTGTTAATCATTTCAAAAGTAAAATTTAACAGAATCACTATTGATTTGTCAAGGGCAAATATCATCTCCATCTAAAGATTTAAAAAGAAATTGGTATAATTTGTCATCAGGGTGAGTGCTGGAATGGCATACAGGTTAGTCTCAAAAACTAATGGTCTTTACGGCCGTGAGGGTTCGACTCCCTCCTCACCCACATCATTATTTTTAAAGACTATTTATTAAATAAAAATAAAATAGTGTGGTTGAACAACTAACTTATTTACAACCAGAGGAGGAAAAACCCAAACCTAAACCCAAGCCTAAAAAATATCCTTTAATTTTGACACAAAGACTCCTTTCTAGAGGACCACTTTTAAGGAACCCCATTTTCCATAAAGGACAATCTGGTACAGGTGAAATTATGACAATCACAGAAGGACCTGATGACCAAACTGTCATACTACATTGGCTTAAGTTTCAAAAAATGGGTCTGAATTAACTACTTTAAATTGATATAATGCTCCAAAGTTAATATTTCATAATTTTAGTATGATTAAAGTATCCT
>LBST01000010.1 GCA_000991135.1 Candidatus Roizmanbacteria bacterium GW2011_GWC1_37_12 | reverse complement strand
AAACGCTTTGGTAGCGTCCGGATTCTTTAGATCCGTGAGTGGTCCGGCGAAAAATATTCGCATAAGAATAATATTGTACAATAAAAATACACATGGTACACTAGTGATCCTTAAGGAGGACTATGAGTGATATAACAATAACCGATGCAACGTTCGAACAGCTGGTGTTGAAAAGTACTAAACCGGTGCTTGTGGATTTTTGGGCAGTATGGTGCGGTCCGTGTCAGATGCAGGGACCGATTGTGGAGGATGTGGCCCGCCAGATAGGGGATAAAGCAGTGGTGGGAAAGGTAAATGTCGATGAAAACCATTCGCTGGCTGCAAAATTCCACATACATTCTATACCTAATTTCATACTATTATTACGAGTAAAAGTTACTATTTTACCAACCGATTTTGTTATAGTTCCAAATTATTGTCATGACAAGCTTAAATAATACTTACTACAATAAAGTTCTGTCGAAAATTCTTTTTGAAGACTACAATTTTTATGAAACTTTTATTTTCTGATTTTCTTTCAGCATTCCGTTCGCAACTGAAGTTAATGCTATTGGAAATTCTAAAGCAGCGAGACCTATTAATGGACTAACAGATTTTCTTAATATAGAATCCACAAACCCTCCAACAAATAATATAACTTCAACTATAAGGTGAGCATGTGCGATTCTTCTTGCCCACTTTTCATTTTGTGTAGCTTTAACTCGCGTACTTTCACCTGACGACACAATTAGGTTTATTATACTTTATCGAATAGCAAATACAATAGTTTAATAGAAATTAAGAGAAAACTGGCATTATGATTTTGTTGCTGCTAAAATATTCTAATACTCGGTTGACAAATATATTAAAAGAGTTCTAAAAGTTGCCCTCCGAGTTCACATTTTTGAGGATTAGATCTCTTTTTAGACTTCTTTTTCCGTGCCAATGTCGGCGATGATTTCTGACGATGTTAAAGCAAATCCTACCTTGAATAATGGTATCACATTTATTATAGTTAAATTATGCTCAAAAAGGGTCTTATTTATTTTGTTCTTTTTCTGTGTTTGTCTGGTTTAAATTTTTTCCTTGTTATAAAAACCTATGGCGTATTTGATAAACAAACTCAAATCGAAAAAATCCTTTCTGCCATAGCAGAAGAAAAAAATAAGCCCAATGAAGGTTACCGCGCCGAGGCCACTGTCGTTGACGGTCGAGTCGCTAACCTTAAATCATTTTTCCGAAAATATAATTCGCCTCTTTATAACAACGCGGAAAAGATCGTCGAAGTATCTGACTTACATCAATTTGATTACCGGCTGTTACCTGCAATCGCCATGCAGGAATCTAATCTCTGCCGCGTCATACCAGATGATTCCCATAACTGCTGGGGATGGGGGATTTATGGAACGACGGTAACACGATTCGAATCATATGACGAAGCAATTGAGACGGTCGGACGAGGTATAAAACGGGAATACATAGATAAAGGTTTGGTGACAGCAACCGCGATCATGGAAAAATACACTCCCTCATCAAAAGGCAGCTGGGCCCACGGAGTCAACACATTTCTTAAAGCCCTTGAATAATTTTCAATGAATTAATTTTCAAATATTGATAATTAAAATATAGTAAATTTATTGAAAATGGGAAATTGTAAATTGAAAATTTTATTGCACTGATCTAGCAGATTGTAGTTCTTGACTTAATGAATATTGAGTACCTTGTTTTTTGCTTCTTGCGGCAAATAAAGAACCTCTTTTTTTCTTGCGCGTCATTAAAGCCTGTAACCAAGTTTTTGACTCGCCAACCTTGGCCCGAAGTACCCTTAAAATATTCAAAACGATTTCCAAAAACCTGATATGATAGATGCCTGGCTTTTCTGGGAGTTCATTGATCGTCAGTTTTTCAATATCTTTGACTTCCTGGATGAATGAAGCGTCGGCTTTTTTGAGAGCTTCTACTTCGCGTTTTATCTCTTGGGTCAGTTCTTTAATCTGTTTTTTAACAAGCGTGTCCTCATAATACTCGCTATAGTTAAATACCTTCATTTCCTGCTTTTTTCCGGTTTTTTTCGCCTCTTTTTCGAAGGGTTTTTGAGGAAATTCTTCATCGTCCGATTCATAATCGCCAAAAAACTGGTCGAGCATGCCGCCACCGATTTTTCCGAAAGCATTAGCAGTCTTTTTGGCTGTATTTGTTCCAAGATCACGAAGAGATTCTAGGGGATTTTTGTAAGGCACCGGCGTTTGCGATTTTTGATTTGAACCTGATTTTTGCATGGCTTTATTTTACTACAGGCCAATCAGATAATCAAGTGTTTTCTGTTTTCTCAAGATC
The DNA here is from genome assembly GCA_000991135.1 of Candidatus Roizmanbacteria bacterium GW2011_GWC1_37_12. GTDB lineage: Bacteria > Patescibacteriota > Microgenomatia > UBA1406 > GWC2-37-13 > GWC2-37-13. Next base: position 40,527 of record LBST01000010.1, on the reverse strand, counting down.
GAGGCATAATAGTAGCTATTTTGCATGGCCAAGGCGCGTTCTTTTTCGTCTTTAATATTCCTCAAAAGTTTCTCTAAATCCTCTTTTTCTACTTTTATACTTTCTTTATCCGCGATTTCCGCCAAGATAAATTCTAGCTTGTAGGTGTCTTCTATTTCCCTCTTGTAGTTGGCTTTGAGTTGATCCATCGTCAGATTTTTTGATTTCAGATAAGCTTCGGCGGTCAAACCGATCTTTTCGACATCGTCAACAAGCCGTGAAAGTCTATGATTTAATTCTTCGTCGATAATAAGGTCAGAGATCTCCACCTTGACTTCTTTTAAAATCACCTCAAGAATAGGATTGATCAATTTGCTTTTGTTTTGTTCGGATTTTTTTTCGTCAGCAACTTTGTCTTTCCCGGGAATCCAAATATCTTCCTTTTTAGCTTCGATTTTAATCTTTTTTACTGCGTCTTTGTAGTTTTTAAGATCAACAATGGGTTTTTCGGCAATGGAAATTTTTACCTCCCAATCCTCGCCTTCTTTTGCCTTAATAAGTTCGATACGGGGATTCATTATTGGCTTAAAAGACTCTTTTTTTAAGATTTCCTCGTAAACTTTGGGTAAAAAAACTCTTATCATCTCTTGATAGATGGCTTCAGGAGAAAGATGTTTCTCCGCAATAACAAGAGGAACTTTGCCTTTTCTAAAGCCTTCAACTGTCAACTCCTTTTGCAGCCTTGAAAAGGCTTCGCTTTTTTCTTTTTGGATATCAGATAGCGGGATTACAAGATTGATTTCTACGGTACTTTTTGGAAGCTTTTTGAATTTATAGCTATACATTTAGATTATAATTTTACAGGAATTTCTAGTGAAAGCAACGACAACCTTTTTTCTTCTTTCTCAAATTCCCGCTTAAACCACTCTACTCTAACAGCCCAAGTAGCGCTTTCCGAATAAATCGGGCCAATTTCATAGATACCGAGGCGGCCGCGGTTTAGATAGTTTTCTCGCAAACCTTTTCCGACTGTGTCTATACCCTCTGACCACGAATTGAACATCATAAAGCCACGAGCCCAACCAAAAGCATTATACGAATTTGGCCAGATAAAACGACCAAAAGTTGACTCAAGACCCGCGATAGATGGAAGCAAATAACAATCTAGATTATATTTAAGACATGTTTCGGTAAAGCTTGAGGCCGAATCAACCATTGGTGAATTATAACGATTTAAAACAGATTTTATAGCCAATTCTTTCCTTTTTAGATCAAGGGTAATCTTTTCTTCCTGATCCATTTTTAAGGAGAGCTGGGCAGAGTTACCCGCCTGTTTTTCCGCCATAACAGGTGAAGCTGAAAAAAATAAAAGACCTGTAATGATTAAAGATAGTAAAAAGTATTTCATAGTTATCCGCCTTAAACTTACCTCAAGACTTAACTCTTCGCTATTCGCTCGACGTCTTGAGGGGCGTTTATTCGGCGGATTAGAGTCTGTAATCCCGCTAAGCGGGAAACAGACTCTTAAAAAAAATCCTAAAGCTTTTCGAGAAAAATCTGAAAAACCTTAGGATCTGAAAGTATTATAGCATATAACTATAGGTATGTCAATAAGTTTTAGAAAAACCCTATAATTAATAATTAAAGGATTACAGATTAAAAATTACTAATTAATTTGTAATTAGAAATCAGAAATTAAATAATTGTTTTATAATAGTTTCGTGAAAAAAATGAGTTTCTTTAGTTACAGCTTCGGATGCCGGGTAAATGAGGCTGAAAAGGAAGAAATCGATTGTAAAATGAGCCTAAACGGCTTTAGATTTGATAAAAATAAACCCGATATTTTTATCATCAATAGCTGTTCTGTCACCAATAAAGCCGAAAGGGAAGCTCGACAGTTGATCTACCAAACCAAAAAGAAGTTACCAGAAGCTAAAATAGTCGTAACAGGCTGTAGTGCCACATATTGGCTAAAAAATAACCTCTACAAAGACCTTCCTATTGACATTATTATCGATAATGTCAATAAGGAATATTTGGTTGATTTAATTAAAAAACGCTTAAATATAGAAAATTTAGCCTCCTTCCACCTCGGAGGTGGAAGTGGCAATTTTCAAAATCAAAATAAATTTATCGATTCTGGGAGGCTTATGGTCAAGATTCAAGACGGCTGTCAAAGGTATTGCTCTTTTTGCATAGTCCCTTATCTTCGTGGAATGCCTAAGTCAGAAAGAATTAAAAGTATATTATCAAGAATTTCCTCCTACGCCAAGGCTTCGGAGGACAAGAAGAATTTAGGTAGAGAAGTCAAAGAGGTAATTTTCACGGCAATTAATACAGAAGCGTTTGGATACGATACCGGGGAAACGCTGATTCAACTGATTCAACAGACTCTGACTGATTCAACCGTTCCAAGGATCAGCTTCGGGTCAATTCATCCCTGGAGTATCAATAATGAATTTATTAACTATTATAAAAATATTTTACCCTTGAAACGTTTAGTTAATTTTTTTCATGTTCCAATCCAATCAGGGTCCAATAAAATATTAAACTTAATGAAGCGTGGCTACACACGGGAAGAAATGATGGAAAAATTGCACAAATTACATAAAATTAATCCTTTAGCCCTGATCGCAACCGATGTCATCGTTGGTTTCCTTGATGAAACGGACAAAGACTTTCAGGACACATACAATTTCCTAAAAGAATCTCCTATAGATAAGTTTCACGTATTTAGATTTTCAAAACGAACAAAAACAGCCGCCGACTATATGGAAAAAAGGCTAAATGAGCCTAGCGTCGCAGAAAAAACTAAACGTGCGGCAGCATTGATTAAGCTTGGCAAAAAGAAGTACTTTCAATTCAAGCAAAAAAATATTAACAGAGTGTCTTTGACTTTGTTTCTTCAGAGGTCAGAAGAAGGTTTTCGTGAAGCTTTATTGGACAATCAACTCCCTATTTGGATTGCTGACAAAGGCCGATCGGCAACCTCCGAGGTTGCGGAAACCGGCAAGATAAAAAACGTCAAAATAATAGAATTTAAAAAGGGTCGATTGTTTGGTAAAATAGTTTAATAAATGGTCGCGTAGCTTAGTTGGCTAAAATTTGTGAAGGACGGTTAGCTCAGTTGGCTAGAGCGTTACATTGACATTGTAAAGGTCAGAGGTTCAAGTCCTCTACCGTCCACAAATTTTAGTTCGTTTAGATGTCCATCAGACAGGCCACGTAAACTTAGATTGTCTTGACAAGAAGAAGAAGAAGAAGTAAAATACTTACTAAATAATATATGCCCGACAAAAAACCTGGAAGAAAAGTTTTTTTATTTAAATCGTTTAATCGCGGTAAAAATGCAACTCGTCTTGTCAGCAGTGGACCTGATAGCGATTATAATGCTCTACATATATTAAGTAAAGATGTTAAAAAAACTGCTATAAAACTACTTCTCGGTCTAACAGCTGCTTGTGGCGCTGGAGGCGCTATTTTTTATTTTTTAACCCACTAACTTTCTTGTCCTACTTGAATTTGAAAAATTTTGGTGTATCATAAAATTATGAAAAAAGAAATTATTGTTGCTACAACTACTGTCTCCTGTTAAGGAGGGGTAGTGTTGTAGTATAGATTATCCCTCCGAGAGGAGGGTTTTTTTATGCTACAATCTTATTAATAGTTTAAAATAAATAACATGGATAACAAAAATCTAGACAGTTTAAGACATTCGTGCGCCCATTTATTAGCCCATGCGGTGAAGCAGTTATACCCAGGTGCACTAAATGCGATTGGTCCTGCCATAGAAAATGGATTTTATCAGGATTTTGACATGGGCAAATGGAGTATTTCAGAAGAGGACTTCCAGAAAATAGAAGCTAAAATGAGGGAGATCCTCCCAAGATGGCAAAAATTTACCTTCAAAGAAGTAACGCTTGTTGAAGCGAAAAAATTATTCAAAGATAATAAATATAAAGTTGAGATGGCCAAAGAATTTGCCAAACAAGGAAAAAAGCTCCAGACGAATGACCCCGGAGACTTTCTTGACCTTTGTAAAATGGGCCACGTAGAAAACCCGTCAAAAGAATTAAGGAATTTTAAGCTTCTTTCGGTAGCCGGAGCCTACTGGCGGGGCAGTGAAAAAAACAAAATGTTAACAAGAATCTACGGAACAGTCTGGCCATCGGAAAAAGAACTAAAAGAACACCTTATAAGACTAGAAGAAGCAAAAAAAAGAGATCATAGAAAATTAGGTCAGGATCTTGACCTTTTTGTATTTTCTGATTTAGTCGGAAAAGGTCTGCCTCTTTTAACTCCAAAAGGGGCAACAATAAAAAGGATATTGGAAAGATTTATAGTTGACGAAGAGCTGAAAAGAGGGTATTCCCATGTATCTACGCCGCCTATCGCCAAAGTTGATCTATATCGAACTTCTGGTCACTATCCATATTACAAAGAAACGATGTACCCGCCGATGGTTGTCGATGATGAAGAACTTATTTTGCGGCCGATGACCTGTCCTCACCACTTTGCCCTTTTTAAAAGTCGACCAAGATCTTATCACGAAATGCCTGTCAGCTTTGCAGAAATTTCGCCACAATTCCGTTATGAAAAAAGCGGCGAACTAACAGGACTGATTCGAGTTAGAACATTTTTACTGTCAGACGCCCATATCATCACTCCAAAAGAAAAAGCAGAGGAAGAAATAAAAAAAGTTTTAGACCTTATTTCTTTCATAAATAAAGCGTTTGGCCTTAAGGCTGGAAAAGATTACCGATTTAGGCTATCTTTAGGAGACAGAAAAGATTCAAAAAAATACTATAAGGATGACAAAATGTGGGACTATGCCGAAAGTATTCTAAGAAAAGTTTTAAAAAACCAAGAAGTACCATATTATGAGGCTGAAAACGAAGCGGCCTTTTACGGTCCAAAAATCGACGTTCAGATGAAGAACGTCAACGGAAAAGAAGATACCGCATTTACTGTCCAATATGATTTCGTCATGCCTAAAAGATTTGAACTGAGATTTATTAATCACGAAGGAAAGGAAGAAGAACCTGTTGTTATCCATCGGGCATCAATCGGAGCCTTTGAGAGAACAATGGCTTTTTTGATAGAACATTATGCCGGAGCATTTCCTTTATGGCTTGCGCCTGTTCAAATCGCAATATTGCCGGTTTCAGATAAATTTAAAGATTATATTCTGAAAGTCGAAAAGACTTTAAAAGAAGCAGGATTAAGAATCGAGGTTAACCAGGATAATGAAACTCTTGGAAAAAAGATCAGAAAAGCCACCTTGCAAAAAATTCCTTATATGATTATAATTGGAGAGAAAGAGGTAGAGACAGAACAATGTTCTGTCCGTACGCGCGATGGAAAGGATTTAGGACAATTAACAATTAACCAGTTTATTTCAAATCTAAAATCTCAAATTGAGAAGTTTTTATAGACCAAGACCAAAATATCAACCCCGTAAGTATTACGATATCAACTATCGGATTAACTCACCAACACTAAGAGTCATTAATGACAAAGGTGAACAAATAGGAGTGTTAACAAAAGAGGAGGCATTAAGAAAGGCTCAAGACTTAGAATTAGATTTGGTTTTGATTGCTCCAAAAGCCCAACCTCCTGTTGCAAAAATAATTGATTTCAAAAAATTTCTTTATCAGGAGGAAAAAAAAGCTAAAGAAGCAAAGAAGGGAATCAAGAAAAGTACGACAAAAGACATCAGTCTAAGCTTATTTATCGCTCAAGGAGACCTTACAAGACTCGAAAATAAAGGTAAAGAATTTTTGAAGCAGGGTCACCAAGTAAGAATCAATTTGACTTTAAGAGGCAGGGAAATGGGAAAAAAGCAGATGGCTTTCGACCTGATGAATCGATACATCGTAAGCCTTGGAGAAGTCAACGTCTCCAAGCCTCCCAAGCAGGAAGGTAGAGTAATCCGGTCTGTGGTTGCTAAACGAAAATAAATATTTTATAATTACAAATCCTATGGCTAAAAATAAACAAAAAACTAGAAAATCTGCAGTCAAAAGATTTAAGGTTTCCGCCCGCGGAAAACTAACTCATCGAGCTAAAGGTTTCCGACATCTTAAAGCGAAAAAAAATAAAAAATGGCTTCGTAGACTGAAAAAAACTGTTAATGTTAAAGGATCTTACAAAAGGAAAATATTAAAAATGCTGGGAAGAAAATAATATGGTACGCGTCAAATCAGGAATTCAGACAAAAAGAAGACATAAAAAAGTCTTAAAGATGGCTAAAGGCTACTGGATGACCAGACATAAACAGTTTGGCAAAGCCAAAGAAGCTGTCTTACACGCCGGTGAATATGCATTTGCAGGAAGAAAACAAAGGAAACGGGAATTTAGAAAGCTTTGGATTATAAGGATCAACGCTGCTGTTCGATCCTTTGGTCTAACCTACAGCCAATTTATCCAAAAACTAATCACCAAGAAAGTTTCCCTTGATCGAAAGATTCTTTCTAAATTAGCTCTCGAATATCCCAAAGTCTTCGAAAAGGTTGTTGAAAAAATCTCGCATAAAATATAGTAATCTTTGCTATAATCTTTTTCATGGATTCAAAAACTTACGAAAAAGAAATAAACTTGACTGATTCTTCAGATAAACTTTCGCAATTGGAAGTAAAATATTTAGGTCGAAACGGAGTAATAAACGATCTTCTCAAAAAAATCAAAGATATCCCGTCAGATGAAAAGAAAGATTACGGCCAAAAAGTAAATAAATTGAAAACTTCGATTAAACGTTTAATCGAAGTAAAGAAAAAAGAACTTGCTGGAAAAAAATCAGAAAAATTCTTCGATGCAACTTTACCAGGAAAAATTTATCCAAAAGGAAGCCTTCATCCAATAACCTATACGATAGAGGAGATCGCTTCAATCTTTCAAAAATTAGGATTTATTCGCGTTTCTTACCCTGAAGTAGAATGGGAATATTTTTCATTTGAAGCTCTCAACATGCCCAAAGGACATCCTGCCCGCGACGACTTTGAGTCTTTTTTTATAGACTATCCCGAGCACGAAAAATTCGGAAGAATGGTTTTAACACCTCATACATCTTCAGGACAGAATAGAGAAATGAGAAGGCTAAAAACGCCTCCTATCAGAATGATCAATATCGCCAAGTGTTACCGTCGAAACTGGGATGCCACCCACGCGCCGATGTTTTACCAGTTTGAAGGCTTGTGTGTTGATCGAGGAATAAACATAACCCACCTCAAAGGAACAATAGATTTTTTTGCCAAACAGTTCTTTGGACCTGATCGCGAAATAAGACTTCGACCACATCACTTCCAGTTCACAGAGCCGTCATTTGAAACAGACATTAATTGCAACATCTGCAAAGGAACGACTAAAATTAATGGGAAAAAGTGCCGAGTCTGCAAATCCGGATGGCTCGAACTAGGAGGAAGCGGTATGGTCCATCCGGAGGTTTTACGGGCAGGCGGCATTGATCCTAACATCTATACCGGATGGGCATTCGGTTTTGGACCGGAAAGATGCCTTATGATGAAATTGGGACTGGATGAGATTAGAGATCTATACGGAGGAGATATAAGATTTCTCGAACAATTTTGATATGAATATAAAAATAACTCACAATTGGCTACTTGAATATTTAGATACGGATGCTACTCCTAAAGAAATTAGCGAATATCTATCCTTATGCGGTCCATCAATCGAATCAGTTACTAAAGTTAAGAACGACTGGGTCTACGATATTGAAGTAATTTCAAATAGAATTGACTATGCTTCGGTTGTTGGAATTGCAAGAGAAGCTGCGGCAATCCTACCTCGTTTCGACAAAAAAGCTAAATTAAAAAAGAATTTAGCCTCCTTACACCTCCGAGGTGGAAGGGGTGGAAGGGGATTGACGGAATTAAAAATTATTGATGATGATAATCTTTGCCCAAGGAAACTGGCAGTTGTTATGGATGTAAAAACAGGAAAATCGCCTACATATATAAAAGAAAGACTGCAAAACTGCGGAATCAGAGCGCTTAACAACCTAATAGATGTGACAAATTATGTCATGCTTGAAACAGGCCACCCGGCTCATGTATTTGATTTTGATCGAATCAAAACTGGAAAAATCCTTATTCGTTATGCAAAAAAAGGTGAAAAGATCGTTACCTTGGACAAAAAAGAATATCAACTTGATAATCGAGATGTAGTTTTTGACGACGGTACAGGAAGAATAATTGATTTACCAGGAATAATGGGATTGGAAAATAGCGTTGTCACTGACGAGACCAAAAAAATCGTCTTTTGGATCGAGACCAACGATCCGAAGGCAATCAGAAGAACTTCAATGAAATTAGGGATAAGAACCATAGCCGCTTCCATCAATGAAAAAAATCCTGACCCCAAAGCGGCCAGGATGGCTTTTGACAAGGGAATCGAACTTTACGAAAAAATTGCAAATGGAAAAGTTATCAGTTCTTTGTATGATATAAATTCTGAAAAAAGTAAATATAAAGCCGTGGAGACAGATTACGAAATTTTTGAAAAAATTATTGGAGTAAAAATTGAGAAAGAAGATATAGATAATGTTTTAAAGAATCTGGGATTTGAAATATACCATCTCGACAGCGACCGCGCAAAGATGGTACAACTAAAAATTCCTTCGTGGAGAAGTAACGATATTTCTATTCCAGAAGACCTTGTCGAAGAAGTGGCAAGAATCTACGGCTATCACAAGCTTCCAAATAACTTACAGCCTCCTGCTATTGTAGAGCAGCCAAAAGAATTTGAAAAACTATTTTTCATAAACTCAAAAGTTAAATATTTTCTGAAGCATCTGGGACTCAACGAAGTCATCAACTACTCGATGATATCGAAGGAAATGATTCAAAATTCAAAATTGAAGATTGAAGAACATCTAAAACTATCTAGTACGATTTCTGAAGAAATCGAATATATGAGACAAACATTATTACCTTCTCTTTATAAAAATGTTGATGATAATACAGGGAAAAAGGATGTTTTGAAATTCTTTGAAATTGCTAAGGTTTATCTACCTAGAAAGAATGAGCTTCCAGAAGAAACTTATAAGTTAGGAGTCGCTGTAAATACTGATTACTTTGATTTGAAAGGAATTATCGAGGCGTTATATAGGGAATTAAACGTAGAGATAATTCATGAATTATCCCTACCAGAGATTATTGAACGTGACGGCGTCTTTATAATCGAAATCGATCTTCAATGGTTGATTGACAGATATAGACAGTTCTCTAAATATCAGCCGACTAACCCCTATGCTGTTATCAAACTAGATAAAACTTTTAATCTTTCACCTCAACTAACCTATGAGGTTATTCGGAAAAAGGCATTTGGGTCGAAACTATTGCAAAAAATCGAAGTTGTCACTCTTTTCGAAAACAAGCTGACATTACGTTTCTATTATTCATCATCCGAAAAAAACATCACTGAACAAGACGCAAAAGAAGAACTCAATAGAATATAAAATCATCAAATAAGATTACTGATTTAAATATTGGAAAAACTTCCAATCAACTTGACTGGCGAAACCAGCGCTTTGAGGTTCGCACCAGGCCCAACCACCATCATTATAAAAGTTCCTGAAAGCAGAGGTATCTTGAATAATAGAATCCTTATCTGTAAGGACTTTCCTGATTATCGTATCTTTATCTTTTTGTTTTGAGATGACACTGTCTGTATCAGCTTTTAAAATAAAATAGTCATCTTTCTTTAGGTTAGAAATAAAATATTCGCCATTGTCATAGTAAAATCCATAATATACCTTTTCCCCTTGGACTAAGCAATTTCTAACCTCAATTGGGGATAAGTCAACTTTAATCTTCGCTTCAAAAATTTCACCAAAGAGAAAGCCAGAATCATTTTTGAGCTGATATTTACTGCTATATTCACCTGGACTAGGAGGAGCTAATAATCCCAAAGCTAAATTAACGTAATTTGACGGCAGAACTTTTACTGAAAGAGGGACACTTATAATATTCAATCTATCTCCAGCTAAATAAACCAAAGAATAGGAAGTATTCCAAGTACAGTCTCCTGAATTCGCTATTCTAAAAGTTATTTTTATAGTATCGGCTGGTTCAAAGGAACTCAAATTTGGCTCTGTATTTATTTGAATCAAAGAAGAGTTGTCAATGCATTTATTTTTTGAATTATAAACTGCCATCGTTGGAAGTGGGGTTGGCTGAACTACAGTAGAGGCTGGAGTAATCGAAAATGTTGGCATGAGTGTAGGACTAACATAAGTCATCCTTGTTGCTGCGTAACCAGGCAAACCTTCAATAGTTTTTGGTTCTTTTGCTATATCAAAGTGCCAGTTAATAAATGTCTTTTTGTTTGAAGAGTCTTTTTGATAAATAGGGACATTTTGATCTTCATTATCATATCCATAAAATAATGATCCGATTTTTATATCACCAACTGAATTGACATCTGCCTTTTTGCAATAAATATTTGTTTCATAAGTTCCTAGTAATTCCAGATAGCATTGTAATTTTTGCCCACGAATATCTCTTTGACCATAGTAAAAAGGAGTACATTTTTTGCTTTTTACAAACTGTCCATTTTCACAAGTATAACCGGTCAAAGCATTTTCGTAGGCGGTACCAACGCCGATTTTATCATAAGCCCTAACCCGGTATTCACAAGTATTTGATTTTATATTACTAGTCTTTGCCTTATGTATTTTATTATCATATATATCAAGATAGTCATATCTTCTTGAGCAGGGACTAGGTGAAGGAGCTAATTGATTAGGTATAGAAGTTATTCCTTCAGCCTTTGAATTAAGAACTTTTTTTGAAGAATTTATATAACTTAAAAAGTAGATTAAACCTACTAAAAACCCGATAAAAAGTGTTAAGTAAACAAATGTTTTAGAAATACAAACCTTATCCTTCATTATTCAAATAATATATATATATAAAAACAAATTCAAGAGTATTATAGTGTTGGTGACGGTATAACTGTTGGCGTAATATAATCCCAAGGCTTATTAACTCCAAATTTTATTGTGGATTCTCCTTGCTTATCTTTTTCATTGGTGGCGACTACTTGTAGTTCATAAGCACCATCGACCAAATTAATAGTTTCATTTACCTCCTCCTTATCTCCATCGATAGACTTCACCTCACTACCATTAATTTTTATTTTTACGTTTTTTATTTTAGCAATGCTGATTATTTTAGCCTTTATTTCAACATTATTTGAATCTACGGTTTGCTGACCCGATGGATTTTTTATGGATATTATAACATCATCGGTTGAGGCATCTGAAGTCTCGGTCGGAGGGTGAAACTTGGGGTCGCCCTGGTCTTTCAACCACGCATCTATGCCTTCCTGCCAGCGATTTTTTCCGTCTCCTGACACAGGATCGCTTTCAGTAATAATGACAAATTCCTTTTCTTCAAAATTTCCATTTTTTATTTCCACGTCGTTGGCTAATTTTCCATTGGCTTTGGAAAGCTTTAGTTTTTTGTAAAAAGGCGAAACGTCTTTCGGTTCTGTACCTTCGATAAAGTATTCTGATCTTGTTGGGTAACCGTCTTTTGGAAGTCCACCCAAATAAGCATCGATTGTCAAAGCTTTCACCTTATCAGGCTTGTCCATAATCCCGTCTTCATGATCTTTCAATAATTCTCGCATCAGACGATAAAAAATCGGAGAAGCGCCTGTTGCTCCTGATGCAATCTTCGGATTCATCGGAGAATTGTCATTATTTCCTACCCAGACGCCAACCGTAATCGACTTGGTATAACCTACCGCCCAGTTGTCCCGTTTGTCATCTGTCGTACCAGTTTTTACAGCGACGGTTTTACCGGGAATATTTAGGTAGGAATTTGGACCAAAAACTTCAAGACGGGCGTTGTTGTCTGAAAGGATATGAGAAATCAGAAATGCTACTTCTGGAGTCAAAACTTGTTTTTCTCTTACGCGAACTTGCTTATAAATTTTTTTGCCTTTGAAGTCAGTGATTTCTGAAATAACTCGCCTTTCCTTTTTATTGCCGTTTCCAGCAAACACAGAAAAAGCTGAAGTCAGATCAAGAAGAGTAGTCTCGCCTCCACCCAAAGTCACTGATAAACCAAAGCGATTGAGGTTTTCTTGGGTGGGGGCAAAGGTCGTCATCCCCATGTCGGTTGCTTTTTGTAAAAAATCACGAATTCCAGCAATTGCCAACATTTTGACTGCGGGAATGTTTTCCGAATTGCCTAGAGTAAACCTTATCTGCATGGGTCCGCGGAACTTTCCGTCATAGTTGACTGGTGTATATGGTTTATCGGCGCTATTTCCTGATGAAAATTCTGTCTTGACATCCATTAGGACCATTGAGGGTGTATAACCTTTTTCCAAGGCCGTCGCATAAGTAATCGGCTTGACGGCACTTCCTGGCTGGCGGAGACCCAAAGCAGCGTTAAACTTTCCAAATTTTTCGTCGTTATAATCATAGCTTCCGACCATCGCCAATATATCACCGGTCTTTGAGTCCAGTACGACAACAGCGCCGTTTGTGGCGTTTAGACCTTTAAGTTTTTCAATTTCCTCGCTGACAATTTTTTCCGCGGTTTTTTGGACTTCCAAATCGAGAGTGGTCTTTACCTTTATCCCTTGATCAATGAGCTTTTCGCCGTATTCTTTTTCCACCTGGTCTTTGGAATAAAAAACAAAATGAGGAGCGGAAATTGCCAATTTTGGAGCGGTAAAGCGAATTTTTTCCAAATCAGACAGTGCCTTTTTTTCTTGATCACGCGTGATATAGTCGTCTTCCCTCATCCGTCTTAAGACGTCTTTGGCCCGACCCCTCCAAGCGTCGTTTTTACCGATAAAGGGTGAGTAAAAGCTCGGCGATTGGGGGAGTCCGGCGATAATTGCCGATTGCACTAAATTTAGATCCTTGACTTCTTTGCCAAAATAGCCTTTAGCAGCCGTACCGACTCCCCAAAAAGTCCCGCCATAAGGAGATTCATTCAGATACATCAATAAAATCTCGTCTTTTTTGTAGCGGCGCTCGACCTCAAAGGCGAGAATCATTTCCTGGACTTTTCTGGCAATAGTCCGGCGCGATGTCAAAAGGACATTTTTAATCAACTGCTGGGTAATCGTCGATCCGCTCTGAAGACCTCGACCAAGGACGATGTTAATCGCGGCTCTCAATATCCCAAATTGGGAAATCCCAGCGTGTTTATAAAAATTTTTATCTTCGATTGCGATTGTTGCTTGTTTTAAGTAATCGGGTATTTCTGTAAAAGTCACCGGAACGCGATTCTTGTCCTTATACATGTCGTAAAGTACTTTGCCGTCGCGATCAAGAAAAACAGTCGAGTAACCAGAAAGACTGGAAAGCTTGGAAGGCGAAGGCAGATCCTTGGCATACCAGGCAAAGATTAAAAAAGAAAAAATAAAACCAACGACAATTACGGCCAAAGCTCCGATCAAACCATAAGCCAAAAGCCTTTGCTTAAAATATTGTTTTTGGAAGCGTGAACGGCGAGATAGGTACATAGATTTATTATATAGGTGAAAAATAAAATTGTAAAAATCAAATATTATCTTATAATATGAGAATGTCAAAACGAATTGAAGCAATCGTTCAAATGGTAAAAAAGTCAGAAAACGAGCCAATTGAACTTAGCAAATTATTTTCTGAAGCAGAAGCACACCTAACTGCATTCCAGTATAAAACAAAGGGCTTTGAGCACCGAGGACTCTACAACAGAGAAGTGGTAGAATTTTTAAAATTGAGTTTTCCTGATATAAAAGATTTTGATCGGTTTCTCGACCTGCTAACTAACCTTGGTTTAAAAAGAGGAATCATGAACAAGGATTTTTTTACAGACGCCTATATACTTTTTGATCTAAATAAATCCGGCTTTATGTTAATACAACAATCTATGCAGCTAACAAGTTTGGCTAGAAACGATTTTTGCCTTGCTTATACTATCGAAGCCGGCAAGCCGACCTTAAGAACTTCAGGGATCAAGAATGGAAGACTAATCAGCAGCGAATACACCTTTAATCCTACAGATGAAGCTTATATCCGAACAGCTCTTAACGTCGGCGTAGAAAAAAATGAAATGGCTGATTATGAAATTAAACCGATTGCGTTAGAGAAGTTCTTAAAAAATCCTGATAGTATACTTTTTTCGGAAAAAATGAGATCTAAGGCTGGAAAAAAAGATTGGATTTTAAGTTTAGGTAATAAACCCGTCCCTAACTTAACTTACCTAATAGGCTTTCCTAACATTCCTCAAAAAGTCGCTACAAATTGAATTCTTATCTTGGAAAACCTCCTTATTGGATTACTCCGACGATAACTCCAAAAGCAACTCCAACTTCATCTCCTCTCAACCGAGGGAGATAAAACACGGATGGCATATCGAAGGAAATTAACTGTCATAACCTTCTAAAGTTACCCTTTTGTAGCGTATAGTCTATAGACAACGTATTTTAGTTATGTTTTAATAGGACAGTCTTTATTAGGGACTGTCCCTTTAAATTATGCCTGGAAAAAATGCTCTTAAAATCTATGTAGAGAAAGGTTTTTATCACGTTTATAACCGCGGCGTTAATAAATTACCAATCTTTTTTGACGAACAAGACTATCGTGCTCTTTTATCTTATATAGACTTATATTTACTTCCTAAACAGGAATTAATAGAGAGGATAAAAATGAACAATTTACTATCTGAAGAAGAAAAAAATAAAAGAATTGCAAAATTATTATTTTTAGATAATTTTTATGAAAGAATAGAAATTCTTAATTATGTATTTATGCCTAACCATTTTCATTTTGTGTTAAGACAAACTGATAAAAACGATATGAAATTATTCATAAAGAGTTTGTTTACAAAATATTCCCAATATTTCAACAGAAAATACATGAGAGTTGGTCATTTATTTCAAGGTCGATATAAAGCTATACTAATAAAAAAAGAAGAATATTTATTACATTTAAGTCGTTATATTCACCTTAATCCCAAAGAGTTACTTAAAGAAAATAAAAATTTATTTGATTATCCCTGGTCGAGCTATAAATTATATGTCAAAGGAAACGGACCAAAATGGTTAAGCAAAGATTACATCCTTTCTTATTTCAAAAAAGATCAAGATCTCGGATTTTCCTCTTATCAAAGTTTTGTCGAAGGATATAAAGAGAAATCGGAACGGGAAACTGATGTTTATGAAAAACTCATTATAGATTAAGGACATACCTTTTAGGGACTGTCCCTATTAAGGACCTGTCCCTATTAAGGACAGTCCCTTGATTTATTATATTTGGAGTAAAATAATTTTATGAGTGTTAATAAAAATTCAATTTTATACTTAGGTTCTATTCTTTTAATAAGTTTAGGATTGAACTTTTATAGTTTATTTAAAATTCTTAAAACAAAAGCTATAAAAAATAATTTTTTTGAAACAACAAAAGTCAACCGGGTGATAGACGGAGATACTTTTGATATTGAAAACGGAGTTAGAATAAGACTTTATGAAGTTAACGCACCGGAATATCCTAAGGATTGTTTGGGGGTCGATGCTAAGACAAGGATGGAAGACTTGATTTTAAGTAAAATAATTTCTCTGGATAAAATCGGAAAAGATAATTTTGGCAGAACTTTAGCCTATGTCTATCTTGACAAACTATCAATCAATGAAACAATGGCTGAAGAAGGTCTGGCATATTTTGAAAAAGGAAAGACGATGACGGAGAATTCCTTGATAATCGAACAATCTCAAGAAAAAGCTAAATCTGCTGGCAGGGGAGTCTGGTCAAGTTTTTGTCAGACAAAAAAAGAGGGCTGCCTGATCAAAGGCAACTATCGTCCTGCTGACAATACCAGAATCTATCACACTCCTGATTGTTATAACTATGATAGAATAACTATCAAACCAGGTACATCCGACCGTTGGTTTTGCTCTGAAGAAGAAGCAAAAACCGCAGGATTTAGAAAATCAAAAGATTGCCCGGATGGAGAGAGCCTATGAGAATATTGGGGAAAAAGATAAAAAAAGATTTTATTTGGAAGATTATCGTAGTTGTTTCTTCTTTGTTGTTGATATTGTCGTCACTGGCGCCGTTGTTTATTAAATAATTTTCAGTTTTCAATTTTCACTGAAACTTCAATGATTCAATTTTCAAATATCGAGACTCTTCCCAAGACTAGTTCTATAACTATTAGAAAGTTCAAGTCTCTTGGAATTAATACTTACTTCGATCTTCTTAACTATTTTCCTTTTCGCTATGAAGATTATTCATTGATTTCTAAAATTAAAGATGCTCAACCCGGAGAAACAGTCACAGTTATTGGCGAAATTACAGAAGGAAAATATCAGGTCACTCAAACCGGTTTACGAATTCAGGTCTTTAAACTTCAGGACGAAACCGGAGAAATTGAACTTGGATTCTACAACCAACCATATCTACTAAGACTATTTAAAAAAGGACTAAACCTAAGTGTTGCCGGAGTTATCGAACAATACGGAAGAAAATTATCAATGAAACCAAAAGAATATGAACTGACAGATTCTGGACAAGCTTGCTTGCGTAAGCAAGCCAGAATAACATTTAAACACGTAGGAAGAATCATCCCTATATATCCAGAGAAAAGGGGATTATCATCAAGAACGATAAGAGAAAAAGTATCGCTAGTTTTTGCCTCCGCAACCTCGGAGGTTGCCGATCGGCTTGATGAAATGCTCCCAAAAGAGATAATTTCTTTAAATAATTTAATAGAAGAACAAACGGCTTATCGACAGATTCATTTTCCCGAATCAAAGGATGCGGCACAGAAAGCAAGAGAAAGATTGGCGTTTGATGAATTATTTACTATTCAATTATCGTCGCATTTAGTCAAAAAAGAGTGGCAAAAAGAAAAAGTAGGGAATAAATTTACCGTAGGGACAATTCATGAATTGTCCTTACAGAATTTTATTGATAATCTTCCGTTCAGATTGACTAATGCTCAAAATCGCGTCTGGAGCGAGATAAGGACGGACCTTTTAAGGAGCGTCCCGATGAATAGATTTTTACAAGGTGAGGTCGGGAGCGGAAAGACGGTTGTTGCCGCTTTAGCCTGTTATTTGAGTTATCTGAATGGTTATCAATCGCTTATGATGGCACCAACGGAAATATTGGCACAACAACACTATAACACATTAATTAAATTATTTAAAAATTATGAATTACGAATTACGAAAATAGCAGGTGCAAATAAAATCCGTGATCTGCAATCCGTAATTAATAAATCTGATTTAATTATAGGAACTCATGCATTATTAAATAAACGATTTAAAAAAGTAGGTTTAGTAATTATCGATGAACAGCATCGTTTTGGCGTCTCACAGAGAGCCGAGTTAAAAAACAAAGGACTCAATCCACATCTATTAACTATGACGGCGACACCGATCCCCCGTACCGTCGCTTTGACTTTATACGGCGAACTTGATTTGTCACTGATTGATGAAATGCCTTACGGTCGATTACTCGTTAAAACCTATCTCGTACCCAAACACAAAAGACCGTCTTGTTACGATTGGATTAAATTTCAAATTTCAAATTTCAAATTTCAAATTTTTATTGTTTGCCCTTTTATCGAAGAATCAGAAATCGAAACTATGAAATCAGTCAAGGCGGCAAAAAAAGAATTCGAGAACCTAAAAACAATATTTTCCGGATTTAAACTCGCTCTTCTTCATGGAAAAATGAAGTCAAAAGAAAAAGAAAAGATTATGAACGATTTCAAAAACCAAAGGACCGACATTTTAGTGACTACACCTGTAGTTGAAGTCGGCGTAGATATTCCCAATGCAACAGTTATGCTTATTGAGGGGGCTGAACGATTCGGTCTTGCCCAGATTCATCAGCTTAGAGGTCGAGTGGGAAGGAGCGATAAACAGTCCTACTGTTTTCTATTCACAGAGAAAGAAGATTCAGGGATATTAGGACGATTAGGGATGTTCACCAAGACAAACGACGGCAATAAGTTGGCTGAAGAAGATTTAAAAATCAGGGGTCCGGGCGATATCTATGGCATGAGACAACATGGATATTTGGATCTGAAAATTGCCTCACTATCTGATTATCAACTAATTGAGAGGACAAAGAAAGCAGTTGAATATTTTGAAAAACATTATGAGATTGAAAAGTTTGGGGAGTTGAAAAAAAGAGTGGAGAAGTATAGAAAAGGAAAGATAACTAAGGATTAATTAACCTAATTAACCTAATTTCTAATTGATCTAATCAATAACCAATTGTTCCCAATTAAGAATTGGAATTTGGACATTATTTAGGTCAATTAAGTTAATTAAAAATTAGAAATTATTTAAACGAGCTTGTCAGATTGTAGATTGGCGTTATCACTGATAAAACTAGAAAACCCACTCCAAATCCCAAAACCACCAAAATCGCCGGCTCGATCAAAGTCGTCATCGCTTTTATTGATATTTCTGACTCCATTTCAAAATATTTTGAAAGGCGAAGAAGAGTGTCGTCGAGGTTACCTGTCTGCTCTCCAACCTGGCTCATTTGGACCAAAATCGGAGGAAAGATACCCTGTTGGTCAAGAGAGGCTCCCAGCGATTGGCCCTTTTCTACTTTCCGACTGACATCAATAAAGGCTCTTTGGTAAATCAAGTTGTCTGTCGTTTCTATGATAATTGACAAGGCTTCCAATATCGAAACACCTGCCCCAATCAGAATCGCCAAAGTTCTTGTTGAATCGACCAAAGCAGAAACGGCAACTACTTTGCCTATAACCGGCAGTTTTAGAGTCAATTGGTCAAAAGAATGCTTTCCCTTTTTGGTTTGGAGATACTTTTTCAAAAAATAGCTTCCTCCAAAAACTCCGATTATCATCAATGGCCAAAAATGAACGGAAAAAGAAGAAATCATAATTAGAATTTTTGTGGTAATAGGTAACTCAACATTGAAATCTTGATACAGTCCCAATAATTTAGGAATGACAAAGGTAATCATAATAAACATAACGACAAACATTCCCACCATAATTAGAACCGGATAGATAAGTGCGCCTTTAAGTTTACTTTTAAATTCTCTTTCTTTTTCAAGGTTGTCTGCCAAGCGAAGAAGAATTTCACCGAGTTTGCCCGAAGCCTCGCCCGATTTTACCAAAGCGATGTAGAGGCCGGAAAAATTCGACGGATATTTTTTTAAGGCCGAGGAAAACGATCCTCCCGCCTTAATCGTACCGTCGATGTCTATGATCATCTTTCTCATTCCCGGTTTCACAAGCTGTTTTTTTAGGATTTCCAAAGAATCAATTATGGTCAGGCCAGCGTTCAACATTATGGCAGTCTGGCGAGTAAAATCAACTATGTCATTGAAAGTGACCTTGCTCGTGAGCGAACTAAATATGCCATCTTCTTTTTCTTTTACCTCGGTAACAGAAATGGGAAAATAGTCGTTTTTCTGCAGGTAGTCGATGACCGAGGCGACTGAAGCCGCTTCTATCTGTCTCTCGACTGTATTTGTCCCTTTAAGGGCCTTGTACTTAAAAAACATATTTCACACCTTATCTATCTTAATAAACTTCTCCAGCTCTTTTGGCCTGATCGCGAAGGAAAATGCCGTTTCTTTAGAAATCATGCCGGCTCGATAAAGAGAAAGAAGATTTTTTTCAAAGAGAAGCAAGCCCTCGGCCTCACCAGTTTCGAGAATATTATTGATCAAGTAAGTTTTGCCTTCCCTAATTGTTGAGGAAACAGCTGAATTGCTAATCAGGATTTCGACAGCTGGAATTCTTTCAACACTATTTTGCTTAGGAAGAAGTCTTTGGGTAATGATCATTTTCAGTACCGTCGCGAGCTGATTTTTTACCTGATTCTGCTGATGTGGAGGAAAAATATCAATAATCCTGTCTACCGACTCGGGCGCAGAATTGGTATGTAGGGTGGAAAAAACCAGATGTCCTGTCTCGGCGGCTGTAAGGACTAAAGAAATTGTGTCAAAATCCCTCATTTCGCCGACCAGAATGACGTCGGGATCTTCGCGAAGAGCTGATTTTAAGGAAACGGACCAAGAATGCGTATCTTGGTGAAGCTCGCGCTGGGAAATGATCGACTTGGACTGTGGATAGATATATTCAATCGGGTCCTCAATTGTGATGATATGGCGAGAATATTTGTAGTTGATTTCGTTGATGATCGAAGCGAGAGTAGTGGACTTGCCTTCACCTGTCGGACCGGTCAATAGGACCAATCCTTGGCGAAAATCGACGCACTGCTTAAGAATTGCCGGCAGACTTAAATCTTCAAGCGTGCGAATCTTTGCTGGAATCAGTCTAAAGCTACCGCAGATAACTCCTTTGGCATAATACAGATTGACACGAAAACGATTTTCATTATGAGTAATCGCCAAATCCAACTCTTTGTTGGCTAGGAAATTCTCCCTTTGTTCTCCGTTTAATGGCGGTAACACCATCTGTTCTACCATCGAAGGCGTTATCATAGTCAGGGTAGTTAGCTGGTGAAGCTCTCCGGCGACTCTAATTGTGGGATAATAACCGGGAATAAGATGAAGATCCGAGGCTTGTTTATCAATTACAAGTTGTAAAAGCTTATTTAGATCCATATTTTAAATTTTAAACTGTTTAACTGTTTTATGTCTCTGCAACCCTAAGGACTTCTTCTATAGTCGTTATTCCTTCGAGCGTCTTTAGATATCCGTCCTGCTTCATCATGATCAACCCTTCTTTTTTCGCCTGTTCCTCAATGTTTTTGCCTGATTCTTGCTGTAAAACCATCCGATTGATCGAAGGAGTAACCCTCAAGACTTCAAAAATGGCGACTCTTCCCAAATAACCAGTCTGATTGCATTCGCTGCAGCCCTCGCCTTTTACCAATTTTAACGGTTGAGTCTCATAGTTTTTTGGGTAGAGAGGACCCAAAACTAACTTGATGTTTTCTTTGACTTGGCTGACTGGTTCATAAAAGGTACGACAGCTTGGGCAGACGCGTCGACAGATTCTTTGGGCGATCACGGCTGCCAGAACCGAAGCGATTAAAAAAGGCTCGGCGCCAAGATCGATCAGCCTCGGTATCGCCGTTGATGAGTCATTGGTGTGCAGAGTGGAAAAAACCAGATGTCCTGTCAAGGCTGCCTGGATAGCTAGTTGGGTTGTCTCTTTATCACGAATCTCTCCGACCAAGATGATATTGGGATCCTGACGCAAAAACGATCTCAATCCTGTGGCAAAAGTCAATCCTGCCTGGGGATTGATCTGAACTTGGTTAATTCCGGGGATCTGGTATTCAACCGGGTCCTCCAGCGTCATAATGTTGACGCTTGGCTTATTGAGGCGGGAAAGGATTGAATAAAGAGTAGTTGTCTTACCGCTTCCGGTCGGACCGGTTATGAGAACGATTCCATAGGGCTTCGCTATCGCTTCTTCTATATCTTTAAGCTGCGGACCTCGAAGTCCCAGTTCAAGCAGGGACGGAATCCCGCCAGTTTTCTTTAATAACCTCATCACTACTTTTTCACCGTTAACTGTGGGCAAGGTCGAGACACGAAGGTCTACTTCTTCATCGGCAATCTTAAAAGTGAAACGGCCGTCTTGGGGAATTCGTTTTTCATCAATCTTCATCTCAGAGAGAATTTTAATCCTCGAAATGAGAGCGTCGTGGATTGTCTTCGGAAGCGACAATTTTTCCTGCAATATACCGTCTATCCTATATCTTACTTTAGTCCGGGTTTCCTCGGGCTCGATATGGACATCTGAAGCGCGACTTTTAATCGAAAATTCCAAAACCGTTGAGACAATTTTTGCAATCGGCGCTTCGTTAATCGCCATCCGGCCGAGGTCGACCTTTCTGCCTCCTGAATCAGGAATATACTCTTTAAGAGCTTCTCTTACTTCAGGAGATAGTCCTTGACTATATGCCAAATCGATAGTTTTTTCTATCTGATTTTTGTCCCCCAAAGAAAGGATGATTTTTTTTCCAGTTTTTTTCTCTAGAAAATCTATAATCGAAACATCATAAGGATCAGTCGCCCCAAGATATATCGCCTCTTCTTTGGGCTCATAATGATAGGGGATGACACTGTATTTTCTCGCGATTGCCTCGGGTACAAGGCCGACAGCTTGAGAATCAATCGGCGAAGTGGAAAGATCAACATAAGGAATATTTTCCGTCTCGGCAATCGCCTTGATTATTTCAATTCTGTTGAGGTTTGACTTTTCAAATAAGTATTTTTCAACTGGAATGTTTTTTTGTAAACTGATAACCTCATAATGATCAGCCTCTTCTTGAGTTAGTTTTTGATTTTTAACTAGCTTGTCTAATAGAATTTTCGGAGGAATGTCCATAAATTAAATATACTCAAAAATTGTGTTAAAATGCAACTATGATTCCATTGCTTTTAATCTCCGATGATTCAAAAAAAATAAAAAATTATTTAAAAACTATTCTTGACAAAAATGGCTATTTTTTTCAAGTCAGACCTGAAGGAAAGGAATATTGTATCGGAGAAATAAAAAATTTAAAAAAAGAAACAAATATTTTTAACAAAAATGTCCGACTTTATTGCCTAGAAAATTTTCACGCTTCCTCGCTTGAAGCCCAAAACTCAATTCTTAAAATCCTTGAGGAACCGCCGAGAAATGTCTTGTTTGTCTTGACGACCGACAACGAACAAAAATTGATCCCGACTATCAGATCACGGACTAAAATCGTCTATCTCGATAAAAAAAAATCCTTACCACTTGGCTCCCAAGCAAAAGAAGCACTAACAAAGCTTATTAAGGATAACAATTTAAAATTGTTGTCCTCCGATCAGATAACACTTGAGGATGTTATTGCTTTTTTTAGAGAAAGATTAATGACAGACAAAAAATCACCACTAATCTTAAAAGAAGCCGTCAAACTAAAAAGCTTGCTCGAAAATAACAATCTGAATCCTCAATTAACAATCGATCATATGTTGATTTTTATTAAAAAACTCTACTTTTAGCCTCCATCCACCTCCGAGGTGGAAGAATGGTATTTCAATAAATTTAGACTTACTTAATAGTCTTTCTTGAATTTTTGTTTGATATAACCTACTGACAAACTAATATTTATGACCCAAAATAGAACAATGTATAGAAAAGAAAAATTCTTAGAAAGTGAAATTTATCATATTTGTAATAAAAGTATTTCTAATTTTGGAATTTTTACTTATCCTTCTAATATAAATAGATTTATTGAGACGTTAGATTTTTATAATAATGTTAAATCTGAAAGAAAATTTTCTAATGCTTTACGATACAAAAAATATACCTTTCAGAGTTTAATTTCGGAAAAATCTAATTGTTTGATTAAGTTCTTGGGATATTGCATAATGCCAGATCATTATCATCTTTTAGTAAAATTACTGAGAAGCAATTTCCTTTCGAAATATATCGGAACGGTTGAAAATAGCTATACTCGTTATTTTGACCTTAAATCAAGTCGAAGAGGTCCTTTATGGCAATCAGAATTCAAGTGCGTATTAATACAGAGCAACGAACAACTCCTTCATGTTTCACGCTATATCCATTTAAATCCAGTCACAAATTATCTAGTAAATAAGCCTGAGGACTGGGAATATTCTTCTTATAACGATTATATGAACAAAAATATTTTGAAAAAGTATTTAACCGAAATTTCTATAAAAAGTCCAAAACTTTATAAAAAGTTTGTCGATAATCAAATTAATTATCAAAGAAAACTAAAAATGATAAAAAAACTGATTTTAGAGTAGTTCTTAGCCTCCATCCACCTCCGAGGTGGAAGGGGCTTGATTTTTAGTAATAAAATAGTTAGCATTGATTAAGAAATGAAAAAGGCATTCACTTTAATCGAACTTCTCGTTGTCATTGCCATTATTGGTATGCTTTCGGCTCTTTTTTTGCCAAATTTTATGGGGGCGAGGGAGCGGGCGCGCGACGCCCAAAGAAAATCTGACCTGAAACAGATCCAGAAAGCAATGGAAATGTATAAACAGGATCAATCTCCTCCGGCTTTTCTTTCGGAAGGAGCAGATAATAGCTTTCCGATAACATCAGGAGACTGTTGGTCAAGCGGCGCTAACTGTACTGAAAATATCTATATGAACAAATTTCCCGGTGATCCTAGCCCTGGAAAACAGTATTATTATGATGTAGACAATAGCGCTTTAACTTATACTCTTTGCGCGTGCCTGGAAAACAGCGCCGACCCGGACGGCGATACGACTTGTACTGTCTGTGGAAGTTGCGCAAGCGGGAAGTGCTATAATGTAATACAGCCTTAAAATTATGAAAAAAGGATTTACATTGCTAGAGATGCTTGTTGTCATCGGAATTATTGCCGTACTGGTCAGCATGGGAATTGCTTCTTATTCGACCGCTCAAAAAAAGGCTCGCGACGCCAAAAGAAAAGCCGATTTGAAAGCCTTTCAAAACGCCATGGAACAGTGTTATTCTGTCGATAATTACTCTTATCCGGCGATCACGGGGAATGGTACGACCTCAATTGCTGAAGACTGTACATCAGAAACCGGACCAGATATGACTATTACCGACCCGACTACAAAAACATATACTGTCACTTCAACGTCGTCAACCTACTCTGTACAAACTACCTTAGAAGATGGTAGTACTTTTAGTATTTCCGAACTTCAATAATTTATGAAAAAGTTGAACGGATTTACTCTGATCGAGATTCTCGTCGTCGCCACGATTATTTCTCTTTTGGCTGCCGCTGCCTCTGTTGCTTATTCTCAATTGAGCAAGCAGTCTCGAGACGCCAGACGCAAGACCGACCTGGAGCAGGTAAGGGCGGCTTTAGAAATGTACCGAAGTAATAACGACGACTACCCAGTCAATTTGAGTAGTTTGACAGCGCCTACTGTCTATGTTCAAAGTGTTCCTACTGATCCAAAAAGCGACACCTATTCATATTATTTTAATAGAATTTCAACCTCCGACTATACCTTAGCTGCTTATCTGGAAACTGGCGGAGCTAACTGCGTCGCCGGTCAATGCGGAGGTAATTGCAACTATTGTGCTGGACCTTATGGTCAAAAATAGTTTTACAATAATTGAACTGCTCGTCGTCATAACCATAATGGCGATTTTTTCTACAGTTGGTTTGGCTTACTATAATAACTATAATCAAGAGACTAAATTGAAAAGCGATGCGAAAAAACTCGTTGGTATAATCGAGTTGTCCAAAAAAAAAGCTTATTCAAGCGACCTTAAAGAGAGTTGTTCAGATTTTTCCGGCTACCGCGTAACTATCAACGCTGGATCTTATTCTTTTAGTTTTGGTTGCGGTGGTAGCTATGAAACTGTACAAAGTTATAGTTTTTCAACCAGCATTACCGCCACCATTGGAACTGGTAACCTTGACTTTAAACCTTTAGGATTAGGAACTAATTTGACTATTAATTCTATTCGACTAAAAAATTCCATTATCAGTCAATGCCTCGATATCACTATTTCTCCTATCGGAATCGTCGAAATGAACGAAACCTTATTCTCTTGTTGATCGTGTTATACTGAAATTGATGTCTAAAAAAAAGGGTTTTTCACTTGTTGAGGTTTTGGTTTTTGTGACAATTCTTTCTCTTTTTTTTGTCGCTGCTATGGCGGTCACAACATATTCTTTGAAAAATATGAAAAATCAAGAATATAAAATTATTGCTAGCCATTTAGCTGAAGAGGGAATGGAGTGGGTGAAATCGGAAAAAGAAGGCGATTGGACAGATTTTTCATCTAAAGATACAGGGGCAGGAACAACCTATTGTCTCAAAGACCTAAATTGGGATAGTCCCGATCCTTGCGCTGATTATACTTTGGGAACTCCGGCTATATTTAAAAGAGAGATTGAAATAGATAATCAAGCAGGAAGTCCCGTCAGCTCAATCGACGTCCAAATTACGGTCAGTTGGACTGAAGGGACAACTATTTTTCAGGTGCCAGTTAAAACCGTTTTAAATATATGGGAGTGAAAAAAGGCTTTACTCTAATTGAAACAATCGTTGTTCTTGTTGTTTTGAGTCTAACGATACCGACTATATTTGCTATCATTTTTGGTATCGTCAGACAGCAAACAAAGATATATAGGTTATCAAAAGTCAAAGAAGAAGGCGATTTTATCCTTAATACTACCGCAACACTTATAAAAAATAGTGCTTTGAGCATCCATTCAGGCAACCCTCCGTCAGACGCTAATGAAGAATGCGCATCGTCAGGGGAATCTTACTCATCTACCTCGAGGCTTTTTTTCAAAGACCAGGAGGGAGATTGGTTTAGAATCTTATTATCAAGCGATAAAATCTCATCTTATTCATCCTCAACTACCACCTCCGTTTTCCTTAATTCGGGCAAAACTATCGTCTCCGGACTTTCGATAGGTTGTGATAGAGTAGCTGATTATTCTCCCCCCGTTGTCAATCTTTCTTTTGATATATGCTATGTTGTTTCAACTGGAAACTGTACATCAACCCGACCGGAAGAAACCGCTTCTCTTCATTATCAAACTAAAATAAAGTTAAGAAATTTTTGATATATTAGAATTATGGCTGATAATTATTTTTGTCTCGATATTGGAGAGAAACACACTAAAGTCGTCGACGGGAAGAAAATCGGTGACATTTTCGAGGTTTCTAATCTTGGAAAAATTGATACCGGAGAATATTTTTATGCGACTGAACTGGAAAAAAATTTAGAAAATCAAGCCAGTTCGATTAGCAATTTAGTCTCCAGTTCAAAAATAACTAAAAAAAACGTCAACGTAGTTATTTCTGATTCTCTCACCTACAGCCAGATTCTGACGATGCCCTACCTTAACGAAAAAGAATTAATTTCGGCGATCAAATATCAGGCCGACCAATTCATACCGATGCCTATTGAAGAAACAAATATTGATTTAGAGATCATCGAGGAGTATAAGGCTGAAAAAAAAATCTTAATTCTGATTGTGGCCGCGCCGAAAAAACTAATCGAAAAAATTCAAACAACTGTCGAACTTGCTGGTTTAATTCCAGAGTCTGTTGAAACAGAACTTTCAGCTAATTCAAGATTTATCAGTAATTTTTATAAAAACTATCGATCTACAAACCAAGGAAATTTTCTTTTAGCCAATTTTTCTTTCAATTCTAGCAATCTTTCATATTTTGAAAACGCCATTCCCATTCTCAAAGAAAACCACAATCTTTCTCTGGGTTACCAATTGTTTTTAAAAGAAATCCAAGTCAACACCGATACCGACAGCAAAAAAGCCGTAGAAATTTTGAAAAACTACTTTATCGATCATCCTTCAAGCTATCCTGTCGAAACAATCATCTCGCCACTGCTCCATGAATTCGTCGTCGAGATTAAAAAATTTATTGACAACCGTAAATTGTCAAACCTTTATCTAATTAATAATATTTCATACTTTCCTGCTCTGACTAAATTGTTAGAAAAACTGATATCAATACCGACGTCAATCATAAACCCCTTGTCGTCAATTAAAAAAACGCCATTAGTCGAAGGACAATCCTTAGAATTGCCTCTCTTTGTTTCGACAATTGGTGGCAACCTAAGATGAAAAAATCAAAAATCAATCTCATCGTCAACAGGGAAGATTATCAAAGATATGAGAATTACTTTAACTATTTAAAAATAGGATTAGCCATTTTTTTAGGAGTATTTTTTGTCGTTTTTTTATTCTTGTTTATCCTTGTAAAAAAAAGGCTGGACATTGTTGAGAAACTGGAACTAACGAAAAAAAACTATTTAGAAATTCTTAAAGACAAAAAAACCGACGAAGCTAAAATTAATTACATAGAGAAAAAGTATCAGGATTTAAACAGTTTTTTAAAAGAAGACGCTTTTTCCTCACCTTATTATTCCTTACTAAATTCTGCCCTTACCGAAAGCTCCGAAGCAGCCAAACTCAAGTCTTTTGAAATATCCAAAAATAGAGAGGTAGATTTTATCATCGAATTTACGGACTTCCCTAAGTTAATGAATTTTTTTAAATTTATCGAGTCAGAAACATTCTTAAAAAATTTTGAGACTATATCGTTAAAAAGCTTTACGGTAATCGGCGCCACATTGGAAAAAGAAGAGAATTATGAGTTGAGTTTTAGCGGCATATTTATACAGTTAAAAAGAACCCTTTAAAAAATATGAATCTAAAAATAAAGCCATATTTTTTCCGTTTAATAAAAGAAAATCTCACCTATTTAATTTCTAGCTGTTTTCTTTTCATTATTTTTTTAATTATGATTAAAGTTGGTATCGACAAAATTTCTTCGGGTGAAAAAAAGATAAAAGCTTTGACAAAGGAAGTAGACAAGCTACAAAAAAAGGTGACTCTTTTTCAAACAGCGCTCCCATCAACCGAAAAGCTCGACGAAGATATTAAGCTACTCAACAATCTTATTCCCAATATCGAGGATTACTTTTCGATTATTTATGCCTTGGAAACTCTTTCCCAAAAAACTGGTTTTCTCGTTACCGACTATTCTGTTAACATTAGCAAATCAACGGTAAATAAATTAAAGTTGACTGTTACGGGAATAGGGGATAGCAATTCTTTTATCAGATTTCTTGACCAATATAATTTTTCCGGCGGCAGGCTAATAACTTCAGACAAAATCGAGCTCACGCCCGAGCTTACCGGAGCGATAAAAATAGATCTTACCTTTTATAGCAAAAGCCAAAAAATCGGCACCGAAAACGAACTCCTTGTCAACGAAAAGGCCTTTCAAGACTTGGAATCTATAAAACGAAAGGTAAGTTTTAATTTAATAACAAGTGAAGAAGAAAATTTAGACCTAAATTATCCAAAAAAAACTAATCCATTTTAGATCTTTCTGTTTTTAAGGAGTTTGCGCAGGCCTTCGGAGATAACGGCGCCACGACTAATCCAATAGTCGAATCTTTCTTTGTCTAGTTTAAAAAAAGCTGGTTCGACCATCGACTCATATTTGCCTATCTCTTCTATATAGGCTCCATTTGATTTATAGCGTTTATTAACGACGACAACCCTATACGAAGGTTTGCTTTTTTTTCCGATCCTGTAAAGTCTTAGCGCTACTGCCATATTTAAAATTAGAAAATGGTTACTGGTAATTAGTTACTGGTTATGGAAATTAGAGAATAGAGAATAGAAAAAATCAAATTTCCACTTTCCATTTTCTATAACTAGTAACCAATCACTAGCAACTAATTA
Source organism: Candidatus Roizmanbacteria bacterium GW2011_GWC1_37_12 (assembly GCA_000991135.1). Lineage (GTDB taxonomy): Bacteria > Patescibacteriota > Microgenomatia > UBA1406 > GWC2-37-13 > GWC2-37-13. The sequence goes on along the minus strand of LBST01000010.1, from coordinate 11,355 downwards.
CTATTTTCAATATTCGATAATATCATAGGTCCCTTAGATTTTCAAAGGCTTTTTTTGCTGCTTCTTCTTCAGCTTCCTTTTTCGAAGGAGCGACGCCAACCCCTAGTTTTTTACCCCTAAAGTAGACCCCGATTTTAAAAATCCTTTTGTGTTCCGGGCCTGTTTCCGTCTCGACCTTGTATAGGGGAGTCGTCTTGTATTTGGCTTGAATTAGTTCTTGGAGGCGGCTTTTTGGAGACAAATATTCCTTGCTTTTTACTAGCTTATTCAATCTGTCTTTAAATAAAAATTGCCCGACAAATTGATAGGCTTTTTCAAAGCTGGAATCCAGAAATATCGCACCGATCAAAGCCTCAAAACAATCAGCCAAAATATTCCTATTGGTCTTTCCGCCGCTTTTTGTCTCTCCTTTTGACAACAATAGATATTCGTTTAGCTCTAATATTTTTGCCGAAGTCGCCAAGCTATCTGTTTTGACGATGGCGCTTTTTATCTCGGTATAATCGCCCTCCATAAGGTAGGGAAAATTTCTAAAAAGGTAGACCGAAGTAATAAGAGACAGGACGCTGTCACCTAAAAATTCTAGCCGCTCGTTTGACGGCAACTTGGAATCTTTGTGCTCGTTAAGATATGAACGGTGGATAAAGGCGTTTTGCAGTAAAGAACTACTTTTAAACTTAATGCCAATTTTAGCTTCCAGTGAACTAAGTTTTTGAATCATAAATTTTTCCGAGAACGGCGTTAACAAAGGCAAAGGATTTTTCGCTCCCTAAATCCTTGGCCAACTCCACGGCTTCGTTAATGATAACTTTAGCCGGTTCTTTTTTTTCTACAGTTAATTCGAAAATCGCTAATCGAAGGATCGCCAAATCGACTTTAGCAATTTTTTCTAGGGGAAATTTTGGGGCGTGTTTTTTAACAAGGTCATCGAGGGTCGGGAGCGCCTTAAGAATCAAATTGGTCTTATTGGTCAAGTTGGTCGGATTGGTAAATAGTGTGCTATAAAGCTCTTGAACAATCTTTAACCGCAGTTTATGTCTTGGATCCATGATTATTTACCACAATACTTACAAACTCTGTGAGGTAATTTTGTTTTGCCACAGTTACTGCATTTGACCAAATTTGGCAGGGATTTCATCTTGGAGGCTTTTCTTTTTCCTGATCTTCTAGTCGAATGTTTTCTTTTTGGTAGCGGTGCCATTGAAATATATTAACACATAATTTACCCCTTGACAAGGACAAAAAAATGCTTAATAATGAATTTAATATGAAAAATCTTACAAAAGGTTTCACGCTTATTGAACTTTTAATCGTCATTGCTCTTCTTGGTGCTCTCGCAGTTGGCCTTTTAGCCGCTCTCGATCCATTTGAACAGTTGAAAAAAGGAACCGATACCGGTGTCAGAAATACTGTATCTGAATTTCATGGCGCTGTAGTAAGATATTATGCGATAAAAAATCAGATGCCATGGTGTGCTGATGCTACTTGTACTATGGAAGCAGGCTTTACCGAGGATACGGCTATTACTCTTGATACTATCCCTACAACAATTGAAAATATCACAGATACAGGAGAATTAAAAACTGATTTTTCAACATTAGCTGGAGATGCTACTCTTGAGAAGATAACCGTTTTTGGAAACAATGAAAACGCTACTGTAACAGTATGTTACAAACCAACAGCAAAATCTTTTGTCAGCGATCCAAACACCAAATTTACTGCCACAACTGGAGTGGATGACTGTATATCCGATCCTGATCCAGCTGTAAATACTTGTCTTTGGTGCGTAAAATGAGATTAAAACCCGGCTTCACGCTTATTGAACTTCTCGTTGTCATTATGATTTTAGGAATTTTGGCTGTCTTAATATCTGGAAATTTTTTTACTTCTTTAAAAAAGGGAAGGGATGCTAGGCGAAAGGCTGACTTGGAGCAAACCCAGCGGGCACTAGAAATGTATTATGAGGACAAACGAGCCTATCCGACTCAGGCTGCAGGCAATGGATTTGTTTTTAACAGCGAATTTTCCGATTCGGGAAAGATTTATATGAAAAAGGTCCCCAACGATCCTGTTTCTGGAAAAGACTATAAATACGTCTACGATTCAACAAACGATGGTTATAAACTTTATGCTTGTCTGGAGAATACCCAGCAAGTCTTGCCTTATTCAAGCGTCTTAACACCAGAAGGCGGGTTTACCTGCTTAACCAACTGTTTTGCCCAGGACGGAGCAACACCGATTAGCTGTATCTGGGGGATCTCCAGCCCGAATATCAGTCCTTAAAGCAAGCCGTATTTCTTAAGAAGGTCATCTTTAAGAATAAGAGCGTCTTGAAAATCTTTTTTTAGTGCAATAGCTTTGTCAATTTCCAAAAGAGATGCCTGTTTTGCGTTTTCCTTAATTGACTGTTCTTTAGCCTGATTGTAAATCAGCTGGTAATAAACTGCCAAACTATAAGGGATCTTCGGGTCAGTCGGCGCCAGTTTCTGCCCGGTCAGCAAAACATTAATACCTTCTTCTAAATCTTTATTATCTAAAGTTACCTGATAAAAAAGATATTGATTTTTTGCCCTGGTTTTCCAGTAGAAAATATTTTTCGAGGAAGCATTTAGACTTTTTTTATTGTAATAGTCGCTCATTTTAATTATTTGATTGGCTAAATCAGTCTGCTTTTGATAAAAAGCTATGGCGGCCAAATAAGATAGACTCGAAGAAAATTTGTCTTCATAGACAGGTTCCACTCTTACCTTCAAAGCACTTTCAAAATAGCCGGCGGCTTTTTGAAAATCAGAAATTCCCGGCTTTAGATAATTAAGACCCAAAGCATATTGGGTATCGGCAAACCAATATGAAAAGGTAGCTAATAGTAGATAGATCGTAAAACCGGAAATAATAAAAATGGAAAAGTATTGATAGTTTGTATGTCTCTTTGAAGAGATTGCTTCGTCGTCGACTTCGTCTCCTCCTCGCAATGACATGGTAAATGCCGGAATTAAAAAGAAAAATAGATTGATCGTCGTAGTGGAAAAGCCGAAAAAGTTCGTAATAAGAATTGTTAAATAAGAGATTAATAAACACATAAATAGAATTATTTGATTTGATGATTGCGGATTACGGATTACGGATTTTTTGTTTTCCTTTTTTAATTCGTAATTTTTAATTCGTAATTCTTTAATTAAATAATAAAAAAAAGAAATTATTAATAACAAATAAGCTCCTAATCCTATGAATCCTGTAGTAGCTAGATAGTTCAAAAACTCATTGTGCGCCTTGTTATAAATAAAGTCCCACTCGCTCGTCAGATTGTGCTCGACCGGACGGACAAAATAATAGCTATAAGCGAAAGTCTCGACTCCTGTCCCAAATAGCGGGTATTTTAATCCGAGATCGACAGCGCCTTTCCAGACGATTTTTCTGATATCTAGGGATTCTGTGACACCTGAATTGTTAGAAGATGGAGGTTGGTTTTTGGAAGCTGGAAGCGGGTTAGGAGATTGGAAGATGGAGGTTGGAAATTTTAAAAATTTATCAAACTTATCAATTCCCGTTTTAAATAAAATCGCTGGAATAACAGTAATAAATAGTAAAGTAATAATTAATTTTTTAGTATTTAATTTAATAAATAATAGATAATAGCTAATAAATAATATCAGTCCGATTGAAACAGCGGCCAAGGCTGAACGCGATCTCGTAAATAAAATAAAAGAGAAGTTGACAAAAAGATAAACAAAAGCTTTCCAGTCATTCTGGCTTGTCCAGAATCCTCTTTGAGATTCTGGATGCGCTCCCTCGTAATTACTCGGTCGCTTACCAGAATGACGCAAGTAAAAAACATAAAAATAGATTCCGATAAAAAAGTTTATCGCCAAATAGGCGCCCAGCCAATTTGGCTGACCCAAAGTAGAAAAAGACCGATTAGCTGGGTCAAAGACATTGGTTTCTCTTGACCAACAGCTGTTGTCAAAAGTCCTGCCGGCGCTCACCAAAAAACAAGTCAGATCGTGCCCTAATTTTCCGGGCAGACCGTAGATCATCACCAAGACTGATGACCAAAGAGAAGTTTTTAAAAACGAAATTATATTAAAAGAGTTAGATACAAATCCGTAGTAAAGTATGATATAACTAATTGTTGATAAAAGTCCACCGTTAAACCTGCCGTAGTAACCAAAAAAAGAAACGTGGCGATCAATAGAAAAAATAGACGAAGCTATTTGACTAATAAGAAACAATAATATCGGGGTGTCTAAGGGGGTTCTTTTAAAATAAGTTTTTTTTGCTAAAATCATCTTAAGAAGCCAAAAAAATCCAACGAGAATAGTAATGACATAAATAAATATTATTTTATTGAATTCGAATAGCTCGGAAGTTAAGGGCGCAAATATTAATGGAGTTAAGAAAAAAAGGCTTCCGTATAAAAACTTAAGAAATTTATCGATCATAATGATTAATTTTACTAGCTGGCTGTCAAAAATCAAACTGCCTTTTTTTTCTAACTTTGAAGTCTATTTTGATTTGGGAACATCGGTGACAAAAATTGCCATCAAAGACAAGGGTATCATACTTCGCGAGCCAACTTTTTTAGGATTTAACAGTCGGATTAATCAATATTTATTTTTTGGAAACGAGGCAAAATCAATAATCGGTAAAACGCCCGACTTTATCAAGATCGTTCGGCCGGTCATCGCCGGAGTGATTTCTGATTTTGACGCCGAAGTCTCACTGATTAACAAGTACTTGGAGAGGTCGATCTATCTGTATCTAACGAACAAAATGATAAAACCGGTTATGGTCGGCGTGACAATAGTTCCAACGATCGCGACCGAAATCGAACAAAAAGCCGCCCAGGAAGTCTTGTATAAAGCGGGCCTATCTCAAGTTTTCCTAATCGAAAAGCCTTTGGCAACAGCTGCCGGCTGCAACCTAAATATTTTTTCTCATCAACCGACGCTCGTCGCAGATTTGGGAGGGGGCTTGATCGAACTTTCGATCATCGGATCGGGCGGGATAATCTCTCAAAAAACCCTGAAAAACGCCGGTGACAACATGAATCGGCTTATCTACAACTATGTTTATCTCAAATACGGGGTTATTTTGGGCGAGGCGACCTGTGAAGGATTAAAAACAGATCTCTTAAATTTTGAAAATAGTGAAAAGACAGTTACTATCCGTGGTAAGTCTCTGGAAACTGGGCTTCCTAAGTCAGTAAGAGTAAAAAGCTCGGACATAAAAGAAGCGCTTCTTACCAATTTTAATCAAATTACAGATGCGATCAAAGAATTAATCGAATCGTCTCCTCCGGAAATTGTCGACGAGGTCATGAAAAGGGGAATAATATTGACAGGAGGACTTTCAAGAATTGGGGGACTGGATAAATTTTTCCGGGATGAAATAAAAATTGATGTAATAACTTCGAAAGATTATCAGTACGCGACAATTAACGGCCTGATAAAGCTAGCCAATCACAAAGAAGAGCTTTCTAAACTAATTATCCGCTGATTTTATAATTATGGATTTGAAATAACCTTGGATAACTCTTGTGCAAATTCAGAAGAAGTTTAATATCTCTCATCAGGATTTTCTGCTAATCCTTTTATTAATATTTCAATAAGCTTCTTTTTATTTTTTATACTTAAGTTATATTTAAATTTATTTGAATCAAGTATGTTTGATTCTATGGCCTTTTTATTTATAATTCCCCAAGAGATTTCTGGCGGGGTTTTATTAAATAAAATATTGTAAACTGTCGCTGCAAGTGAATACTCATCAGACCTAATATCCCTTTTACCGCTAAATGACTCAAAAGCTGTATACCCAGACGTCGCTGTTCCCATTTTATGCACCCAATTTGAAGATCCAAAATCTACAATTTTGATATGCGGTTGAGATAAGAGTATATTTTTGGGTTTTATATCTGCGTGAGTTAGACCTTTTTTATTCATAAAATCGATAGTATTTGCTGTTTGAGTAACAATACTTGATATTTCATCAAGAGTTAATGACGCTTGTTCATCGTCATCTATCCTATCGTATAAAGATTCACCTTCAACTAGTTGCATTATCATTATTGGTGTTTCATTTCCGTCAGGAGTTGTAACTACATTAAAATCATATATTTCAGGTATTCCAGGGTGATTTATTCGTGTCATGGTTTTTGCTTCCAATTCGATCGAACTTCTGTAATCTTCATCCGCAGAAAACCAATCTTGCATTTTCTTAACTGCTACATATTCACCTAGTCGTCTGTCCCAGGCTCTATAAATATCTGACATTCCACCGTTTCCAACAAGTGCATTTCCTTCAACAACATAACGAGCGTCACCAGAAACTTCATTATATTTTGTTTCTATATCAGGTTCAGGTATAGGTAAAGGAGTCATATTTCCCATCTGTACTGGAATTCTTTCTCGAATTTCCCAAGCATCAATTCGTTTTGTATCATAAGGTAAAGGAAGTTTATTAAAATCTGGCGGTGGAGCCGCATTATTAAATTTTGTTAGTTCTGGAGAATCAATTCCCATAGTTATATTATAACCTGATAAATAAGGTTAATAACCTTAAAATAATGTCTATCCTTATGGGGTTGGATTAGCGGATGTTTTTGAGGATGATTTTTAATCAGGTAATATTCCAGTTTTACAATAAAAGTCTATTAGAGAATCAGCAAATGGGTCATTATAAACAGTCTTATTATCTTTTGTTTTTATTCTGTCAAGAAAACCCGCTAAATCTAAAGGTAAGGATATTTCTTTTATTAATTTTTTTAGTTCGGCCATAGCATCATAATCATGAACATTTTCAATGTTATTATTTACCAATGGAAAAGCAAAAATATCTTCATAAAGACATAAAGGCAGTAATAAAGGGAAACTTGCTTTTTGAACTATAGGTTTTATCAATTGATATCCACGATTTTCTAAAGCAGCGTATTCGGGTCTTGCATATCTTTTTGCAACAATTTCTAATTCTGGATTTACCGCTAGTAATTTATAAAAATCACCTCCTAAACTTAATGCCTGCCAAGGTTTAGATAAAGTAGGTAAATTTTCACCAGAAGAATGAATTTTATAAGAAGCTTGTAAAACTTTTAATTGTTCAGTAATTTGTTGTGATAATCTTTCTTGTCCAACTGACATATTATATTTTATCAAAATAGTTTATTAGATCATTGCGTAATTAGTAATCAATTTGTCATTCTGGCTTGTCCAGAATCTACAAATTGATTAACAACGATTCTGGATGCGCTAAAACTTCGTTTTAGCTTACCAGAATGACGTAAGGAATGATTAAATTTTCTTATTACACAATAAGTCTATTCTAATATTCTTAAAAATGTCTATCGTTATAGGGCTGAATTAATAGGTATTCTTGAGGCTGACTTTTTGTGGTTGCTTTTTTAAAAATAGTTTTATAGAATTGAAGCCTGCCTGATTTTTTTGCACTTTGAAAATTTGAGACAGTTTTCTTAAGCCAATAATTTATTTAGTTTCATTAAACGGGTTAGGATTCATTTTTTTAAGAGTTTGATCCTGGCTCAGGATGAATGTTGGCGGCGTGCCTGAGATATGCAAGTCGAGCGACCCCATCGCAAGATGGGGAGCGGCGGACGGCTGAGTAACACGTAGGAACTTACCCCTTTCTGGAGTATAGCTCGCCGAAAGGCGGGGTAATAGTCCATGATTCCCACCTTTGGTGGGGTAAAGAGCGTAACTGCTTGGAGAGGGATGGTCCTGCGTCTTATCACGGTAGTTGGTAGGGTAATAGCCTACCAAGCCTATGACGAGTAGCTGGTCTTAGAGGATGGTCAGCCAGAGGGGGACTGAGACACGGCCCCCACTCCTACGGGAGGCAGCAATCAGGAATAGTCGGCAATGGGCGAAAGCTTGACCGCGCGACGCCGCGTGTAGGAAGAAATTCTAACGAATGTAAACTACTGTAGTAGAGGAAGAAGTCCCCGCTTAGCGGGGGTTGACGGTACTCTACTAGAAAGGGGCCGCTAACTGCGTGCCAGAAGCGTCGGTAATACGTGGGCCCCGAACATTATCCGGTTTTATTGGGTGTAAAAAGTAGTGTAGGTGTCCCGATCAGTCCTTTTTTAAATACTGTGGCTCAACCATAGGAAAGGATAGGATACTATCGGGATTGAGTTATCTTTAGGGAGATTGGAACTCAAGGAGGAGTAGTGAAATGCGTTGATACCTTGGGGAACACCAGTGGCGAAGGCGAATCTCTGAAAGACAACTGACACTGAGACACGAAAGCTAGGGTAGCGAAGCAGATTAGAGACCTGCGTAGTCCTAGCCTTAAACGCATGCTTGCTAGCCGCATTTTTTCACCTTCGGGTGAAGAGGTGTAGCGTAGGTAACCCGTTAAGCAAGCTACCTGGGGAGTACGACCGCAAGGTTAAAACTCAAAGGAATTGGCGGGGAGGCACACAACCAGTGGAACATGTGGTTCAATTCGATACGAACCGAAGAACCTCACCAGGGTTTGACATGCTATCGTTTATTCTGCTAGAAATAGTGGAAAATCCGCAAGGATGATAGCACAGGTGCTGCATGGCTGTCGTCAGCTCGTTCCGTGAGGAGTGCCCTTAAGTGGGACAACGAGCGCAACCCCTATCTTGTGTTAAATCTGTCACAAGATACTGCCCCGACTTAGTCGGGGAGGAAGGAGGGGCAGACGTCAAGTCAGCATGGTCCTTATACCCTGGGCTACACACATGTTACAATGGGATGAGCAACGGGCTTTGCCAAACGGCAACGTTGAGCAAATCCCTCAAACCATCCCTCAGTGGGGATTGAGGTCTGCAACTCGACCTCATGAACGCGGAATTGGTAGTAATCGCGGGTCAGTCATACCGCGGTGAATACGTTCTTGCCTCTTGCACACACCGCCCGTCAAGCCAACAAAGTCGGGGATATTTGAAGACCGCTTAGCGGCCGAGAATATCGCCGGCGATGGGGGTTAAGTCGTAACAAGGTAACCGTTCTGGAAGGAGCGGTTGGATCACCTCCTTTCTAATTTTTTTCTTAAGAAAAAAATTAGTCCGCCGTAGCTCGAAGAGCGAAGGTGGACTTTAAACAATTCTCCTGACCCGTTTAATAAACTAAATTTTTTAAGAAAGTAATTCTATAGAGCTTCCAATTTTGGGAAGGTTAAATTCTTTTAAGCCAGTAGTCGGATTTTCTTCTGTAAAATGCCGCCAAATTGATATTTCAAGAAATCGATTATCGCTTCTACCTGATGATCCCGGATAAATAACAAGTTCTCCTGGAGTCCCGCCAAACAAATTTGCCACAAATTTAGCTTTTTTTGTCGTATTGTTGATTTTTATTGTCACAAGATCTTCATATTCATATTTTCCTTTAAAATTTTCTTGAGTAATCGTGGTTTTTATGTTTCCGTGATTGTCAATGTGCCCAACATAATATCCTTTAAAATCGGGAATAACATCTACAGCTACCTCTTCAAGCTCAAGTTCATCTTCTAAATAGTCCATTAAGTGGGCAGAAATTCTTGAAAATAAATCACGGGAATGAAATTGCCCTTTTTCGTTTATTCCCTTATATTCAAACAGTTCTTCAACCTTATCTTTAATCATTGAAAAATCATAACCTGCATTTGGACCAAGCAGATAAATGCCTGACTGTAACCTTATAATTATTGGCTTAGCTCCTTCTGCTTTCATTGTACTATTATTCGTATGAAGCCTAGGATCAGTATTTTGAAATATTACCGTTTCCAAGGGTTGTCCGAATCGCTCCGTATCCAAAACTAGTTGGTTGACTAAAAAACTAGTCTGGATTGTGGAGGGAGTTGAAGAAACAAATATTATATTACTAGTACTGCCGTTTTTAAGATACCCTTCTACAGCGATTTTAATTTCAGCGCAATTTAAACTATCAGAAGCCCAATCGGCAACAACTATTAATTTTTTCATAATCTGTTATATAAATCGAGATCATCAAGAGTAATCACGCCTTCTATATGTTTTTGCTCGTCAATAACTGGTAATGCATAAAGTTTGTATTTTAGCATTTTTTTGATAACAATCTCTTTGGGTGTAGTAAAATGAACGACGATGACGTTTTGCGTCATAAATTTATAAACCGGTGTGTCTAAATCTTGCATGAAAAGAATATGGAGGCTAAAAACTCCTACCAACTCTCCAGCTTTATTGACGACGTAGATATAATCCAAAGCAGAAAAATCTATTGTTTTACTTCGAATTTGACTTATAGTTTGACGGGCACTATCTTCGGCGCTGACAACGAGGAATTCGCTGGTAATCATACTTCCTATAGGATTTTTAGAAAGTTCTAGGAGATGAAGTATTTTAGTTTTAGTCTCCGGATCAAGCAGTTTGATTATTTCTTCTTGTCTCTTTTTCGACAAAGTCAGTATGACATCAACTGCTTCGTCTGGGTCGATAAATGATAGAAATTTAGCAGCTTTTTCAGCGCGAAAGCTTTTGAAAAGGGAGGTTTGGTAATTGATATTTAAATTGCTTATTACTTCAGCTGCTTTTTCCGTCTCTAAAATTTTCAAAAATTTTCTGGCGTTGATGACGTTAGTTTTCTCAAGATAGTCAGCGAGATCTTCCGGTCTGACTTTTTCCAATTTTTCTTCCTTCTTTTTAAGTCTTACTTGACCTCGAATTAACTCTAGAGGCTGGATATCGGACCATGACAAAAATTGCGAAGTTATCTTTATATTAAACAGTCTTATCAGCTTATAAAAATTATCACCGCCAAAAATTCTAATTCTCCTCATAAGTCCCAGGATGCCTATATCAACTCCAGCGATAGAAAGTTTTTCTCTGTCCTCATTTAAGGCTACGTCGTTGACACGGACAATTTTATTGCCTTTAAGATCAATGATTTGTTTATCGAGAAGATTTTTTACCAAAAATAGTTCGTTTTCTTCCAAATACGTCGAGAGGAATTCTTTCTCTATCGTCAACGAATTGTTAATCTTCTGTAAATAATCTACGGCAATAATTAGTTTTTGGCCGGTATTATTTCGAATGACTATTTTGCTGACGATGGGATTATCGGAAATTAAAAAAATGAGGTCTTCGAGCTTGCCGATAATAATTTTATCTTCTGTATAAACCTTTTTTCCCGCGATTTCGGAAAAATAGAGCATAGTCTGATTATAACAAAATTCTTGTGGTCGCTGAGGGATTTGAACCCCCAACATCTTCGATGTAAACGAAGCGCTCTGCCGTTGAGCTAAGCGACCTACAAGTGAAGTGTGCAATTGTACACCCTGGCTCGAACTTATTTTATCAAAAATTCTTAACCCAAACAATCGCAACTTTTTTTCAATAATTGCGACACTTCGCTATCAATT
>LBST01000009.1 GCA_000991135.1 Candidatus Roizmanbacteria bacterium GW2011_GWC1_37_12 | reverse complement strand
CTCTAAAAATTGCATTTACTCCTCCTCCGCCGGCAGATGTTAAAAGTTGTGTTTCAATTTCTGGCGGAAAACTGCTTAATACAAATAATGACAAACCAGATCTACAACCAACTTGGAACATATCTTCTCTAAGTTGTCTTAAGTTAGCCTTAAATCCTTGTTCTCGACGAGGCATATTTATTTTATTAATTTCTATTTTTTAAACTTTAATTACTTTTGACGTGCTGCAAAAAAAAGCATCGCTATTCCTGGTATTAATCCAGCCGCTAAACCTAAACCAGCGCCTGTTTCCGGTGCAATTTTTAAGCTTTGAGCAATAAGTGATCCTGTAATGGGTCCACCACAGATTCCCATACTTAAGATTAAAATGCTCGCGAACGCTAATCCACTTTGCTCTACCGGAGGTAGTCTTGGTATTTTTGACATATTTAAAAAATTAACTTTTAATTAGCCTTTTTTCATATAAGGCGTTGCTGAGCCTTGATTTTCTATCCCGACTTTAAACCTTGTATGATATTTTCCGTTCAATTTGTTCAAAAAGTTTTGCGCCGATCGAATTACACCTACCTGACTTCCTAAATCATCGGCCCCTAAAACAACTCTTATATATCCACAGTTTTTGTGCGCCCATAAAATCCCATCTGCAACTCCAACTTCCGCTCTGACGCTAACCCATCTCTCTAATAAATTTTCATTTAAATCGTCAAGGCCAGAATAGCTACCTCCGCCTACTGCATCTTGATCTGTATAAAGAAAAATCAAGCCTCCTGGAGGATTCACTGATCCTTTTTCTGTTAATCTATCAACACATCCAACAGAAGTTATGTTAGGATTATCAATCCATGTTATTAACTGTTCACGAGCTTTTGTTGTTTCTTCTTGGATATGCGCAGCAAATTCTTCATAAGGTCGAACCGATTTATTTTCCGCCATAGTTAATATAAAAACTATTAACGGAACGTATTATAGGTCTAATGACTTTTAAGAGCTTGACTCCAAAATGACAGAAATCTGACAAAAATGTTGAGAAAAGTTAATTAATTTGTTATAATTCTGACAATAAAGTCATCTATGAAAAAGGTCGTCAATTCATTAACAGAAGAAGCTCTCGAAGCTGACGCTCGTCGTTGGTTAAATATCATCCGCTATCATGAATCAGGAACAATTATTCAACTACAAAACGACGCTGTTTATCGTGTTAACCAACTTATTAACGATAAAAAATTACTTAAAAAAATATTAGGTAAGTATTATAGAAAATATTTATTGGGATACATTTCTCTTAGTGAGAATAATCTTCTAAAAGTTATTGAAGAAAAAGTTAATAAATGGGGACATGGAATAAATCTCGAAGAATCTTTAAAAAAAATTGAAGATAAAGGATTGGATATTGGTCTTTTTGTAGATTACTCAACTAACATAATCCTTAAACAACAAGAGCATAAACAATTTTTTGAACTTGAAACTATTTTAAGAAAATATAAAAACTTATCAGTAATAATTTTTTCTGAAATTGATATCACTAATCCTGAATTCACCAACTTGGTGAATCAGTGTTCATCAATATTTACCCACATAATAAAATACCCTCTCTATAGCGAAAAAGATTCGCTGCAATTCATTGCTTATAATGAAAATCTTTGGAAAGTAAAGTTTCCCGAAAAAATTAAAAAAGAAATTGTAAAAAACTGTGGCGGTTACCTTTGGCTTATCAGACAAGCATTACGACTTTTAAGAGATGAGAAAGATTTGTCTTTGGAACAAATATTCACTCATGAACTAATGCTTAAAAAACTTGAAGTAATTTGGAAGAAACTAACAGAACCTGAAAGGGAAATTTTAAGAAAAATCTATAACAAAAATGTCGATGAAGAAAGTAAAAATAGTCATCAATATTCTTATTTAAAAATAGTAAGAATAATTGTTAATGAATCTTTTGGTATTCCACTTCTCAGACTAGTAATTAATAAAGAGAAAAAAACTAATCAACTCATTGTCAAAGATGGTGAAGTTTACTTCAATAAAGAAAATGTTTCTTTTCAATTAACTAAAAGCGAACTTAGAATAATTAGGTTTTTAATTGACAATAAAAACAAATTGGTTTCAAGAAATGACATTGCCCAAAAAATCTGGGGAGTGAACTGGGAAGAACACTATTCCGACTGGGCTATTGACAGATTAATTTACCGTTTGAGAAAAAAGCTTAAAAAGATAGGCTACGACGAAAACCTGATAAAAACTTATAAATCAAGAGGAATTAGGTTCGGATAGACGAGCTAAATCTTCGATTATCATCTCTTCTGTTCTTACCTCAGGTTTAAACTCCAAATCAGACATTTGACAGTGCCTAGTTTCAACCATGTAAGCTTCTTGCAGATCTAAAAGTTCAACCGCAAATCTTTCTTGTCCTGTCAAATCTGCTAATTGGAACACTTGATCAATATCCTCAATATTTCCTTCTATTATAATTGCGTCCTCTTGATAAAATGGATTGGAAAATAAAGGAATATTATTTACGGTGATAATTTGCCCGCTTTTAAAAACAAACCTTTCTCCTAAAAAATTTTCTATTTCTGCTGTTGATACTTTTCTTTCTTTAGAATAGCCTTCGTTTAGGCCCAACACAATTCTGAACCTTTTATTAGAAATAGGTCGATCAATGATAGGTTCTTCTAACTTCATAACAGTTGCTATATCCGAGGCGACTTTCTGATATTCATCCGATGATCCGACTCTATATTTAAGCTTTCTCGGGTAACGACTCATATGATAAATGAATGTATCTCCAGCTTCGTAATATCGGTATCCAAAAATAGGCTTACTAATAGCTTCAGACTCTGCAAGTAGATGTTGTCTAAAATTATGACCATCGAGAACTTTTACTTCAAGATCGGCACCCCAAGCTTTTTCTCTAGACAGCTCTCTAAAAATAGGCATAGCTAAAAACTCCGACATTAATTCTAAATCTGATTTCCCCTGTTTTATAAAATCTGGTATTCTTTTATCTAACCTTATTAATTCCATCACTTTTGTTAAATTCCTATCGATAAGATTACGTAAATCTTCACTTTCTATTTTTGCTGGAATTCCGGTTTTATCACCTGATTGTTTTGCTTTTCTTAAAAGCTTCAATAAATCTGAGTTTTTATATTTTGTACTTACATTGTCGGCAATTTCTTCAAAAGCTTGAAAAATTTTTTCATTCTGACCAGCAACGGTATGTTTCGCAAAACCATGATATTTCAAATAACCAATTAATCTTGGAAAGTCCAGAATCCATGCTTGCATTAAACCAAGCTGCATTTCTTCATAATTAGTTAGTTTAACTTTTTCCGGCTTAAATCGTTTTAACAATCTTTTAAAAAGTTGTTCGTGGTCGCCGGTGTACATCGATCCGTAATGATCATTTTCCGTAGATATATTCAAAAGATTAAAAAATCCATCTCTAATTGCACGACCTACTAAAGTGGCAACTAGATTATTGTCAAATTCGACGTCACCATTGGCCATATCATACAAATGTGGTCCAACAGGCATATCCGGAAGGCATAAGGCTTCAGCGAAAACATTCTCAAGTTTCACAACAAAACCTGACTCACGCTTAATCTTGTCGTCTTCTGTTGTCAACCAAACCGGATCATTTAATTTCTCTCTATTAACTAAGTAGACACCGCTCGCTCTAATTTGACTTAATAATCCACTAGTCCAGCCTGTTCGCGAATCTTCATCAACTGTAGATTCATCTATTGTTGAAGGCATAAACTCTAGGGCTGAGATTTTGTATCTCATCGGATTTCCTGTACGCTCATTGACAACATTAACGTAGTAAACAATATCGAAATATTGTATAGAATGTTTTTGAGGAATATTTCCAGTAGAAAAAGCGCAATATAGATTGTTTGAGGCGAGTCGGAATCCTGATGGAAGCCTAACATCTTCTTTCATTAACTCTCCAACTATGAATTTTTCTTTTTCATCTCCTACTACTTCCATTGTTTGGGTTTTTGGTTCCAGGGCTTTTTCTAAAATATGTTCCCTCTGAAATTCATCAAAAACTTCTTGGAATATGTCCGTAGGAAAAATTGAAAAATCGAGATCCGGGCCTTGGCTTAATTTTAAAATCCTAGCTAACAATTTTTCACTTTCAATCCCAGATAAATCAATGTTGCTGAAAATATCTGCCATAATCGAAGTTACATCAACTCCGTTTTGACGGTTAAGCATTGCTGAGCCGATTGATCCTTTAGCTAATAGAAAACGTAAAAATTTTAAATTTTCCCACCATGTTTGAATATGTTTTCTTTCACGGGTCGGTTCGTTTTGATACTTCTCCGCCTCCGCTGCCACTAGTTTTTTTACCTGTGAAAAAATAGGAATGTCTCTCCTTACACCTCTACTTTCTTCTGGAGTAACCCATTCGTCTAACCATCTTAGTATCTGTTCGTTAGATTTTAATATCTTATTCCTCATTGGTGAATTTTCTTTGATATTAGAAATTCCCAAAGAGATAAAAGAAGGTAAATCGCTTGATACTCTTTGAGCTAAATTCAATCTTTCATAATCTACTTCTCCTGTAGAGAAATTTCTATGCCATTCCATGAATAAACTTGAAGCTTCTATACCTCCATGATTTCTAGGATATCTGAGCGGTGCATTTATGGAAGAATAATTACGTCTCACTTCTGCTTTAGGATGACGAGGTGGTAAAGTGTTTGGATAAGGCCGTCTTCTTTTCTCTTTATAGGATCTTTCATCGGGCATATATCTTTTATTGTAGCGAAAAATGATAAAATTAGCCTATGGATAAAGTCTATGTCTTTGATCCAACGTCATTAAATAAACTTAACTTTATTAAAGGAGATGACGTTTCTCTATTTTAGCTTCAAAATAAAATCTCCTGGAGTGATAATTTCAAATGAAAATTTCTGTTTCAACATTTTTTCAGTAAAGAAATGTTTCTTGTCGAGAGTAATTAAATAATCGGCCTTGCTTTGTCTAGCGCCGAATAAAATCGGAGCGTCCTTTCCTTCGATAATATCTTGATAAAATTGTTTTGCTTTATTGCTATTAACTGAAATCGTATCGAGATCTTTAATTAATTCATAAAATCTATTTAAAACGTGGGGTGTTTCTTTTTCGACGATATTTCTTTCCGCTTCGGTTAAAGCCAGCTTAGAAGTAATAAAACTAAATTTGAATTTATATTTAATTAAAAAGATGGCCGATGATGCTCCTGAGTCGGATTTAGCGGCAGAGTAGATAATATTAGCATCTAAAAATAATCTCATTTCATTTCAAAAGCTTCTTAATCTTAGCTGATAAACCTTTAGCAAGTTTATCTTCTTTTTTAAATTCCCCAACCCTTTGTTTTGTATAGATTTCAATGTCTTCGTCTTGAAATAGTTTTTTATAGAGATCAACCGGAACCATGACAACCATTGGTTTTTTGCCACGCTCCAAAATTATCTTTTTTTTATTATAGTAAACCTCGTTGATAACATTACCCGGGCTTTTTCTAAAATCAAGCATGTTTATTGATTGTTGCATATGTAATAACTATAGTAGTTAATATAGTTTATGTCAAGCTTAAATGTATTTTTCCGCCAGGCGGACGGTTTCGCGCCGGAAGAACTCCTTGACTTTTTCCCAGTCAATAAAATCCTTTTTCGTTCCCCGATCCATTATTGCCGCTAATTTCATGGCAGCAATATCTTCAGGGGCAGCTAACGAAATATCCAGAAAATTCAAAGGTGTAAAAACTAATGGATAACGGTATCGAAAAATGCTGAATTTGACTTGATTAAAAACGCCAAGCAAAGTGTCTTTTTCGTCAGCTTCTTGAAAAACAAATTTTCCAATATTATTCAACTTTTGTCTTAATTCTTCTCCATCAAATCTCGTTGGTGTAAAAAAATCAAAATCAACGGAAATTCTGTGACCAAATTGTAAAGCTAAAGAAGATCCTCCGGCTAAATAAGTGTTTTCCGGCAGTATTTTATTTCTACCTAATAAGGCCAGTGCATTCTGCGCCGACTGAGATAGGGTTCTTGTAAACATATTATTTTCTCCTGTGGAATGTTAAGAAATAATGACCAAAACGAGGCTACTTTAGGTTGGTAACCACGCATAGTTGTAAATGTGTCAGAAATTGTTTTTCTGGAATATGTTTTTCTCACCCATTTTACGGCTTCAACGTTACCTTTATCCAACAACCTATTAATAACAAAAAACGACTTTTCCAAAGGATCAAGTTTTTTTATATCTACATCCCAGAAATATCTATGAAGCGATTTAGGTATTTTCATACTAAAATTATATAATAAATCATGAAAAAAGTCTTTGTCTATGATCCGACGGCGAAAGATAAACTAAGCTCTGTCCGCGGCGTCGGCCGTTATTTGCAAATCCTCAAAGAAAACTTTCCTGACTGGACTTTCACCAATACGTTACACGCTATACGCTATACGTTATACCCCATCTTTATCAATCCCTTCTTTAATTTTTTGCAGAAACCGTTGACAATGCGTCGTCTCGCCAAAAAACAGATTGCCGTCATTCACGATCTCATCCCCCTCAAATATCCCTCTCATTTCCCAGCAGGCATTCGCGGAAACATAAATATTTTTTTAAACAAGCTCGCTTTAAAAAATTATGACCTGATAGTTACTGACTCTGAAGCCTCAAAGCATGATATTATTAATATCTTAGGTATTCGAGAAAAAAAGATTAAAGTTATTTATCCGTACCTCCCTAGAATATTTACAAACTTAGAATCTAAAATTCAGAATTCAGAATTAATAGATTCTACATTCTTAAATCTAAATTCTAAATTCTGCCTTTACGTAGGCGATGCCACCTGGAATAAAAACCTCGTTAATCTTGCTAGAGCAATAAAGATAATCAATGTCACCTGCGTATTTGTAGGAAGGGTTTTTGGAGAAGCGACGGGTGTCGAGGAAGAAGGGTTCCCGACGGCGCGCAGTGGAGGAATATTGATCGACCGAGCACCGGCGGGAGTGAATCCGAGACAGGCCCCGTCGCTGAACCATCCCTGGCAAAAAGAATTTAGGCAATTTCTTGAAGAAACAAAAGACGACAAACGTTTCATTTTCGCCGGTTTCTTGCCCGATTCCGAGCTGATCAAATTTTACCAACAAGCAAGCATCAACGTCTTGCTCTCAAGGGACGAAGGATTTGGTTTTTCTTTTCTTGAAGCCGCTTCCCAAGGATGTCCGTCAGTTTTATCGAATATCCCCGTATTAAACGAGATTTCGGGACGGTCCTTAAAAGGACAGTTCCTAAAAGGACAGTCCCTTTTTGCCAATCCGGAAAACCCCAATGATATTGCCGATAAAATCGGTGAGGTTTATTTCAATAAAGAATTGAAAAAATCTTTAGGAGACAAAGCAAAAAAAAGGGGCGAATTTTTTTCTCCAAAAAAATTCAGAAAAGAATTCCTAAACATTATTTAACAAGAAGGTCCTTCTTCATTGCAATTTATTTGCGGGGTCGGCGTTGGTGTACATGGTCCGGGAACAAACTCCACCTGACAGCTAAGTGTCGCTCGGCTGGCCGCTTCATCCAAAGATCCAAATCCAGAAGCACAGATATTGACAGCATTTTTGCTTTCGATAATCACTTGATCAATACACTTAACCTGAGTGCAGTCGGCGGCAGAGGTGACGCACATCTGTGATTGTTCATTATTTAAAGGACTACAGTAAGTTTGACCCATGGCTTTGACATAGATTTTACCACTGATTGTCGCTCTGCATGTCCCGCCGCTCCCGGTAGTGGAAGTCGAAGACGGCGCCAATGTTGGCGTCGGACTACTTGATAACGTTGGTATTGGTGTCGGAGTCGTTGATATTTGCGGATAGAGGTCGTCTTCATAGTTCTTTGACAAAGAATAAAGAGCTAAAGAATAGTCAACTGTCTCCACCCTGCCGTCTGAATTGATGTCTGTTGACAAACCGTTTGGACTCGATTCTCCTATGTCATTCATAATTTTGGATATGTCCTGAGCAGTCACCTTGCCGTCCTGCGGCATAACGTCTCCGGAAAATAACGGCTCAAAAACCAGTTCCAGACTATTAGTCCCTGCAGCAAAAACGATTTCAGATGTCGTACAGCTTTTGCTGTAAGACGACGGAGAACAAAAAAGCTTCCCAAGATATTTCTCCGGTTTGATAAATAAAGAGTATTTCTTGGTCAGATCAAGACCATTCAGATCGAGATTGAATTTAAAAAAATTTTTTTGATCTCGAGTTAAATTTATATCCTCAGCTTCTCTTATTAGATTTGCATCATTGAAAATCAAAACTCTTGTTTTAAAAATGACATTTGGTATTTTATCGTACTCCCCTTGAAGTTGAATTTTAATATTGGTTTCGTTACCTGCGGCTCTTCCCTGGAAAATAAATTTTAAATTATTGTTAGCATATATCGCTAGAAGCAAACTAAGGGTTAGAAAAAATAATAATGTTATTAGTTTTGTTTTGTCCATAGATTAATCTATTAATATCTTCTTAAAAGTTTTTTCCTCGTCGAGAATGCTCTCGCCGTTTAGATAAATCTTTGTTCCTTCTAAATCAAGTGTGGCTTCGGATTTTCTAAGGGGATCAATTTTTTCGGCAATTAATTCGACAAACAAACCCCGCTGGCCGTAAATAAACTTGCTGCCCAACAAAGAAGCAGTTCCCGTCACCAATATATAGTTATTTTCTGTCAACTTTCTCGGATATGCTGGGAATGCTTCACCGTTAACCAAGTACTTTACTTTAAGATTATTTAAATTAGTCTTTAAATCAGCCGCGTCAGCCCCACCCTCTTCATCTCCATCAAGATAGATGCTAATCTTAAAAAGGTTGTCTTCAAATTTGGCTGTTTTATAGCTAAAATAAAGTCCTGCCTTTTTGACAGTTGTCTCTGCTTTAGCTTTCTGGGAAAGAAAAAAAATATCATTAAGATTTTTTACTTCGTTTTTACTATTAGAGAGTTTTTGCTGACATGTATTGACGTCTCTTTCTGATTGTTTTAGTCTGTTTTCATAAAAAAATTTTGTATAGAGGAGGGTCAAAAAAGTTAGGATAAGTAAGACTATTAAAAAAACAGTTGATTTTCTCATTAAAATAATGATACAATAATCTTTATAATTCAATGGTTGAAGAATTTAAAAAACTACCCTTTTCTAAGAAGCTCTTTTTTTTAATGATTCTTTTTTTGATAATCTTTTTACCGGTGGCAGCCTATGTTTCTCTTCAAGAAAAAAATATCAATTCTAAAGCTTCTGAATCCGAACTAACAGCAACACCGACACCGCTGCCTGTTCCCGGAAAAGCCTTTCAAGGAGGCCGGACCGGCACAACCACTCCCTGCGGAAGACTAAATCAAAGATGCTGCGGATCAATTCCATCATGCCTACCAATCACCGGTCAAGATATCAGGTGTTATTCAGGTTTTTGCCGGCTAGCCGGAACAGTTACCATTTCACCAAAACTAAGACCAACCGGTCCAATGCCCACGGAAGGCGAAGATACTAAAGAAGTGGGAGTTGGATATTATAAACCTACCTCGACTCCAACACCTACTCCCTCATCTTCTCCTACACCAACTCCAATTTCATCAATCTGGATCCCCTAAGAAAGATTAAATAGTTTTCTTGCATTCTCTGTCGTTTGCTTCTTTAATTCATCAATTTGACAATTTAACAATTTAGCAATGAACTCTGCTATAAAAGAAATATTTTTTGGTTCGTTTGGGCCTGCCTGCGCAGGCAGGAATTTTCTAAAAGGTGATAAATAAGGCGAGTCAGTCTCCAAAACCAACATCTCCAGAGGTACTTTTTTAATAAATTCCTGTTTCTTTTTCCAATAAACTACATCACCGTCAACGCCGATAAACATCTTATGATCTCTGGCAAACTGTAACAATTCCTCATCAGGTTCACAACAGTGGAATACAGATCGGTAATCCGTAATTCGTAATTCGTCATTAGATAATATTTTTAACATATCTTTTTTCGCTTCCCGATTATGCAAAATCAAACTCTTATTGTGTTTCATTGCAAGTTTTATCTGTTCTATTAAAAATATTTTTTGTAGCTCAACAAACGCCTCATCGACTTTATAATCCTGGTGTTTTGTTTTTTGATAATTGTGTTTATCAATCCCCACCTCTCCAATAGCAACAACTTTAGGATTTTTTAATAAATATAAAAGTGTAGACACCTGTTTTTTCGTCAATGACTTGGGGGACCCCCCTTTAGGGGGTGAAGTCGACGAAAAAACACGGTGTCGAACTTCTAAAAATAACTCATACACGTGATGCGGATGAATTCCAACAGCCGCATAAACGCCCTCGAATCTCTCGGCAATTTCCACGGCCCTTTTCGACGTCTCAATGTCGGTCCCGGGAACAATAATATTATTCACGCCGGCATCCCTAGCCGCCCTAACAACCTCTTCGACCCGTCCCTCAAAGGCTTTAAAATTAAGATGACAGTGAGTATCAAATAACATAATAAACAAATAGACAAATCTACAAATACTACAAATTCATTTGTTTATTTGCTTATTTGTAGTATTTGGTTATTAATGTATAATTTTAGCATGACGATATTTATAGGTGCTGACCACCGGGGATTTGAGTTAAAAAACTTAATCCTCGAATATCTTCATGAAAAAAATATCCGCATCGAGGATTTGGGTGCCTACGAGCAAGATCCCTTAGACGACGCCGTTGATTTCGGTCAAAAGGTCGCCCAGGCCGTCCTCCAAAATCCAGACAATCATCTAGGAATTCTTATTTGTGGATCGGGTTGTGCAGTCATCATTGCGGCCAATCGCCTCAAAGGTATAAGGGCCGGAGTCGCTCTGAATGAGAGCCAAACCAGCCATATTAGAGAAAACGATCATGTCAACGTTCTCTCTTTAGCTAGTGATTATACCGATCATGAAACCGCTAAAAAAATCGTCGACGCATTTTTAGCCGCTTCTCCCAAAATGGACGAAAAATACTTACGAAGAATCAAAAAACTAGACCAATAAATTGAGGCTGATAATCTACATGGCATATTGCAAAAACTATCCCGCCTCCAAGCCCTATTTCCATATTTTGGTAGGTTATCGTCTATAGACAAGGCTCTTACAATTCTCTATTCTTTAATGCCAGAATGCGTGGAAACTTTTTCTACGACAGGCTGGGCCGCTGTCTTTTCAAAGTCAGGGAGAAAAAGAAAATGTCGCAAGAACAGGTAGCTTTTTTGTGCGACGTCGACCGGACCTATATTTCAAGGATCGAAAAAGGCCGCGCCAACCCGACGATCAGGATCCTCCATAAGATCGCCGACGCTCTTCGCGTCAGGCTATGGAAGTTATTGAGGAATTTATGAATAAAATAATCTCAAATGGCAAATCTTTTAGTCTACTATAATAATTTATACATCAATCTGTTACCATATTTAAGTACGGCTAGTTATGAGTGGAACCAAAGCCAATAAGGAAATAGAAAATAATTTCAAAACTTATGATTTTACGAATTTATACCGATGGCGGCTCAAAAGGCAATCCCGGGCCCGCATCGATCGGGATTATTTTCTATTTAAATAATAAGGTTGTTTTCAAGCACAAAGAATCAATCGGCGTCGCTACAAACAACGATGCTGAATATTTAGCATTAATCAAGGCACTCGAACAGGCTATACGCTATACGCTACACGCTACACGAATTGAATTCTATTCGGACTCACGATTAATGGTGAATCAAGTTAAAGGACTATTCAAAGTCAAAAATGGAAAAATCAAAGAATATATTTTGAAGATTCGCGGACTCGAACAAGAAATAAATCTGCCAATTTCCTATCATTTGATTCCCCGCGAGCAAAACAGCGAGGCGGATCTTTTAGTCAATCAGGTCTAGCCTCCGCAACCTCGGAGGTTGCCGATCGGCCTGTCAAAATAGTCTAATTTGGTAATAATTTTCGTCATTTTTCTCGACCAAACCGTTAATTTCCATTAAAGAAAGAGTATTTAAAACCTGACTGATCGGTTTCTTCAGTATTATAGCCAAGTCGTCAATTAATATTGGTTTTTCTTCCAAAATCTCAAATATTAATCTCTCAATCTCGTTTAATTTCTTTTTAATATCTTCTTTTTTCTTAGGCGTAATTTTCATGTCAAACTCCTCCATTATATCTTCAACCGAAGTCACTAATTTTGCTCCCTGTTTAATAAGCAAATTTGGCGCGGCAGACATAACAGATGTAATCGGGTTTGGCGGCGCAAAGACGTCTTTTCCCTGCGTAGCGGCATAGCGGGCGGTGATAAGAGAGCCTGAATCTTTTGCTCCCTCGACGATCATCACGCCGCGGGAAAGGGCAGAAATAATTCTATTTCTGGCAATAAAAAGACCTTTCAAAACAAACTGCCCTGGTGGAAATTCTGAAATAATCGCACCCCCGCAGTGCGAGATCCGTTCATAAAGAAATCTATTTGATGAAGGATAAATAATATCAACGCCGCAACCTAAAACGGCAATTGTTTTTCCCCCTGCCTCAAGGCAGGACTCGTGAGCAATCGTATCGATCCCATAGGCCATTCCGGAAACAATCGTAAAACCTGCTTCAGTTAACTCATAGGAAAATTTTCTCGCTACCTGGATGCCGTATTGAGTGGGATTACGAGTACCAACTATGGAAAAAACTAGATTTTGACTAAAAGCTCGACACCGTGTTTTTCCGTCGACTTCACCCCCTAAAGGGGGGTCCCCCAAGTCATAGACTTCAAAAACAGGTGTCTTCGCTTTTCGGGAAGGCGAAGATACCAAATCTTTTACGCTTTTGGGGTTAGGGGTCCCCACTGCGTTAAAAAATTTCGGTATCGAGCCTCTTAAATAAATGCAAATTGGCGGATCGGAGATATTTCTTAAACTTTCCGGATAATCCTCATCATCAACCGCCAAAACCATTATCTCTTTTTTCTTTAACTCCTCCATTTTCTTCACCGGATCAAACTTATTTCTAAAATCAACAAACTTCTCTGTCAAAACAACACCAATTGTTTTAACTAATTCTTTTTTATCCGCCAAATAGGCTCTTTTTGCCGATCCAAAATGTTTTTTCAGCAAAGAAAACTTCACCGGCCCGATGCCTAAGAAATGGGAAAAGCCTAAATAATACAATTTGCAATTTTCAGTTTTCAATTTTCAATAAATTTTCAATGAAACATTGACTCGATGAAAATTCAATGTAAATTGTAAATTGCTAATTGAAAATTGTCTGTAGCGTATAATCTACAAAGCAGTTATTTCGGCGCTTTACTGCGCGAAGATTTTCTCGATAGCCACTATGCCTTTCCAAAACATTTCCTCGTCAAAATTTTCGTTCGGTGCATGGATGTTATCATCAGGTAGACTAAAACCAATAAGGATTACGGGTTTTTCAAACACCCTCTGCAATATTTCTGCCGCTGCGACCGACCCACCGCTTCGATTAAACAAAGTCTCGTTTTTGAAAACATCCTCAAAAACTTCCGCGGTTTTTTGAGCAAATGGATTCTTAAAATCCGTGTAAAAAGCATTGCTCCCAGTGGGCTCTCTGAATTCATATTCGACTTCTTTTGGCAGATTATTTTTGACAAATTTCTCGACCAGTTTCTCTATCTTCTTATGATCTTGATGAGGAACCAACCTTATAGAAAATTTCACCAAGGCTTCGGCCGGAATAATCGTCTTAAACCCTTCGCCTGTATAACCGGAAACCACTCCATTGATATCTAGGGCCGGATAGACCTTTGACACCAAAGTCGAATTTGATTTTAACAAAAGCTCTATCTCTTCTTTACTGGTTTTTTTGACGTCGTCATAAAACCCCGGAATTTTGATCTCGTGCGTCTGACCGTCAACCATCTTGCTCATCAATTCTGCTGCCAGCTGGGCTGGGTTCAAAACCCGATTGCCAAAGACGCCTGAATGAAGGTCTATCTCACTAGTTTTTATCTTTAATTCAAATCCTATCACTCCCCGAAGTCCGTAAAATATCTGGGGAATGTTTTTAGCTTTCATCCCCATATCAACAACATAAAAAGCGTCAATATTCTTTAAAGACGGGTCCTTTTTTATCAGTTCTTCAAAATTTTTACTGCTAATTTCTTCTTCACCTTCAAAAATACAAACGATGTTATTGTCAAGTTTGTCTACTTCGATTAAACGTTTAATCGAAGTCAATACTTGAATTAAGTGACCTTTGTCATCGGCTGTTCCTCGGCCATAAATTTTTCCGTTTTTTACAGTTAATTTGAAAGGTGGAGTCTTCCATTTGGTTATCGGGTCTTCGGGCTGAACGTCATAATGAGCATAGACGCCAATTGCTTTGCCCTCCGTAGCCTTGCTCGGCCTTCGTAGCCACTTCGGCGAAGGAGGCGCGAAGGAGGGTCTATATTTCCCTATAATTAAAGGTGGACAGTTATCTTTTTGATATAGATTTACTTGACAACCTAATTGAATTAGTTCTTTTCTGATAAATTCGGCGGCTTTTAAAATTTCTTTATGGCGTTTTGAGTCGGTTGAAACCGATTCAATCGAAACTAATTGGGAAAATTTTTCTAAAATCTGTTTTTTGTCCATAATGCTACAATTATACTATGAAGATCTGCCCATCAATTCTTGAATATAAGGCTGAAGATTATTTTTCTACCATAAAAAAACTTTCGCCCTATTATAAATATTTTCAGATCGATTTTGCCGACGGCGTTTACGTCGACAACAAGACGGCAACTCTTGATGAATTCTTAACATTTACAGGATCTGTCCTTACTAAGGACAGATCCTATTTAAAAGAAACTATTTTCGACTTTCACCTAATGGTTAAAGATTACGAAACAGAAATAAAAAAACTAGAAGAAATAAAAAATATTATTAATATTAAAAATGTCTTTATTCATTACGATCTTTTTCCTAACTACTCACTACTCACTAGTCACTATTCACTATTTAATATAGGTCTTGTCCTCAACCCTCAAGATCAAGTAAGCGATTTGGCTACACGCTACAGGCTACGCGCTATACCCTGTATTCAAATCATGTCAATTGTCCCTGGCGCTCAAGGAAAGCCATTTATCCCCGAAACACTCAATAAAGTTGAACAGTTGAGGATGTTAGGTTATAGGAAGGAAATTTTTCTTGACGGAGCTGTCAATGATAAAACTCTCCCCTACATCAATTCTCTAAAATATAGACCTGATTATCTCTGTCCGGGAAGTTTTTTGGCAAAGAGTCCTGACGAACAATTAAAAAAAAGAGTTGATTATTTGTTAGAATTTAACTATGAAGATTAATAAGATTAAAGCCATTGAAATTCTTGATTCGCGCGGCAATCCGACTTTAAGAACTTTTGTTGTTTTAGATGACGGAACCGTTGCTTCATCTTCTGTTCCTTCAGGCGCCTCAACCGGCTCCCACGAGGCGGTCGAGCTCCGCGACCAAGACCCAAAGAGATATCATGGCCTAGGCGTCCTAAAAGCCGTCAACAACGTCAATGATATTATTGCACCCAAACTCGTTAACTTGTCACTTGAGCGCCTTGACGAACTTGACCGCCTTATGATTGATTTGGACGGAACAGAAAATAAGTCCCGTCTCGGCGCCAATGCGATTTTATCAGTCTCCCAGGCGGCAGTTAAAGCCGCCGCCCTCTCTCAAAAAATACCCATTTGGCAGTTTATAAATGAATATTATTTCCAAGTGGTAAAACCTTCCATGCCCAAAATGATGTTTAATGTCGTCAACGGCGGCAAACACGCCGATTGGAACTTTGACATCCAGGAATTCATCATTATCCCCCAAACCAACAAATCAACCGACTCGGTTAGAATCGGGTCGGAAATCTATCATTCGATCCAAAAAAATTTAAAAGAAAAAAAATTATCAATATTGGTCGGTGACGAAGGCGGGTTTTCTCCAGCTTTAAATTCCAACGAAGAAGCCTTTCAGTTAATTATTGAGTCAGCCAAACAAACCGGATATGGAAACGAAAAAGATTATAAACTGGGAATCGACGCAGCCGCTTCAGAATTTTTCTCTGAAAACAAATACATTCTTAAAAAAGACAATAAAGAAATAACCGGTGAAGAACTAATTCAATACTATTTAGAAATTAAAGATAAATATTTGGTCTATTCTTTTGAAGATGTTTTTCAGGAGGACGACTGGGAAAATTGGAGTAAATTTTTTCAACAGGCCCCGTCACTTTTAATAGGCGATGATTTATTCTGTACAAATATTAACCGTATGAAAACCGGCTATGAAAAAAAATCCGCCAACGCAGTAATAATTAAACCTAATCAGATCGGGACAGTCAAAGAAACGATTGACGCTATAAAATTAGCGAAAGAATACGGTTGGGCAACCGCTGTATCTCATCGATCAGGCGAAACTGAAGACTCGTTTTTAGCCGATCTAGCCTACGGGGCAGGAGTTGACTTTATTAAAACCGGCTCTATTTCCCGAAGCGAAAGACTGGCGAAATATAATAGATTGATAGAGATAGAAAACGGACTATAAATACAATTTACCATTTTCAATAAAATTACAATGTTCCAATGATTCAAGTTTGAAAATTAAGTCATTGAAAATTCAATGAAAATTGAAAACTGAAAATTGAAAATTATGAATCAACTCGTAATAATCCGTCACGGTCTCACCGAGTGGTCCAATCGCTTCACCGGCTGGACAGATATTGATATAACGCCAGAAGGCGAGGAGATGACAAAAAAATACGCCCTCCGTCTGAAAGAAATAGGATATAAATTTGACATTGGTTTTACCTCGGTTTTAAAAAGGGGCATAAAAACTCTTGAAATCGCCCTCAAGGTCTTGGGCCAGGAAAACATTCCGATTATCAAAGACTGGCATTTGAACGAAAGAAATTACGGAGACCTGCAGGGACAGAATAAAGCCGAAGCCGTCAAAAAATACGGCGAACAAAAGGTCAAGCTGTGGCGAAGAAGCTATGATGTAGCGCCTCCAAACGGCGAATCTTTAAAAGATACCTACAATCGCTCCGTCCCCTATTTTCAAAACGCGGTTTTAGGAGAAATTAGAAAGGGTAAAACCGTCATCCTCTCGGGCCACCACAATTCCCTCCGCGCCATCATCAAATTTTTGGATAATATTTCGGACGCCGATATCGTCAACCTAAATGTTCCATATTGCATTCCTCTTGTCTACGAATTCGACGAAAATCTAAAACCAACCAAACGCTATTATTTAGGAAGCGATGAAGAAGTAAAAAACGTTATTGAAAGTATTAAAAATCAAATATCTTCTAAGGGTGTATAATATCCCTATGAAGCTTTCGCAACGAGTTAAGTCAATAAGTTTCTCTCTTTCAGCTTCTATAAACAGTAAAGTCAGGGCGATGAAAAAACAAGGGATTGACATAATTTCGCTAAGTTCGGATGAACCAGAGTTTGACACGGCTTTTCATATAAAAGAAGCGGCTAAGCGGGCGATCGACGAGGGATATACAAAATATACGACTCCATCAGGGATAAAAGAACTAAAAAGTGCAATCTGCGCCAAGCTAAGGCGGGACAACTGGCTCGACTATGAAATAGAAAATATTTTGGTTTCCAACGGCACCAACCACAGCATTTTCAATACAATCATGTTTCTTGTCAATCCCGGCGATGAGGTCATCATCCCCGTTCCCTACTGGCCTTCTTATAAAGAAATAGTCGCGATCGTAGGCGGCAAAAGCGTTTTTTTAAGAGCTAATAATTTTAGAATTGACTCCCAAACTCTCCAAAAATCAATTACCCCACAGACTAAATTGTTGATTTTAAATTCGCCCAATAATCCATCTGGAGTCGTTTATGACGAAAAAGAACTAAAACAAATCGCTTCCGTCTGTATTAAAAATAATCTCATGGTTTTGAGCGATGAAGGATATGAGATTCTTACCTATGAAAAAAAACATATTAGTATTGCCTCAATTAATGAAAAAATAAAAAAACTAACCATAGTTATTAATGGCGTCTCCAACACTTACGCAATGACTGGTTTCAGGATAGGATATGCCGCCGCTGACAAAGAATTAATTTCAGCGGCGCGCCGCCTCCAGGACCACTCGACCTCCAACACCTCTTCAATCTCACAAAGAGCTGCTATAGCGGCGCTTGAAGGACCCCAGGACGATACACCAAAAATAGTCAAAGACTATCGAAGAAAACGCGACTTTATGGTCGAGCGGGCCAACAGAATTAAGGGTGTTTATGCTAATCGGCCAGACGGCACTTTTTATGTCTTTGCCAATATCGCTGATTTTTATAACGACGAAATCAAAGGCTCTCTTGATTTTTCCCAGCAACTGTTGGACGAGGCCTATGTAGCAGTTGTTCCTGGGATTGTCTTTGGAGACGATCGATTCATCCGCTTAAGCTATACGACAGGCATGGCCAACATCCAGCGCGGCCTTGAGAGGATGGAGAAGTTCTGCGAGAAGATAAGGAAGTAACTTGCTAATCTGAAAAAATATCCTATAATATAAGGATGATTCTTCCAAAAGTACTCCTATTTGATCTGGACGAAACTATTGTCTTTTCAGAGGAAATGAAAGCTAAGGCCTGGTCGGATATCCTGAAAGTGTTTGGATTTTGCTGGGAAAAAGAAAATACCGATGGATTGACCAGTATATCCGAAGAACTACGTCCTGCAACCGGACTTAGTCCTCACGATTTCATTAAAAACCTTATTGAAAATCTTAGTCTATTATACCGAACGATTAATCTATATGGTGAAAATTTGTCGCCGGAAGAAGTTGAATATAGAAAAAATCTTTCCCACCTACTGCTTGACCCTGAAAAACTGGAAAAGATGATCGGTATTATGAAGGATTATTGGACTTTTTCGTTGGTGGAGCAGGCAAAACTTTTCGCAATAGAAGATAAAATAAAGGAAGTTCCCGGCGCTGCCGAGACAATCAAAAAAGTACGGGAAAAAGGATATCGGATAGGGATCATCACTCAAGCGCCGATCCAATACGCAGAAGAGGTTCTAGCCTATTTAGGCCTTATTGACCGGGATGATAGAAGTAATGATATTATCGACGTTGTTGTTTCCGGAGACATGGTTGAGAAACCGAAACCCGACCCGGAGTCGTTAATACTAGCAACCGATCTGATTTTCCAAAAAGTTGCCGTTGAAGCAGAAGAAAGAAGAACAGGAACAAAGCTTCCTGCCAAACAAAAAGTAGAAGTTCAAGATTCTGTCCATCGACATTATTTCGGTCCTGAAGAGGCGGTTTTCCCAAATCCTGTGGCAATTATTGGAGATTCTCTTGCTGACATTGAGGCAGGTCGAGAATATCCAAGAATCAGCACGATTAGAAAAATTCTTATAAACACTAGAAATCTATCTCCCGCTGACATAAAAGATATTAATCCTGATTTTACAATTAATCATTTTGAAGAGTTATTACCGAGACTCGAGGGAACTGCGGGAAGAAAAATTGAGAAGAGATAAAAATCAGTGCATGATAATTTCCTTTTTTCTTTTCCTAAAAATATCTTTATCATTTATATCGTCTAATAGTAATCCTTTAATATAATCTTTTATATCGACAATATGAATCACGTTCGGATGTTTTCGTCTGTATAAATCAAGATCGCCCACCGGTTCTCTCGAATTTGTGACAAAGATCTGAAAACTAATTTTGAAATAATTACAAAGAGCCAATATTTCATTTAAATTCTCTTCCCACCCTTGATACCACTTGCCATCTTTTTTATCAAAATATCCATTTGTAAATCTAACATGGGCTAGTAAAATGGTTATACTTTTTACTCCGGCTGGAACCAGTTTCTCTATAATATGATTTCTTATTGTTCCTAAAGTCGCGCCTTCATCATCATATAATAATGCATCTTTACCTCGAAGCTTTTTAAGCAATTCTGCAGATACTTCAAGAGATGTATCCTGCATTGTTTCGGGACTCCTATCTTTTTCCAAATCAACCCTGTCAAGCCGCCGTTCGGTCGCAATTTGGTCAACGATAAAATTTCTACCCTCATCCGGTCCAACTAATATCGGGTCGGTAATTTCAAAATTTGATCTTTCATCAACGGCTCTTAACAGCGGTTTGTATGGAGATAATGAGACTGAAGGAACCCCGTGATCTGCTGCAAAACCAGACATGGCGCCAGAATGAGATTCAATGTTCGCATGCCTGTCGATGCTCCCCGTCAGACCGGCCAGATCCGCATCAACAGCAATTGTCTGGCCTGTACTTGTTTTCTTTCCAGTTTCTTTATTAATTTTTCCGCTTTTATCCTCCCTGCCTGGGAAATGAGTAGAGACAAGAACCACCTCTCTTAATGTTTTATTTCCGAAAGCCCTTTTATAATCCCAAACAACCCTATTTACCCGTCTGAAATCTTCCGCCGTGACTAATGAAGCAACAATATAAAGTCTCGATGCCGGCTCCATATTATTTATGCTTAATCTACTGTCTGGATCATTTCCGGAATAATTATATTCTTCAACAGTGGCAACTGGATGTGGTCCTATCTGGGTAGCCTCCAAATCTTCAATTAAGGATAATGTGACATCTTCACGCCTTTGAGTCGGGTTTTTCAATCCCGGTGAGTTGATAACTACTATTTGAAAATTTTGTCTTTCCTCTTTTGTTAGTTTACGTCTTTTTTCATTCCATTCTCTTCTTAGGGCGTCTCTTTTAAAATCAATCGATCTGCAAAAAGTAATTCTGTCTCGTATTAACACCGGGAGTCTTCTTTGATATAGATCTTTTTGACGAATAATGCTGTTTTTTGATTTCCAACGATCATAACTAACTCTTGGAGATTGATGTTCACGAGGCATAATTATAATGAAATGATTGAATTATATTACAAAAAATTGTTTAGTCAATAACTAAATAACTTCAGGAAGTCCTTAAAATCCAATTTCCCGTCGGAGTTTTTGTCAAATGGAAGCATTGATTTAAATTTGGCCAGATTGTCCTTGGTTTGGAAGACGATATAGGTCTGGCGGGGAAGATGGCCGGGGTGGAGAATGACGACTCGGTAGAGCTCGTCTATTGCGATATTTTGAATGCTCTTTATAATTCCCTGACCATTCTCTACCTTGACTCCTTTCTTTTTAAAAACCAATCTGTCGTCAACGTCAAATACTTGAACCTCAAAATCATCTCCTTTACCTTTTCCCCATGGCCAAAAGTTGACTTCGATATTCAAATCAGGCAAAGGCAATACTGTATATTTCCACAGTTTTGATTCGATGACGACCTTATTATCTTTGGTCAATAAAAATTTTATTTCTTCTTTGTTTTTTTCTTCGACAGTTTTTAAACTAAAATCAACAGTCTTTTCCTCAAATGGTTTTATGTCTTTTAAATTGCTAACTAAGAAATTTAAATTGCTTGATTCTTGATTCTTGATTCTTAATTCATAATTCTCTTCTTTGTCCCAAATCCCCTGCCCTTGGTTTTTCAGATTAATTTTAAAATCATATTTTGACTGGGCGACTAGTTCTTTTGGTAAATCAAAGTTAATTTCTCCTTTTTCCACTTGTTCTGGCTCGCCTTTTGTTTTTGGTAATGACTGAACAGTATAATACTGTTGATAGAATTCTTGACCCTCCGAAGCTTTAGCGGAGGGGGTTTTCCAGGAAAACTCCAAAAAAGGCGATCCCTGATAGTCAAGAACAAACGCCGTCACCGCCCTAACCCGACTGTCTCCAGACCACACTTGTTCAAAAGCAATCCTAAAATTTTCTGCAACATCAGCCTCATTTAACCTACGAGGTTGTCTTTGCCAGCCAGTTTCCGTAATAAATACCGATAGTTCTTTATTTACTCCCAATCTCTTTAATAGTTCTAGCTCCCATTCATAAGTTCTCACTGTGCCGCGTCCGTAATCCCAAGGCGACCCGGCAAAAGCGGGGTTGGGATAAGAATGACTAGACCAACCGTCGATGTAGTCGAAAATTTTGGAGACAGAATCTGTCAACATTTTTCTAATAAACGTTTCTTCATCTTCCAGCCCCGGAGGCCAAGACGGAGCCGAAGCGTCAAACCCAGCTAACATAACAAAATAGTCTGGGTTTTTCTCTTTTAAGGCTTTGGCAAAACTAAAAGCAATTTTCGAATAGCTTTTTTCATCAACCTCTCCTCCCCACTCTGACCCATGATTCGGCTCGTTAAATAAAATAATGTATCGGTCTTTTACTACCCAGTTCAAAGAATCTAAAAAACTTACCCAATCTTTGACGTCTTCCGGCTCTGGCCGTCGCCAATTTTCTCCAACTGGAGAGGTCGCTAAACGGACAATTGGAATCAAATGTAATTCCCTCATCAAATCAAATATCCCTTGCCATTTGTTTTTGTCTCGATCATTCTCTTGAATCACCAAGGTGACGTAGCCCCATTTACCGCCATTGCTATTGACTAGGTCCGAAGCCGCTTTTAGATCTTCAAGGTGGGGCTGGGCGAGATGAATACCATATATATTATTAGGCGCTGCAGCAACCCTCACCGTCATTCCGAGGAGAAGCAAAGCAACGACGAAGAATCTAAATAAATATTTCATAAACAATTAAACCTTAAAACCTAAACAGTTAAAAAAACTATTAAACGGTTAAGTATTAAACAGAAAAAAGTGTTTAGCGGTTTAATATTTTAAAAGTTTTTTTAAGATTTAACCGTTTAACGGTTTAACTGTTTTATTGCACTTCTACCTTCACTCCTGCTACTTTAAGTAGTTCTATCCCTCCGCCATCGTGGTGAAGGTCGCGGCAAACAACTCTTACTATCCCGGAATTGATTATCATCTTCGCGCAAGATGAACAAGGAGACAGCGTCAAATATATCGTCGCTCCTTTTGTAGAAGTTCCTAAGTAAGCCGCCTGAATAATGGCATTTTGTTCTGCGTGGATACAGATGCAGCTTTCTTCATATTGATATCTCTCTATTTTGCCTTCGTGTCTGTTTCTACACCTCAAGCATCCTCCGTCACTACAATTTTTTAGTCCGTGAGGGGCGCCGTTATAACCCGTTGAAATAATCCGAAAGTCCTTGACGATGATCGCCGCTCTTGGACCGCGAATGCAATCTGCTCTTCTCATGACAACCTGCGCCAGTTCCATAAAATACTCGTCCCAGGATGGTTTACTCATGAAATAATTATAACAAACAGTTAAATCTTAAATATTAAAGGTTTATTTAACATTTAACGATTTAGTCTTTAAGATTTTCTTAAAAAGTAGTATTGAAGAACTCACTTGGTATCTGCGGGTAGCTTTGAAAAAGGGTGATTTTTTTGGACACTCCGCCGGTAGTTGAGGCGGCTTCCGAATTAATTGTCTTTCCCTGCAAAGGCAGATTGGAGCTTCGGGAAAAATACAGTTTTCCGCCCTGATAGAGAGATTTGATTATTAAAAGCTGACCGTCGGCGCCGATGTCAGCGCCCGGGATGGTATATGAATAGTTATAAGAGTTATCTCTGGAGCAAAGAAGCGACGGCGAGCTGGCATTGGTGATTCTTGAGTCCGGGTCAACAACATATTTTTTTAGACCGGATGTTTTTATCAAAGTAATTTCTAGGGCAGGATTGGTAGAGGCGGACTTAAAACAGATGTCGATACTTTCAGTAAGAGAAGCCCCAATCTTGTGGGTGGCGAGATCATAGCTGCCCAGATAAAAAGTGTAGGCGCCGTCTTTATTAATAGTAGTGCTAGTGAAGTCATTTTTTGTCGTCGTATCCAGGTTGGCGCTGCCTGAAAATCCAGTGATATCGGAAAGTGAACCAGTGCCGATCGTGGCCGAGCCATCAGCGGCACGAAGCGCCGCCTCAAGCGCCGCCTCTGCAGCCGCCAAAGCCTTCTGGCTTTCTTCTTCCAATTTTGTCACTTGGATTTCTGTTATCGACCTGAAAGAAACAGAAAGAACGACTGTCAAGACAGTCGCCAGGATCATGACGGTTATTAGTAAAATCTGACCCCTTCTCATAAACAGTTAAACTGTTAAACGGTTAAAACCTAAAAAAACTTTTAAACCTTAAACATTCAAATTTGTATTTTGTTTAATAATTATTAGTTTAATAGTTTTTTTAACTGTTTAGGTTTTAAGGTTTAACTGTTTTTACTGCGTTTGGTTCCACTCATAACTAGCCGTACTTAAATATGGTAACAGATCAAGATATTTTTGACTATCAAAGACAACAAAGATCGTCGGTCTGTTTAAATCGACCCAGTTTCTGCTGTTTGTCAGGGAACCTTGGGCGATCAGATTGCCTTTAATCTTCAGGCCTTGATTAATAGTGGCGCCTGTTGTGACATTTTGGCCAATGAAGATTCCGTCGGCCTGGACGACTGAAAGATCGAAGCCTATATCAGAAGCAATAATTGCGGTTGAACCTCCTGTTGGAGAAAAAGTCATACTGGCGATATTAACTGTTCCTTGCGAAATAAGAATAATTTTGTAGTTGTTAAAAAAATTTTTGTTGCCATCGTTGACTGTCAAAGGATCGGTTCCACTCCAGATATAGATGCCGTCGCTATCAATTTGAGAAAGATTGGTGATCGCGGTCGTCTCTTTTCGGGCTTTGACATAAGACAGAAACAAAGACGAAGAATAAAAAGTAGAAGTTTGATAACTGCTGACCGACCAGTTGTTTTGCGACGGCTGACCGTAACCGAGATTGATTGATGAAGCAGAGACAAGGCCGGCTTCGCCGATGATGAAGTTGGCGGACGCGTCATCGTCGCTGTCATAGGCAGTCGGAACAGAAGGAACGCTGTTATTAAGGCTGGAATCGGCGTAAAAAGAAACGTCTTTGAGTTTTATCCAAGCGCCCGGAGCTGGAGTCGGGGTCGGCGTTGGGGTATTGGAGGGGGTCGGGGTCGGAGTCAACGGGCCGACTGTCACATTGGAGTAATCGGTACACATCGTGATCCAACTGCCGCTTTGGAGAACCTGGACGCTATTGCTTACTTGGGCTCCGCCATCTTCGTTGCCGGTGACAGTAGTTGAAAAAGGATAAGAGGTGTCGACGTTTTTATTGACACTGACGACCTGGCTGTCAGATGAGCCAAAGGTAACCCGGCCGACGTCGTCGACGACTTCAGAGGAAAGAGCGCCGGTTGAGCCTGGATTGGCTAAATTGAGGGGATTGGGATTGAGCCTACAGGAGGAGAGGTAATCGGTCGAGGCAGAAGCTGAACAACCTGATAAAATTCCGATGGCACCTTCGGCATAGTAGCGAACGCTGACCAAATAGTATTTTCCTGCAGTCAACCCGCTGACATAATAATTAGTGGTCCCGTTGCCTTGGGGATTGATATTTTGCTCATCAACAATCGGAGAATCATTACCATAAATTACCTGGACTTTCAAAGACATTCTGGTGACGTTTGGATTAGGATATAATTTGAAAGTGACGGTGGCGGTCGTTGGCGAAGTTCTCGTTACCGTAGGATCGCTCGGCTGGGTAATAACATCACTGCAGGTTTTTGGCGTTCGGCACTTGCATGGCTCTGATGACCCTGATTGACATACCTGTCCATCTGAACACCAACCCACGCATGAAGGCCAGACTGCTCCACCGCAACCCTGATCAAATACACAGCTATAACGACAATATCCTTGTGTTGCATATGGATCAGTTAAGCAATTAGGATCTGCACCTATACATTGAACATAATAATTACCTCCCAAACAAGACTCTTCGTTTGCCTCACCATTACACTGGAAAGAGGTACAACATTCTTGAGCTTTGACAACAGGTATTACTGACGCAAGTATGGTTAGACAGGCCAATAGCACTATCCACTTTGCTTTCATAGATTCAATATAATTTATTGACAAACCATTATCAACTATTAAAAAGCAAGTACTCTATCTTAAGCATTCGAAAAAGAAGAATCACTATTCTTGGGTTGCGTGAACGTTAGACGCTATTAGTGGAACTATTAAATCCGAAGGAACAATATCTTTATCTGCCCATTGTTGTATTTGAGCATCAACATTGTCCATGCCTACTCGAACTAACATGTCACAGTAACCTTGGCCAAAACCAGCCGGACAGCTGGCAGGATCAAGCGGAAGTTGAGGAACGACCATTCTGTCTGGATTTTCTCCATAAAACCAGCTCCAGTCTCTGTCAGGATTATTGATAAAAGCTTGTTCGGGAATGACATATTTAACAACTCCAAACGTACCATCGATGTTTTTAATAATAAAAGTAGCAAATCTATATAGTTCATTCATAATATCAACTACTCCGGCGTCAACCATGACCATTCCCCGTTTAGATATTTCTTTATTTGGTCCCAGTTTGACTTGCAAACGAGAAGCAAATCCACGATCTTTGGCCATTTTCTCATTGAAAGAATATATCCAGTTTATTGCCGGTGCATCTGCTGGGATTTGGCGAGTTTCGCCTTTAAGGTATAGTTTAAGAATCTGATTGTTATAATCTGCCGAATTGAAAAAATCTCCATCTTTAAGGTTGGCTTTGACTCTTTCCATGTTCTGCCAGTCGGTGTTGAGGTCGGCGCTGGTCAGACCGGGGATTTCGGTTGCGGTCGGGGTCAACGTCGACATCTCAGTGGGGGTAGCAACTGGCTCTACCGTCGGCGCAACCAGTGTCGGAGTAGCTGGAGACACAACTGTTCCTGGTGGGTTACCACCAATTGGCGGTAGCGGACCAGCATCAGTCTCAAGACTAGCTAATTCATGTAGTGATTCAAAAGCTCTCCGTATACCTATTGGATCATCAGCAATAACACAACAAGTTTTTACCAATGGATTACTAAGCACCAAGCTTGTAATTTCCGAATAATCTCCTCTTGCTAACATGTCTTCTACTTGTTCTTGTGTGACAAGACCTTTTATCGATAACTCCATAAATTTAGTCAGTCTTGTTGCTCCTTTTAAAGAACGGCCGTTAAAAAATACTTTAGTAATTCCATTACTCTCTATTGGCCGGACTACTAAATTGTCTTCATCATCTATATTAAAACTAAAAGACTCGACATTGTCTTTTTTGTCTTTAAAAGAAACTATTGCTTGAGATCCAAGCTCAAATGAGCCGCCGATCGGAGAACGACTAATAGCCATTTCAATAAAATTTCCGTTATTATCTTTGTCAACGCCATTCATTCTTAACACAATAGTTGATGTTTCATCTATTGTGATGCCGGCGTCTTTCATAGCTAAGTTATATTCAGCGATTCTCATTAGATCGTCTTTTGAAGCGTTGGCATCAACGTTTATCGATTGAGTATCGACGGCTGAATTGGGACAGGTTAAAACCTCATATCCTGGCTGAGCTTGAAAAGGGAGATTGCAAGCGAGAGCTAATACTCCAACGCCGATGGTAATAGGTACGACAACCCTAGCAGAAGATCTTTCATGGCTAGTTGCAGCTGATATCTGAACAGATCCAGCATCATTTTGATTCATACTATCTTATAATATAATACTACATCGGGGTCTAATTTTCAACTATAATAATGACCATCTTCGTGTCTGCCTGCGATGATGGCAGTAAAACAGCTGTTTTTTCCCCTTTTTTTCTTGGCCGTTCTTGACCAGCTGTAAAACTAAACGGTGAATCTGGATTTAATCGTTGAAGCATTTCCCGGTATTTTTTAATGCTTCTATCTGTAACTGTAAAAAACTGATCTTCAGCTGATTCTCTTAATGGTTCTGGAAGAGTAACATACGTAATACTATCAGTAATAATTGCTGCTGATATATTATCTAAGTCAGGCGCAACAACCATTGTCTGGCCGAAAGGTAATAAAGAATGCCAGTTCTCAAATAATATGGCTCTTTTCGGCTTGATATCTGTGTCGTGGGGAAAAAATGGCAAATCTCCCATCTGAAAGTAAACGAGCTTTTCTCTGTCAAATTTTTTACCTTCAGGAGAATCAAAAAACTGATCAATCCTTTCCATTACCGCTTGTAAACCTACTATTACATCTTGCATATAGGCTCTAATATTTTTGTCCAAATAGTCCCTATTTTTTAAGTTCTCTTCCCAAATCCTTCTTTTACTTTTGACTTTTTTTGTCCAGAGAGATTTTAGATAAGACTCTCTCTGTTCATCAACAATGCCGCGATGATGGAACTCGGAGTTGTTTAAATCATTTAAGTATTCTTGATATAAAGACAGTTCGATATTTGAAAGATAGTCTGACAGATTTTGCTGTATTCCTGAAGCTAAATTATCCAAAAATTTTTCTTGAACTCTCGAAAAACTTTCTTTAATCAAAGATCTAATCGCCAATTTAATTTGGGAATTTTTTAGTACTTCTCTCTGACTAATTTTCTTTTTTGCTTCTCTGATCATCGGCTCAACATGCTCCATAAATAAAACATCTTGACTGGTGACTTTTTTATCACCCAGGTCGACACTATTTTGGGAAGCAACCAAAGCGTCGATAGTCAGATCTCTTATTTCCTCATCAACCCCAAGAGCGTAACTGTCGAAATCAGCCAGTGCCGGAGTCAAGAACGATTTCTTTATTTCTTCTTTTTTTTCTAAGAGTTCTAACAGTCGTCTTTGCTTGCTTTCAGACAGATACGACACAAGAATAAGAAATCTATTTTTCTCAAAAAACAAATTAAAATCGCGGGTAAACTTTTCTGCTCTCTTTCTCTCGAACCCTTGATTTACCTGATACTCTGTTTCCGGATTGATTTCCGTTACTTTTAAATTGGGATAGTTTTCAAAGGAGTCCTTGATGTTTTGGGAAAAACTTCCTTGTCCGCTGGTAATGACTATTTTGATTTTACCGTCAGACAGATCTCTTAAAGTATTATTAATAACTCCTCTGTTTGAATCCTTGTCGATGACCGTCACACTGACACCAATTCTATCGAATAATGTAAACAGTTTATTTGCCATTTCATCATTCCAACAGATGATAAAATGAGGTTGAGGCTGTTCTGCCTTTAAAGTATTGATGCCTTCGTTGAGAACAGAGGCTAAGAGATCATTGTCAGTATCAGCTATTTGTATAAAAGGGATTGGAAGCGGTGGTTGTTTTTTAGAGAGATTTACGACCCGTCCGTCGGTATAGTTTTCAAGCGTTTCAACCAGTTGAGACTTTCTAACTCCTCCTTTGATCGTCGGCTCAAATAACGAACCGGAAACTCCTACTAGTCTTCCTTCTGCCACAGACTTTAACCACGAAGAAAAGTGAAAATAATGATAAATCATGCCGTCGTCTAAAGGAAGAATTTTTTTATTAATCACTCCCAACCAAAATCTTGCTTCTTCGTTAAATTCATGCGACGGTAACGGAATACCCCGATCACGATCTCGGACATTTTTGATGCCAAAGTATCGACTTCCCTTTTCTAAACCAAAGAAAGTAGTAATGTAAGACAACAAGCTATTAGCCAAAAAGTCTCTTTTTCCTCCCATTTTTGTAGTTTTCCCAATCGTCTCCCACATTTCTGATGACGTATTGATTATTTCTGTCGTCGAAATACCAGTCGCCTCAGATACTTCTTTTAGTAAGTCTGGCGCACCTTGAATTAAAGTTAAAAACTTATTCGTAAGGTTAAAAACGAATTTTACCCCTTCTTTTGTCAGTTCAGGCTGACCATGATTAAAAGTAAAGAACCTCTCTAGATAATTTTTTTCTGCTTCTAAATAACTAACTAGCAATCTTCCGAAATAATGCTCAACGGCGTTTACTTTTGTCGGCTTTAACAGATCCTTGCCGACTCTTAAATCTCTAAAATATTCACTCCTCCCCAAAAGGTGAACTTCATCAACAATCATTGGAGGAAACTTACCATATTGTTTTTTGTGTTTTTCTGTTTCAAAAATCAACTGATGATGCGTCAATAAAAGAATTTTTATGCCGTTCACCGAAGCGAATTTAATAAAATCTGTTGGTTTTTCGCTTAAAATTGAATCCTGATGAGAATCTGGTATCTGACAATCAATTAATTTTTCGCTTATCTTTCCTGAATACCTATCCTCCTTTGTCAGCTTAAAAAAACTGTCTTTAAAAGATCTTATTTCTTTTTGAAGATCGGTTAGAGTAACTTCGTCTGAAGTAGAAACGATTAAAGCAGGTTGAGGAGAGTTTGATTCTTCTCTATGAAACAACGCCCTCATGGTTGAATAGACTGGAATCACCACCGTTGTTTTCCCATCTCCCTTCCTAAGGTTGACGCTGTTTCCAACGAGCATTTCACAAACAGACTCAATTGTCTTCTGTTCTTTTCGAAGATCAACTTTGGCCCATCTGTCTCTTGAGGATATAAACAAAACTGCCAAAAGTTCATGAGGATCAACATCATCTAATCTATCTTCTTTAATCTTTTTCATTAGTTCGGAAATTCTTTGTTGTGTTCCTTCTTTTGTTTTTTTTGGGTCGTTTTTTTCTGTAAAATCATCGAGTAGTTGGCTCACTTTCCCGAAGTCAAGAATCTTGAAAAGCGCCATTGGCTCTATTTTGATTCCGTTGACTTCTTTTAAGGGTTCGGCAAACGGTCGCCTATAAGGAAGTGCTACTTCTTCCATTCTCCTCATTAAAGCTTCTAGTCGAGTCATCCCTTCATTTTATCAGCTTTACTAAGATACTTTCTACTTAAAGAAAAGATTTTATTAAATCTTGCAGTCTTTGAAATTCTATTTTTTTCTTTGCTTCTCGCATCACCATGCCAACTAAGAAGTTGATTGTATTGATTTTACCTGCTTTATAATCTGCAACGGCTTTTGGGTTGACTTTTAGGATTTTTTCTATGATTACTTTTAGGTCGTCGTCGCTAACTTCATCAATGTTTGTCATCTTTTTAAACTCTTCAATTGTTTTTATTTTTTTGTGAACCATGGCGTTGACAAATTTTTCAACCGATAATTTTTCTTTAATACACTTTTTAAATAGTTCTTCCAACTTCTTTGATTCTTCGGCCGTCTCAAAAAGAAGTTCAACTAATTCTGGCTTCAGATTATATTTTTCCTGCCATCTCTTAAAAAGACCATCAAACGGTTCAGGAAGGGTTGATTTGATTTCATTCAACCATTTCTCACTGATATTAATCGGTGGCAGATCAGGATCAGGAAAATATCTATAGTCAGCTGCTTCTTCTTTGGTCCTCTGGGTAAAAGTAATATTTTTCTCGGCGTTGTACCCGCGAGTCTCTTGAATAGGTGTTTTTCCTGACTCTAAAATCTCTCTCTGTCTCTCAATCTCATATTCAATTCCCCGCTCTAAAAACCTAAATGAATTAATGTTCTTTAGTTCGACTTTATAATTTGGTAATTTGAATTTTGAATTTGATTTGTTATTTGTCATTTGTGATTTGACATTTAGAAGCGAAATGTTTGCTTCCAACCTCATTCCTCCTTTTTCCATATCGCAATCACTTATATCCAAATATCTGATTATTTGCCTTAATTTCTTGGCGTATTCTTTGGCTTGAACAGATGAAAAAATATCAGGCTCGGTGACAACTTCGACTAAAGGCACACCCGAACGGTTAAAATCAATTAAAGAAACGTTGTGCCCGTTAATATTCTGATGAATTAATTTTCCCGTATCTTCTTCCAAATGAACTCTGGTAATTCTTACCGGACCGAACGATGTCTCAACTTTGCCCTGATAACAAAAAGGCATATCGTATTGGCTGATCTGGTAACCTTTTGGTAAATCGGGATAAAAATAGTGTTTTCTATCGAATTTGGAAAGCTTGTTTATTTTGCACCCTAAAGCCAGTCCTAATTTTATTGTCCATTCTATAGCTTTTTTATTGGCAACCGGTAAAGCACCCGGAAGCCCCAGACATACTGGGCAGGTATGGATGTTTGGTTTTTTAGCATCTGGGTCATTTTTACATCCACAAAACATTCCTGACTTAGTCTTAAGTTCTACATGTGTTTCCATTCCAATTATGGGTTGATATTTTTTA
Organism: Candidatus Roizmanbacteria bacterium GW2011_GWC1_37_12; assembly: GCA_000991135.1. Taxonomy (GTDB): domain Bacteria; phylum Patescibacteriota; class Microgenomatia; order UBA1406; family GWC2-37-13; genus GWC2-37-13. The sequence goes on along the minus strand of LBST01000009.1, from coordinate 14,186 downwards.
TCCATTTTTGAATTTCGGTCGAATTTTGTAATACTGGGTTTCTTGTTCAAAAAGATAGGCAACTTTATAAAGTAATTCTTCTGAAAATTGAGGTCCGATTATCTGCATCCCGACCGGAAAACCATCGACAAATCCGCTCTGGACATTTAACCCTGGAATTCCTGCTAAATTGACCGGGCAAAGAAAAATATCGGAGAGATACATTTGAAGAGGGTCGTCTACTTTTTCTCCTATTTTAAAAGGTAAAGTCGGCGATGTTGGCACGATTAATACATCAACTTCTTTAAAAGCATTTTCAAAATCTCGCTTTATCAATGTTCTTACCTTGGCTGCTTTCAGATAATACGCGTCATAATAACCTGAAGAAAGAGTATATGATCCAAGCATTATTCTCCTTTTCGCCTCGGCTCCAAACATTTCTCTTGATCCTCCATACCTGATGCCATCATATCTTGAAAGATTAGAGCTTACTTCAGACGGAACTAAAATATAATAGGCTGCCATGGCATAATCGGTGTGGGGCAGACTAACTTCTTTGACTGTGGCGCCAAGCTTTTCCAATATTTTTAATGAGTTTTTTATCGAGTTACTTACTTTATCATCTAGTCCTTTGACAAAATATTCTTTGGGTAGTCCGATCTTCATTCCTTTAATACTCTGCCCCAATTTTTTTGTATACTGGTCGACTTTTATCGGAACGGTTGTGCTGTCAAAAGGGTCAACGCCTGCAGTCACTTCCAATACTTTAGCATTGTCATAAACCGTCCTGGTCATGTGGCCGATCGAGTCAAAGCTGGATGCCATAGCGATAATTCCATAACGGGAGACCCTTCCGTAAGTTGGCTTCAAACCAACTAAATTACAAAATCCTGCCGGTAGCCTGACAGAACTTCCAGTATCTGTGCCTGTCCCAACTAAAACACCTCCATAAGCAACTGCTGCTCCTGACCCGCTTGATGACCCTCCAGGAACACGATTCAGATCATAAGGATTTCTCGTCACCTCGTAATCGGTATTTTCACCGGATGAACCATGACCCCATGCGTCTTCATTGGTTTTTCCTATTATTATTGCTCCTGCGTCTATAAGTTTTTTGACAACGGTCGCGTCAAAAGGCGGGTTATAATCTCCGATTATTTTTGAACCAGCGGTTGTCCTTATATCTTTTGTTGTAAATAGATCTTTGAGAGCAACCGGAATTCCCAGAAGCGGCTTTTCGTCAAATATATTTTTGTCCTTCTTTATCAAGTTATCATAATGATTCGCCTGTTTTAGTGCCTGTTCTTCATTCAAGGTTAAAAAAGCATTTATCTTCTTGTCGTGTTTTTTTATTGTCGAAAAAGATTCTTTCACAAGCTCTTGACACGAAAAAACGCCTTTTTTCAAACTTTCTTCGATGTCTTTTATTGTCAATCCAAGTAAATCCATAAGTTTATTCTGTCAAAACTGCTTTAACTTTAAATAAATTATTTTCTTTTGATTTGGTATTTTTCAAGGCCTCCTCAGGGATCAATGTCCTTTTCTCATCTGGTTCATCTTTTCTAAAAATATCTGTCAATCCGGTTGTCTGACTTAAGGGTTCGACATTTTTTGTATCAACTTCCTGAAGCTTATCGATATACTCTATTACAGAAGAAAGCTGTTTTTTGAAAAGCTCAACTTCTTTTTCTGTTAGAGTTAAATTACCTAGTTTAGCAATATGGAGGATTTCTTCTGTAGATAATGTTTTTTTGCTCATAAGTATATATTTTATAAAAAATCCTGCCCGAAGGCGAGTGGATTTGTATAGGGAGGAAGTTTATTGCCCTCGGACAAAAACTTAAGAAAGGCTCTCTCTAATTCAGGAGAGAAAACTCCTTTTTTGGTTTTCTTTCTTACCTCCTTTATCACTTCATCAATTGATCTTACTCTTTTATATTTCCTTCTATGATCTAAAGAGGCAGAAATAAGATCGGCTAGGGCAATAAATTCAACTAAAGGATGCCTGTTTTCCAAATCTTGCTTTGAAGTATGATTTATCAAACTATTGCCAAGATGGTGTTCTGTCGCAAAGGGGATAAACTCATTTAATCCAACCTCTTCCAAGATTATCTCGCCGATTTTTCCGTGGAGTATTAATTTATTTTTCTGCTCTCCAGTTATGGGTGCTGATCTATCAAGTATTTGTTTTTCAATCCCAACTTTGCCAATGTCATGAATTAATCCGCCTGTGAATATTTTTTTCAAAGTTAAATCAACAGACTTATAAGCTGGTATTCCTTTATAATAATATTTGGCTATTCTATAAGCTGTTAAGGCAACGTCATAAGTATGATAAAGAGTATCTCGATGGTGGTCGCCTAACCAACTTAATAATTCCCGGACTTTTTCTTTCGGATGTTTTAGATTCCTTATATCATTCATTCTGTTATTATCAGGAAGCAGGTCGTCGAAAACAGGTGGTTTATTGTCAAAACACCTACTCATCCACGTAGGAATAAATAGACTGCCGCGCATGGTTTCAGTCATAAAGGAAGGTTATTATATTATTTTGACGGCCTAAAATCAATTTATGAAGCTTTGTAACCGATTTTCCTCAAAAATTCTTTTCTGTCTTTTTCCTCTTCTTTATTTTCCACGCCCGTTGGAGAGCTGCCGTCGACGACTCCGAGAATCGATCGGCCGAGTTTTGTCTCGGCGACGATGACTTCGGTCGGATTGGCTGTTGCACAGTAAATATTGACGACTTCGCTAATGTTTTTTATTCTGTTTAGGATATTAATTGGGAAAGCGTTCTTCAAAAAAATGAATAGTGAATGGCCGGCTCCGACTTTTTTGGCGTTTTTCACAGCCAGATCAATCATTTCTTTATCGGTTCCGGCTTTTCTTATTTTTCTCGGCCCCGAGGCTTCGCAAAAAGCCAATCCAAACTTTATCCCAGGCACCGCTTCGACCAATGTTTCATAACAATCCTCTACTGTCTTGATAAAATGCGACTGGGCCAAAATAAAATTAATTTCCTCCGGTTTTTCAATGGAAATACTTAAGAATTTCATAACTATATTTTACTAAATTATTTTCTATCATCATCAAAGAATTCGTAGTAACTTAAGACACAAGTTGAAAATAAAATCATCCAGAAAACAAATTCTTCTATCGGAAATCTTAATTTTGTCACTTCAATCCAACCAACGTATTGTTGACTATTAAAACTCCACTGTCCTAGCTTCAATGCCGTCAGTTCGAACATCATCGCCTGTGTAAAGAAATATGACGCGGTTTTTAGATACTTGGATAACAATCTTGGGAAAAAGGAAAGAAATGATATGGCTGGAATAGCCACTAATATTATCCCAGTAATTAAATAAAAATACGGTATTAACAAAAAATTACTATTAAATACATATATTAGACTTATTAAAGTAATCGCCAAAATGACTAAAACAACTAAATATTTTAGATATTTATCTTGTAAATCGTGTTTTCCCTTGTCAAGAAAGTGTTCATAGAACATGATAATGTTATAGATAATTAAAAAAGCCCAAAGAATGTCTTCAATAGGTGTAATTCCCAAAATTCTAAGAGGGAAAATTGTTTGATTAATATACCAAACGCCATTAAATTCCGCCCAGAAATCAACTATTGTCCCGGCTAAAGCACCAAAAATAAAACTAAAAACTAAAGATTTTCTTATCGCATGTTGATTTCTAAAAGACAAATAAATACTGGGAACTCCAAAAAATAATAATGTTGTTGTTAAGTAATTAGCTTTAAGAGTTAACGATATAATACTTGCAAAGATTGGAGACAAGATTAAAAAAACAATATCAATTTTTTTTGAAAGAAGGCTGTGTTTTTTCTTCATTACTTTAATTTTACCTTAAGTCCTTCTTTCTGTGTTAAAATATTAGACGTTACGGGGCGTAGCTTAGATGGCCAAAGCGTCAGGCTGGGGGTCTGAAGACCGTGGGTTCAAGTCCCGCCGCCCCGACCATGAAAATCGGATTTTGATCTTGTTATTTTTGCACCCCAAAACGTGTCGGCGGCGGCAAAAATAGCCAAAGCAAGTATCACTATAGCTATAATCAAATAAAAAATCATTGTGTCGTTCATATTTTTATTTTAACTAATAATAAGCTAAAAGTCCAACAAACAATAGAAAGAATTAATCCTATCATTGCTCTTTCCACATCATATTTATCAACAATAAAGTGAAAAAATACTGAAGCAAGGGTAACTTGACCGATATCTGCAAAAATCTCTGATAGTCTGTTTCTACGGGCATAAACTAAATCCATAGACTCATTGTAATCAGTTGTAAAAACTTGTCAACGGACTATAACCTACAAAGATATATCTTTGGATTGTTTTGAAGTCTTATTTTGTCCTATATCCAACCGATCCTGTTGTATGGCAAAGGTAAATTGTTATAATAAAAAGCTATGAACTGGATAACAATTAGTTGATTCAATTAAAAATAAAGTAAAGATTCCTTTTAAATCATCTTTAACAAATTGGGTGGTTTTACTAAGTATAGGATTTTCTGTAACTTTCTTTTACTATTTCAAAATAGTCTCAGAGGTAGCAGCTCCAAACATTGGTTATGTTAATGCCATAAACACTGCTTCAAATGCTTTTTATACCGTTTTAGTTGCATTAATTTTCAAAGACCATCTTTCAGTCAAAAAATTTTTGGCTGTTCTCGGCGTCACCGCAGGATTGATTCTATTGGTGCTATAATTTATTTCATGTCTTTCTTTTTAATTTTATTATTCTTTCTTACCTGGCGAACGGTCGATAACTGGATTCTTTATATCGCAGAAAAAATTATTCCTTATCTCGGCTTTTTTCCATACCCGAGAGAGCTTTTTGATTTCGGACTGCCCCAGGTAACATCGGCTCTGGCTAATTTTGATGGAATCCATTACCTTAAAATTGCTTCCCGCGGCTATGCAGAGTGGGAGCAGGCTTTTTTCCCGTTATATCCTCTATTAATTAGGGTGTTTAATTTTATTTTCCAAAACGAACTGATCACCGGACTAATTGTCTCCAATGTTTCATTTTTTATTGGGTTATTTTTTTTATATCGATATTTCCGTCATTCTGGTAAGGCCGAAGGCCGCATCCAGAATCAAAACAACGATTCTGGGCAAGCCAGAATGACGTTTAAGTGGCTCATATTATTCATTCTTGTCTTCCCCACTTCATTCTTTTTCGGAGCGGTTTATACCGAAGGGTTATTTTTTTTACTTTTTGTCTTAACGCTGTATTTTTTGAAAAAAGAAAATTATCTATTAGTTAGTCTATTTTCGATTTTGGCTTCGTTGACTCGATTAATAGGGGTGTTTTTAGTAATACCTATTTTGTTTCATCTAATTCAAAAGTCAAAAGTCCTACCTGCCGGCAGGCGAGGCAAAAGTCAAAATTACAATTTAAAATTAAAAAGTTTAATTATTATTACTCCTTTATTAGGACTCGGGCTCTACTGTTTTTATTTATGGATGACCACAGGAGACCCGCTTTTTTTCCTCACCTCCCAACCAGTCTTTGGAGCTAATCGATCAACAAACATTATTCTATTACCCCAGGTCATCTGGAGATATCTCAAAATATTTTTCACCGCCGCTCATAATTTCCAATTCTATGTTTCTTTATTTGAGTTTTTAGTATTTATACTTGTATTTATCGTTTTAATTTTTGATCTATTTAAACATTTAAAATTCAACCTGCCTGCCGGCAGGCAAGGTGAAAATTTCAAATTGAAAATTGAAAATTATGACAGGCTGGGTTTAAGTTTATTTTCGTTAGCGAATATCTTGCTACCAACTTTAACCGGTACTTTCTCTTCGGTCCCCCGCTACGCTCTTTTTTCAATTTCTTTTTTCCTTTTTCTTGCGGAGATTAAAAATAAATGGATTAAGATAGGAATTGCATTAATATTTCTATTATTACACATTGCTGTACTAGGTTTTTTTGGTCAAGGATATTTTGTAAGTTAATATGAACAAACAAAGTCTCGAGATTTATTTTTTTGCTTTTTTAATTTTTATTGGCTTTTCCGCCGCCGCGCTTATTTTAAGGCTCTTTCAGTTAACTATTGTTAAAGGCCAATACTATCGAAATCTTTCAGAGAATAATCGCATTAAAGAATTTTTAATCGACCCAAAAAGGGGTGAAATTTTAGATCGAAAAGGTTATTTAATTGTTAAAAACATCGACCCGAATATCGAAACCAGCCTTGAGGAGGTGAGAAAAAACGACGATCGGATAATTTCAAAAAGAATCTATGAAACACCCCTTGCCGTCGCTCCTTTAATCGGATATAGACAACTGGCAGATGAAAATGACTTAAAAAAAGACGCCTGTCCATACAAATTGAGCGCCGGCGATAAAATTGGTAAAAAAGGCGTAGAAAAAGTTTTCGACTGTGTTTTAAAGGGGCGACCGGGTAAAAAACTCGTTGAAACAGACGCCCAGGGCAAGTTTTTAAAAACATTAAATATCATTCCTCCAATTAATGGCCAAAGCGTAAAACTGGCTCTCGATTGGAAACTGCAAACAAAAGCGTATGAGCTTTTAGATGGAAAAAAAGGAGCAATAGCAGCTGTTATTCCTAAAACCGGTGAAATCCTTGCTCTTGCCTCTTCTCCATCTTTTAACCCTGAAGATTTTGAGAATAGCAACGACGTCAACATCGAAAAATACCTTGCTGATAAAGATAAACCGCTTTTCAACCGCACGACCGAGGGTGTTTATCCGCCCGGTTCTCTTTTTAAATTAATTACCGCAACGGCTGCCCTTGAAGAAAAAGTTATTGATGAAAAAACTTTATTTGAAGATAAAGGGACAGTTACCGCCGGGCCCTTGACTTTTGGCAATTGGTATTTTCTCCAATACGGAAAAACTGAAGGTATGGTTGATATCGTCAAAGCAATTAAAAGATCTAACGATATATTTTTCTATCTCGCCGGAGAAAAAACCGGCGTTGACAAGATAAAAAAATGGGCCGAGATTTTTGGATTGGGAAGGAAAACCAATATTGGACTTGATGAGGCAGAAGGAATAATCCCTTCAACGTTTTGGAAAGAACAAACATTAAAAGACCGCTGGTATACCGGCGATACTTATAATTTCGCGATCGGCCAAGGATATATTGGAGTGACGCCGTTACAGACGTTGATGGTAACATCGGTATTTGCCAATGGAGGATATTTATGTAAGCCGGAATTACTAAAGTACGGACAGGACAGTGTCCTGTCCCTACAAAAAAAATGTAAAAAATTACCTGTTTCTCAAAAAACAATCGATTTGATACGAGAAGGGATGAAGCAGGCTTGTTCGACAGGAGGCACCGGATGGCCATTGTTTGACTTTTCTATATTAAAAAAAATTCAGGTTGCCTGTAAGACAGGAACCGCCGAGTCCCACGCCGCCTCCGGCCTGCCCCATGCTTGGATCACAGCCTATGCTCCTTTTGATAGCCCTGAAATTGCCCTAACAGTACTTGTTGAGGAAGGAGGCCAGGGCTCTGACGTCGCCGGGCCGATTGCTAAAGAACTATTAAAGACATATTTTGAAAGAAGCCAATAGAAAAAAATTCATTTGTGGATTTGTTATTTGATATTTAAAATTTTTCAAAATATATATACTCTTGGGGAATGTTTTTTGATAAGAGATTTTGACGCAAGGATTCAACGACGTTGCGCCCACCACATAAATAGAATTCGTAATCTGTAATCTGTAATCTGTAATTGGCTAATTGTCTTTCCATAACTTGATCGACGTGTCCAAGATCAAAGTACTGGCGGTCCGGCTCCAGAATCATGTTTAAATTGCTTTCTCTAGAAAGACAGATTTTTAGATTAAATTCTTTTAATTCATCAAATAAATATACGTCTTTATATGTTTTTAGTCCCCAGAATAGAAAAATTGACGTTTGATGTTGGAAATTAGAAGCTGGATTTTGAGATTGGAAGTTTGAAGATTGATCTTCTAACATCAAGTTTCCAACTTCTTTATCTAGCTTCAAACCTCCAATATCCAACGTCGATTTCAACATACTTCTTACTGGAGCAATCCCCGTTCCTGTCACGAGAAAAATCTTTTGCTTATCATTTTCTCTTAACTTAAACTGCCCGGCTGGGCCATGGAATATTACCTCTTCTCCAATTTTGAGTTTATCTAAATAAGTAGATGCTAGCCCACCTGGAAAGAGCTCGATGATAAATTCTAAAGTATTTTTTTCCAAACTCGATGAAGCAATTGAATAAAGCCTTGGTTTTCCTTGGACTTTCAAAATCAAATATTGACCAGGGATGAAGCTAATTTCGAGAGGTTCGATAAGCTTGAATTTAAAGAAATAGATGTTGTTTACAAGCTGTTTTTTGTTGGTAAGGATAGTCTGATAATTTTTAATCATTTTTCATTCATTGGTAAATTGGTATTATTGGTCAAATTGGTCGGATTTACAACCTGGCTCTCTGATTAATTTCCGCCTCAACTAGCTCCCTCGGCCGGCCGAATTTTAGCCGGGATAACTGAATGACAGCTTGAGCGACTTTATCATTTGCCTCGGCCTTGTATTTCTTCATGTCTTTGGTATGGTCGACGGAAAAAGGCGGGACAGGCTCGTTATCAACAATCGTCTTCATATAAGTATGATATCTTTCGATGTTAATCAGGTCTGACTCGCTAAAAACCGGCTGATATTCGCGTTGCAAATAAGAAGCATCGGTGACGCCGACTCGAAAAGAAATGAGAGAGCCAACATTGCCGAAGACGGCATTTTTCACTTCCTCTTCCATCTGGCCGATGAACTGGTTGGCAACCGTTAGATTAAGATGGTATTTTCTCGCCTCTGAAAGTATTGTGGCAAAGTCAGGAGTGGCAAAATTTTGAAACTCATCGACGTAGAGGAAAAAATCGCGGCGTTTTTCTTCGGGAATCTCCTGACGGCTCATCGCCGCCATCAGAATTTTAGGAATTAAAACCAAACCTAAAAACGAAGAGTTTTCCTCGCCGAGTTTTCCTTTAGAAAGATTGATCAAAAGAATTTTTCCTTCATCCATACAGCGCCTGAAATCAAAGGCTGACTGTGATTGACCAATAATATTTCTCATCGTTTTATTGGTGACAAACCGACCGAATTTCGAGACAATATAGTCCAATACTTCACTCTTATGAAAGTCTGATGTCTGGGCAATCTGGTCAGTCCAGTACCTGCGGACGATCGGGTCCTGAACTTTAGGAAGAAGCTCCTGGACGTATTTTGGATCGGTTAAAACTCTTACAACCTCAACAAATGTCGCTCCAGCGTCGGACATGACTGTCAACATGGCGTTTCTCACTGCGTGTTCAAACCGCGGGCCGATAATTCCGGTCCTTTGCGGATCGTATAACTTATACATTAAGTTGATAATAGCCGTTGTCAAAAAATGTTTTTGATCTTCCGTCTTGGCTTCAAGTAGGTTTAATCCCATCGGGCGCTCGACATCTGATGGGTCAAAGTAAATTACGTCTTCTGCCCGCTCCGGGGGAATAAATTTGACAATATTGTCGATTAAATCACCGTGGGGGTCGATGACGCAGACACCATAACCGGCCTTAATATCTTGAATCGCCATATCTTCCAAAAGGACTGATTTCCCAGTTCCGGTTTTTCCGATGATATAGACGTGTCGCCGACGATCTTCAAAACCAATGTGAACCGGGCGCTTCACGCCTCGATAATATCCGTGACCAATAAAAGTCCCGTTTTCTTGCGGAACATCCGATGGGACCGGCGCTGTTTTGGCTTTGAGCCATTGAATGTGGGGGGTCTCGATAGTTTTATTGGGAAAGTGAAAAAGAGTTGCCAGCTCGTCGGTTGAAAGGATTGAAATTGACTTGCCAAAAGGCCAAAACGACAGATCAACCACCGGAAAAAATTTATAGATAAAGTTAATCATAAATGTCCCTTTAAATAAAGTTTTCGCTCCGGAAAAATTGTTCAGGTCAGAGGAAAACTGGGAAAAACCTGTTTTGATATTTTTAAGATGAAGGTCGGCCATTTCTTTTGTTGGCGAAGAAACCACAAATCTTATCGTAGTTTCAAAACCAGACCGCGAACATTTATCATCGATTTTTTCCAACGTTTTCGGGTCGGTTTTAAAAGTGGCTTTTTCCGGGTTGGCTTCGTTTTTCTTGGTCGAAGACACATATGACTTCCCCATTTTTTTCCACTTACTGTCAGCCGGCCTGATCAAAATCTGGATAATTGCTCCTTCGTTCTCACTGATTTTTGACACCGCCGAGGTAACAGCTGCTAAAGAATCTGTCGGCAGATCCCTATAGGTTCTAATGGGAAGATAGGTTGATTCCTTGGTGACAATCGCCCCAAAAGCTACTTTGCCTTCTTCAGTAAAAATATTGGGTTCATCGACTTTTTTGACATCGGCATTAGGGTAATAACTATAAATGGTTTTTTCCACCAGATCAATAATCCTGTTTGGGGCGGAAACATAAAACCTGATTTCGGCTTTTTTACCGACGATCTCAAAAGCGACGACGTCGTCAACTTCCAAAAAAGAAAGCCAGCCGGATTTTTTGAGCGAAGAAAACGAAGAAAACATCTGGTCGGCGGCGTCGATCTTTATTTCGTTTTCTTTGGCAAGTTTTACCTCTAAAGTAACCATTTCCAAAGAAATCTGCTCACGTTTTTTTAAACGCATGTAGATAATAACTAAATAAATCAATACTAAAGTAAGACCTGCGGCCAAAACAGACGCGACGACGGCCAGGCCGATTGTCACTGTTCGATCTATAAATATTTGATAAGCTAATGGGTCCATAAAGAAATCTCAAATTTAAGTATAATACAATCTATTTTATTTGTTTTATTAATAATCAACTTTCTTTCTTCCCAAAAGATTTCTCCAATTTTTTTTGGTTTAACTAATAATGATAAAAAATCAGCGGTTGAGTTTTTACAAAAAATCAGGCAATCTCCGGATTTTGCTCAACAACTTAAATACTATGAAAATATCTACGGACCGTCACTGAAAAACGAGGTTTTTGCCAAAGAACTGGAAAGAGAGACAAAGATCAAACAACTTGAACAGATATTGGAAAATAATCATCAGTCACGGGATATTTTGTATGGGCTTTATCAGCTATATTTGGAGAAAGATGACAAATTAATGGCGGAAAAGTATTTAAAACTAGCAAAAGAGGTTGACCCGGGTGTAAAATAGAAATTAGTTACTAGTGACTGGTTACTAGTAACCATTTTCTAACTTCTATGTTAAAACAAGCTCATCTCTACATCAAAGGCGATGTGATCGGCGTTGGTTTTCGGGCTTGGACAAAAATTCAAGCGAAGATAACCGGAGTCACCGGTTGGGTGAGAAATCATGAAGACGGCTTTGTCGAAACAGTCATCCAAGGAGATGAAAAAAAGGTTAAATCAATAATCGACTCGATAAAACAAGGCCCGCCGGTCTCCCACGTACAAGACGTCGAAGTCTACTGGCAAGACGCCAAAGAGATCTTTGATGGATTTGAAATTAGAAAGTAGCAACTGCGTCAATCTCTATTAATACCCCTTTTGGTAAGCTGTTAACGCCAACAGTCGCTCTTGCTGGTTTATTTTTTTTAAAATAAGACGCATAGATTTCATTGACCTTAACTAAATCAGCCATATTGACTAAAAAAATCGTTGTTTTAACAACTTTGTCTAAATTTGATCCGGCCTCCTGGAGAACTAACTGTAGATTTTTCAAGACCCGGTGAGTTTGATTTTCAATTCCTTCAACCACGATATTTGTAACAGGGTTTATGCCAATTTGGCCGGCACAAAAAATAAACCCATTTGCCTTGACTGTCTGTGAATATGGGCCTTGTGCTTTTGGCGTCACTTCTTTAAGTTTATCCATAATAATTTATCAGCTTGTCACTGCTCCTTTTGAGGCGCTAGAGACTAATTTTGCGTATTTAGCCAAAACCCCCCGCTCGTATTTTGGTTTAGGAGCTTTCCATTTGGCTTTTCTTCTTGATAGTTCTTTTTTATCGACCAAAAGATCAACTGCTCTTTTTTTCAGATCTATCTTTATTCTATCACCTTCCTTGACTAAACCAATCGGACCGCCATCTTGGGCTTCAGGCGTAATGTGAGCAACCATGATGCCGTGGGTGCCACCGGAAAAGCGGCCATCAGTAATAAGAGCCACGTCTTTCCCCAATCCTGCACCCATCAAAGCGCTTGATGGTGACAACATTTCCCTCATACCTGGCCCGCCTTTTGGGCCTTCGTTACGAATAACAATTACATCGCCTTTTTTTATCTTGCCGTCTAAAATCGAAGTTAAAGCATCCTCTTCTTTCTCAAAAACTCTGGCTTGTCCTTCGTGTTTCTTGACTTCTTTACCACTCAACTTCATTACGGCTCCATCAGGTGCCAAAGAGCCCCGCAAAACAACTATATGGTGATGAACTGGAGCCAATGGTTTTTCAAGACTGTAAATAATATTTTGATTTTCCGGTCTTTCCGGAGCGTTTTTTAGATTTTCAGCAACGGTCTTTCCAGTCACGGTCAGACAGTCGCCGTGGATCAAACCTTTTTTATACAACATCTTCATCACCATGGGTACGCCACCGATATTATCCAAATGCTCCATCATATAAATACCAAACGGACTGAAATTACCCAAAAGAGGCACTCGTCTGGAAATCCTTTCAAAGTCATCCAATTTCAAATCAACACCTGACTCATGAGCAATCGCCAAAAGATGCAATACCGCATTAGTTGATCCTCCAAGCGCCATAAAGACAGTGATCGCATTTTCCAATGATTTTTTTGTGACAATATCACGAACATGAATGTCTTTTTTCAGTAAATCCATCAAAGCTTTTACAGAATTTTGGCAGTCTTTGAGTTTTTTTGAGGAAATTTTATTGTTCCGGTCAACTGCTGGATGAGAAGCACTCCCCGGTAGACTCATCCCCATTGCCTCAATCGCCGAAGACATCGTGTTGGCGGTGTACATTCCACCACAAGCACCATTGCCAGGACATGATTTACATTCGATTTCATGCATCTCTTTTTCTGTGATTTTTTTAGCACCGAGCTTACCGACTGCTTCAAAGATACTAACAATATTGAGATCTTTTCCATGACTTATGCCCGGTAATATTGTCCCACCATACAAAGTAATACCGATGCTGTTATTTCGGCAAAGTGGCATAAGCGAACCTGGAATAGTTTTATCACAACCGGACAGTGTCAAAGCCGCATCAGCCATATAGGCCTCATGCATCATCTCTATTGAATCGGCAATTAAGTCCCGGCTGACTAAAGAATATTTCATCCCTTCCATTCCCATAGTCTCGCCGTCTGTGACAACCGGGGTACCAAAAATCACCGGCTTTCCACCCTGTTTTTCCACTTGTTTCATGACTTCCTCACCAAGTCCCTGAATATGGGCGTTACACGGTGTTATGTTTGTGTAAGGACAGGCGACCGTGACTAAAGGTTTTAAAAAATCCTCATCTTTGAATCCGACTGCCCTCATCATCCCCCGGGCCGGCGCTCTTTTGTACCAATCTTTTTCTCCTGGCACCCCTGTTAGCTGATTGCTTCTTTTGTTTTTCATCAAATCAAATAACTATATAACAATTCATTATCATCAATCGTCTTGTAGTTAAAAGAAAATTCCTTCATCTTTTTCAAAATCGGCTCAAGATTTTTCCGGTCTTTTAATTCAACCCCAACCAAGGCTGGACCTTTTTCCTTGTTGTTTTTCTTGATATATTCAAAGAGAACTATGTCATCGGTCGGACCTAAGACATGATTCAAAAACTTTTTCAGTTGGCCTGGTTTCTGGGCAAATTCCACCAAAAAATAATGTTTTCTTTCCTGATAAACCAGGCTTTTTTCCAGAATTTCCGGATACCTTAATAAATCATTGTTTCCGCCGGAAATAATGCAAACAACATTTTTTCCTTTAATTTTTTCTTTAATATTTTCCACTCCTGCTACAGACAAAGCTCCGGCCGGCTCAGTAACTATTCCTTCGTTCTGATAAAAATCGATTATTGTCTTTGCAACATATCCTGTCTCAACCACAATAATTGTAAGTTTATGTTTCAAATAATGGGTCTATAAACGGCAAATTTTGTTTTTTAGACTATCCCATAATCTTTTAAGATCTTGACGTTTTTTTACTCTCCTA
>LBST01000008.1 GCA_000991135.1 Candidatus Roizmanbacteria bacterium GW2011_GWC1_37_12 | reverse complement strand
CTCGTAATAATAGTATGAAATTAGGTATAGATGGGGTATATGAATAGATATATTTATGTCATTATTACATTATTGATAGGGGTACAGATGACAAAAAAAGAGCGGGTTACTCTACCGCTCTGTTTCTAACTGAAAACAACCGTTTTTTGTTACGCTTCTTAATAATTTGTGAGCCAAGAGTTCCCAGAATGGAACTCTTTGGAAATATATATGCATAAGGTTTATCAAACATTTAGACAACTATAAATAAAGATACGATGATAATCCATATCCCTGCGCATTGACACTGTTTAAGTATTATTTTCTATATAAATATCCTATAATATACTTATGTCTTACCGAATCGAAACTCGTTATGGAGGTGTTCGTTCCATAATATCAGATGATGAGCGAGCGACTGATGTAAATATAGATGAGGGTTTTGCGTATGTTAAGGGAACTAACGGAATGACTTATGCATGCTATATTGATGATATTCTTATGAGATCGGAGGGCGAATTAGGTAGAGTTTGCATACCTCAAACAATTAAGACTTTAGAATCAAAGTTAGCTCAAATATCTCAAATAGAATTAGAAAAATTTATTGAGTCGGTAAGCGAAGATAGAGGAATTCATAGTGGAAGATTAGAGCTTACATTAAAATACGGACACCCTAGTTATAATGAGTTGGCATGGAAAATACTAGCACATCATTTCGCAATTGGAGATGAAGCTTTAACAGGGCTTCTAGGCAATAATATTTTTAGGAATATGCCTGAGAATCAAGCTGTAGGTTTTAAAAAAAGGTTAATGAGAGAAGGTAGATTAGAAAAAAAACCTATAGGATCACTAAAGGATTTAAAACCAAACTCAACTCATTTGTTAAGTAATAAAAAAATATTATTTATAAAATAATATAACCTCAAAATCATCCTCTCATTCAACTCCATGAGGATTGAAATTATTTAGCTTATTTTAACAACAAAAAGTGAGTCCGGAGAGACTCGAACTCTCAACCAATGCCTTAAGAGGGCACTGCTCTACCAGTTGAGCTACGGACCCTGGTTTTGGTGCGCCCTGGAGGAATTGAACCCCCATCATCTGTTCCGAAGACAGATACTTTATCCGTTAAGCTAAGGGCGCTTAAAAAATCTAAATATATTATACTAAAAAGATGCTCTACTTAATTCTTTATTTAATTTTGATTTTATCGCTACTTTTATTTTTAATGTTAATGTCAATCTATACCCTTTCCCTTATTTACTCTTCGATCATGGGTTCGCCTTATGTTGCGACCAGGAAAAAAAGAATCGAAGAGATATTGAAGGAAGTCGAGCTTAAGAAAGGAAAATTATTTATAGAATTGGGAAGTGGGGACGGAAGGATAGTAAGAACCGCGGTGAGAAAATATGGAGTGAAGGGGGTGGGAGTAGACATTAACCCCTTATTGATTTTCTGGGCTAAAATCTTAGGCGCAAATAACATTAAATTTAAAACAGAAAATATTTTTGACAGTGATTTAAAACAAGCCGACTATGTTTATTTATTTTTGATGCCAAAGCTCATTGAAAAACTGGCATTAAAGATGAACAAAGAATTAAAAAAAAGAACAGTTGTTATTTCTCACGGTTTTCCAGTAAAAGGTTGGGAGAAAAGATTATTCAAGAAATTAGAAAAATTGCCGTTTTCGACGTATTACTATAGAATTAATTAATTGATTATTTAATTTCGGATTTCAAATTACAAATTAATTTGTAATCAGCAATCTGTAATTATTTAATTAGATAATTTCTTCCTTGCGTTTGCGTACAAAAGAAATCCATTCTTCAACCACCTCAAAAAGTAGTTTAAATGGGGCTTCGATGATGAAGTCGAAGATAAAAATAAAGAAATTCAATTTTGCTATTTCTTGAGAGAAAAATTTTCCCAATGATAAAATCGGCATGAAGAAAAAATCGACAATCGGAGTAAGAACTCCTTGTTTATCCTCGAGTCTCAATTCCTTTGTCACTTGCCTGATCCGATAAGAGAAGAAAGTAACGACACTGACAAAGAAAATAAAAATAATTTGACTGACAAGATTGAAGTTGAGATAAAGCAGCGCTTCATAGATTAGTGATAAAGTGACGAAAAAAGTCAGTGAGTAAAAAATCGTAAAGCCAAATATCAGAAGAGGTCGTCTGTAACGAGGTTTTTTCGGCATAAAGGCTACCTGGGTTTCAAAGCTTTTATCCTCGTCGATAATCTCGACCATTCTCTGATAGATTTTTTTCGTATTTTCTTCGCCTGGGACTCGAAAAAATGCCAAAATAACCGCCATTAAAATCGCCGGAAAAATGCTATTGATGATAATAGAAGTACTGTTAACATCGCCATATATATAGAGAGATAAGGGAAATTCGAGAATCAAGGCAAAGAGCATCTTGGTCAAGAGTATATATATAAAACTTCTTATCGCCAGATTTCTGATTCTGACCCCGAGCTGCTGGTATTTGTCTCGGCAAGTTTGATCGACTTCGCTCCAAAGTTTTTCTTTGTCAGTCAAAATGCCAGCGATATCTTGAAGTTTATTTTTAAAAAGTTCAAAAAGAACGAGAAAAGGCGGCAGCTGTTTTCGAGTAAATTTTGTCAGGTTGTCTACGTATGGATTGGCGATCATGTCGTCAATCTTTTTGAAGATCGACGGAAGCGAAGTCGAAAGTTTTTTAATTTCATCAGTTGAGTAATTGGCCAAGGTTTTATAAAAAGTAATAAATAGGTGATAGCGTAAGTAGGAGCGGTCGCTTTTTCCATAAATTTTCTCGACGGCTACTAAAAAATAAGCATCCTTTTGGTCTTCTTTTAAGCCTTCAATTTTGATTTTTTTCCTCAAAACCTGGTAGATATAGAAAGTGAAATTTGCATGAGTTTGGGCCGATTCAGGCTTTAAATTCTCTTCGATCTCGCATGTCAAAAGGTCGATTAAAAATTGGTTTAGATAGATCTGCATTTCCGAATCTCGACCGCTGACTAACTGTTTTTTAAGGATTGTATATTTGTCGATTAGCTCTTGGCTTTTGATAACGTCTTCTCCGCCGAGCGTGGCATTATCAAAGTACCTGGCCCAAAGAAGTTCGCGGAGGAGATTTTCCGCCTCTCCCCGTCCGTCTGGATTTAAAGAGAAACGCCGTCTTAAAATCCGCTCAATCGCAGCCCGTAAGATAAGATGGTCTTCGCGAAATTCTACAGCGTTTCTAACTTTTTCATATACAAGAGCAAAAAATGAGACTGTTTGAGAAACAGAGAGAGCAGAAACATCATCTGGTCTGGTTTTTGATTTGATGCTGTTTAGTGCGCTTAAAAGAGCCTGTGTATACTCTGAAAGAGCGATTTTATTATCTTCCGCCATACAGCCTATATTATAGCAGAAATTAGGTTTTTTTCTGGGACGGTCTTTAAAAGGACAGTTCCTTTAGGAACTGTCCTTAATAAACTTTAAGCCTAAGATCCTTGGCATTTCTCCGTCTTGAGTATTTTCGTCAATAAGCTCAAGCTTAAAATAAGAAAGAAAGGAACTTATATAAGATGAAATCGGCCGATGATAGTATTCAAGAACAGCCTTACCCCATAGAGATTTTTTTAGCCTTTTTTCTTTTTTGAAATAACATCCTGTAGTTATAAAATGCGGATCTTTCTTTCCTGCAAGCTCCTGCGCTCTTGAAAACAATGCGTGCCCAGGATGATCAACAATAACTATTAGAATTCCATCTTTTTTTAGCACTCGCGCTGATTCTTTTGAAAATGCTTCTAGAGTCGGTAAATACTGTAATAACATATTTGCGATTAAAACATTACAAGATTCATTAGTTAACAAAATTTCCTTTTCTAAGTCACACTGTATTAGAGAAATTTTTGTCTTATTTTTAATTCTATTTTTAGCGATTTTTAAGAGATTTTTAGAGTAGTCTAAGCCAGAAATTTTTTCAGAATATTTATCTAGGCGATTTAAAAGATAACCATTTCCGCAGCCTAAATCTGCAATATGACCATAATGTTTTTTGCCGAGATATTTAAAAATTAGAGGATCAATATATTGGCTGTGAAGTTTTTCTTTTCCGTCACCTATTCCTTGATCAAAGATTTTGGCATATTTATCCCATTGATTTGTATTCATATAGGTTTAAACTGTTCGTAATTTTTTACAAAAGAATTCATTAAATCTTTAGAAGATATAACCATGATTGGTAAGTTCTTGAATATAAAGTCTTTTTTGACAAAACCAAGTTCTTCATAAAGAATAAATCTTGGTGAATAATCAATTGTGAATTTTTCTTTTTTTTGGGTTCGGTCTTTAAGATAGGTTACAATAACATCTATAGCGCCGGTTATAAGATAAGGGTGCAGGAAACCGGCTGTTATTCTGACTCGATAAAAATTATTAACGAGGTATCTGAATAGTTCAATCTTTGAGTCGATATTCTGGTCAAGACCCCCAAAATCACAGTCGACAATTGATTCATTCGGAGTTTTCTTCATATCCAACTTAACTATCTTTTTGTTTATTTTTGTATTATTACCAAGAGAGGCTGAAAATATATCGCCGGTAAATGGATTACTACATAGACCCAAGATAGATTTATTTTTATAAAGTAGTCCAATTTGCGTTATGACCATAGGGACTTTTCCGCTATAGTATTTTGTTCCGTCGATAGGGTCTATTACCCAGTTGTACTCGTTGCTAGGAGTAGATTTTCCTTCCTCGATTATAAAGCCCGCTTCAGGAAGTAACTCTTTGAGTTTATCTTTTAAGAATTCTTCAACTGAAACGTCGATATTTGTAGAGATGTCTCTGATATCTTTATTTTTTATTGTTTTATCTTTTTGAAAACCTTCAAGTATCATTCGATCAGCTTTCTTGATTAGTTCAAAAGACTTGTCTTCTAAAAACTTCAGATCTTTTTTAGTTAAAACCATGTTTACTTCAATGAATCAACATTGACTCCTGATTTGAAATCTACTTCTGAAAATTTGTGTAAAATTTCCGCTATCTTTTTTTTCAGAAAATCATATTTCTCCTGAGTTTTTGCTTCAAACTTCACGGTTAAATAAGGACCGTTTTGTGAAGCTCTAAAAATAATCATTTCGTTTTCTGTGTCGGCTCGAACACCATCGATAGTATTAAATTTTGCCTGAGGATAGAGTTTTTTCAACTCGTCACCAATTTTGTCGGAAACAAATTGAAATTTGATAGCATCAGCGCATCCGACTTTTATTTCGGGGCTGGAGAAATAATGCGGAAGGTCGGAAATAACTTGCTTTAAAGATTTATTAACTCTTGTAAGATATGCTAATAATCGAAGAGAAGCAATTGCGCCATCGTCGTGGCCGTAAAAATTATCAAGGAAAAAGAAATGACCACTCAATTCTCCTCCAAATGCAGCTCCTTCTTCACGAGCTTTGGCTTTAATAAAAGAATGTCCTACTTTCCACAAAATTCCCTTTCCACCTGCCTGATCAATGACTTCTGTAACTTGTTTTGAGCAAAGAGCATTATAAATAATCTTCGCTCCGGGAAGAAAATCTAAGATATCTTTTGAAAATATAGAAACAAGAACGTCGTTCCAGATGAGGCTTCCTTCATTATCAACTATCCCTATTCTGTCACCATCAGTATCGTAAGAAAATCCTAGATCGGCTTTTTCTGAAACCACTCTCTTAGCGAGTCTTTCTTGGACTTCTTTTTCGGTCGGATCCGCGACCCCAACTGGAAATGACGGGTCTGGTTTAGTATTTTGTTCGATGACCTCACATCCCACTGCTCTTAAAATTTCCGGTAAAAATAAACCCGTAGTTGCAGCGCACGAATCAACAACGACTTTGAATTTTTTTATAGCTCCAATTTTTTTTAACAAATCTTCTTTATAAATCTGGAAAATATCTTTCTTTATATGAGACCCTTTTTTGTCTAACTTTATAAACTTTCCCGATCTAACCAATTCACGAAAAGCAATTACTTCATCTGTTTCCATGGTTGCCGAGAAACCAGTAGCAAATTTAAAACCATTGTATTCTTTTGGGTTGTGTGACGCGGTAATCATCACCATCCCTCTAGTTCGGAAATAGTATTGTGCAAAATAGGCGATCTGAGACAGCGTAATTCCAATGTTATAGACTGTTATTCCTGATTCGGTTAGTGCTTTGACCATCACTTCGCAAAATTTTGGACTTGATTCTCTTGAGTCGTAACCGATGACGCAGTCATAGATTCTTCTTTCAAGAAGCCAAGTAGCGTATGCTTTTCCCAAGAGTTCGACTCTTTCTTCGTCTAATTCTGTTCCGACGACTCCTCTTAGGTCATAACCGCGAAAAACATGATCGGGAATTTGTGCCATAGAATAAAATCATAAATAATAACAAGCTAGAATGTCAAGGGATTTCTTTATTGAATAGGGGTTGCTGGAGGTTTTTTGGGAGACGTCGATCTTGTGAAAGGCGTCATAAAAATTAATTAGTTTATCGAGCTGCCACTTTGAAGCTTGTCCTTTAAGTTTAGCAATTTGCCAGGATTGAAGCTTGGATGAACCGTCTCCGGATTTTACAAGCAAGAGATTTTTTATATGGCGCATTATCATAATGAACACAAAATTCTCATCAACAGACTCGGTTAATTGATTTAGGGTAGTGATAAAGTTTTTTAAGTTCCCGGGATAAATCGCGTCCTGGAGCTTAAAAATATTCTGTGACGGTTTGAATTCTTTAATCAGGTACCGCATGGTACCTGAACCTTTAGGAAACTTCAGAAACCGCGAAGATATTTCCTCTTCCCATGTAACGACTTGGATAGTTTTATCTTTGATTAATTTTTCTATGACTCGATTGATTTTTAAATTTAATTTTCTCGATAGTTTCTTATTGACATTTTGAGTAAAAAAAACTTTATTTTGCTTAAATAAAGATTGGGACTCCCCCATCCACGAAGGGATGTTTTCCAGTTCTGAAGAAGGAATTTCTATTACTTGAAAATCCTTATCTTTGTAGTTTTTTTTCAGTGAAGAGTAATAGTTATATGAGGAGACAGAATCCTCACCGCAAATTATCGTAAGCATATTAATATTATAAATTTTCAATTAACAATTTACAATTTTCAATAAATTTACCATGTTTTAATTATTAAAGTTTGAAAATTGAGTCATTGAAAATTCAATGTAAATTGAAAACTGAAAATTGTGTTATTCTTAATTTATGTACGATCTTATCTCCGTTGGAAATATCAGCATTGATTTGTATTTTAAAGGATCTACTTTTACAAAAGATAAAGATCGTTTTCATCTCGCAATCGGGGGCAAGTACTATTCTGACTTTTTCCATGAAGACATCGGCGGCGGTGGAGTCAATGTTGCTGTTGGAGTAGCTAAATTGGGTCTTCGGAGTGCTGTATTTGGTAAAGTTGGTGATAATCCCTATCTTGATGTTATCTTCAAAAAACTGACGGACAAAAATGTTTCAACAGAATTTTGTCAAATAGAGAAAGATTATTATAAAATTTCTTCAATAATTCTTACGGATAAAGGAGAAAGAACAATTATTCATTATGAGACTTCGAGTCATTTATTAAAAGAATTTTTTCTTCATAAAGATTTGAAAAAGGCGAAACATATTTATTTTTCACCATTAGAGAATTTAGATTTGAAGGAAAAGAAAAAAATGATTACTTATTTAAAAGGCGAGCAAACACTGACTTTTGTTAATCTTTCAGCCCTTGACTGTAGAAGACCGATAAAAGATTTGACGGATTTTTTTGACGCCTTAGATGTGTTAATAATCAATGCTCACGAATATTCCGAACTCGTCAAAAGGCCTTATGAAAAGATTGACTTTAGGAAGTTGGAAATAAGACTGCCTTATTTGAAAGACAGAATTTTGATAGTTACCGATGCGGAAAAAGGAAGTTTTGGTTATTCTCAAGGAAAAATTTATTTTCAAGAGGCAGTCAGGCCAAAAAAAATAGTCGACACGACCGGTTGCGGAGATGCTTATACCGCTGGTTTCATTACTCAATACATAAAAACAAAAAGCGTAATACCCGCAATGCAAAAGGCAGCTGAATATGCAGCGAAAAAATTAGGACGAATTGGGGCTAATTAAAAATGAAAAAAACTAAAAAACATAATAACGTACTTACTCTTATAATTTTACTTGTGCTTATCTTTGTATTAGCTTTAGTTTTAAACAACAAATTTTTCCTCAGGACTAAGGCCAATTCTGTCCAACCATCTTTGTCGGATATTATCTTATTTGATCAATCAAAGTCTTTTGAACCTCTGGATAAAAATGCCGTAAGTTATGTTGTTATGCTATTTAATCGAAATAAAGCCGTGGACGAATATGGTTTTATTGATCAAACAAAACTTAGTTCTTCCCGTAAATGCACAGGCGCGATTATTGATAAGAATTGGATTATTACGGCAGCACATTGTGTCGCCAATGTTGACAGTAAAGGTAATATTATTAAAGATCAAAATATAGCCGTGTTAATTGGTTATTATGATTTAAAGAAGCAGAGATTTGACTATTCAAAAGTTAGATTTCCGACGGTTTATGATTTGTATCCTAATCATGGATTTAAAATAAATACTATCTTAGATAAGGGAATAATGTCTATTAATGACTTGGCTCTTATAAGAGTATCCGATTTACCCTATTACCCAATTGTTCTTGCACAAAAAATTGACTTTTCAAAACCGGCCTCAGCGATAGGTTGGGGCGCGATAGGAATTGATAATAAAGGAAATCTTATTTTTTCAGATACTATTAAAGAAATATCTTTGACTATTCAAAAGCCGCAAATAATAACTTTAGCTTTTAACACGTTTTTAGGAACAACTTTTTCTGATAAAGTTATTGCAGCCTATGTGAATGATGGTTATAGAATCCAACCTGGAGATTCAGGGAGTCCTCTGATTATTAATGATTATTTGCTCAGGAAGTCTTATCTTGTTGGAATTGATTCGAGCGGAATTCAATTTACTGATGTAACTAAATATTTAAAGTGGATAAAAGACATCAGTGGCATTACACCTTCCCGATGAGTATATAAGCAAGTCCACAGGCGACGGCGTCGGCCTCATCGTCCTGCGTGATATCAATTCCCATTTCTAATCTAATCATTTTCTGAACGGATTTCTTGTCTGCCTGGCCGTAGCCGGTGATTGCTTGCTTAATCTGAAGCGGTGTTAGGAAACCGACGGAGATTTTGTTTTGTGCAGCTAGTAAAAGACAAACTCCTTGTGCTTGACTAACTAAAATAGCAGTTTTCTGATTTTTAAAAAAGAAGAGTCTTTCTAAAATAATTTTATCCGGTTGATGTTTTTTAATAATCTCTTTTAATCTAAAATAAATCTCCATCAATCTCTTTTCCGTGGTTAAACTTTTTTTTGTCTTAATAAGCGCGGAAGTGACGTACTTCTTATTCTTAAATATTGCGTATCCGGTTTTTTCGATTCCGGAATCAATGGCAAGAATAATCATGTAGGAATTATATTAACAAAAGCGATGGGAGATTGCTACTTAGTACCTCTCGGCTGAACCCTTTACAGGGCTTACACCTAAGGCCTATATGTCCAGTATTCTTCTGGAAAGCTAATAAGAACTTCTAATCTTGGAGTCTGCTTCACACTTGAGATGCATTCAGTGTCAAAAGTTCAAGCGCTTGCACAGGATAGAGTCCGAACTGTCTCACGACGTTCTGAACCCAGCTCGCGTACCGTTTTAATGGACGAACAGTCCAACCCTTAGGACCGACTTCAGCCCTAGGATACGGTGAGCCGACATCGAGGTGCCGAACCGTTTCGTCGATATGAACTCTCGGAAACGACTAGCCTGTTATCCCCGGGGTAGCTTTTATCCGTTAAGCCCTGACCGCAATCACTGCGATTCAGGGGATCACTAACACCTGCTTTCGCATCTGCTCGAGTGGTCACTCTCGCAGTTAAGCCAGCTTATGCGTATGCACGTACAGTCCGATTTCCATCCGGACCAAGCTGACCTTTGTGCTCCTCCGTTACCTTTTTGGAGGAAACCGCCCCAGTTAAACTGACCGCCAAGCACTGTTGCCCGCTAAGCGGGCTCAGATAAAGAAAAATCAAAGAGAGGTGTTTCATTGTCCCACGCTAAGCGTGGTCCCTCCTACGCTCAACAGTTAATTTCACTCCATCAATACCTAGCTTCAGTAAAGCTCCCGGGGTCTTTTTGTCCATGTGCAAGTAGGCCGCATCTTCACAGCCATTTCAATTTCGTCGGGCGGCAGTTCAAGACAGTTGTCAACTCGTTAAACCTTTCATGCGGGCCGGAACTTACCCGGCAAGGGGCTACGCTACCTTAGAACTCTCAGGGTTAGAGCTGTCGTTCACTGGAGCTTACACCTCGGGCTAACTAAATAAATTAGATCACCCAAAGCGGTTGACTTACCAGTACTGGACAGGTCTCAGCTCCTATATATCCCCTATTGGGGTTTGCAGGAACCTGTGTTTTTGCTAAACAGTCGGTTGACAAACTTTTGTTGAAGGGGGTACCAGACGGTACCTCCAGAGCATCTTGTATAACTTACGCTCAGTTTTTTTGCCGAATTCCTTGAACAACCATTACCCGTCTGCCTTGGTATACTCTACCAGTCTACCTGTGTCGGTTTGCGGTACGAATTATTTTTTAACTCCTTGATCTATTTTTCCCGGAAGCTTAAGTCATCCCACTCTCCCGTCTTGCGACAGAATTGTATTCGTAGTTTGTTAACTCTTGCGAGTTAACTCACTACTTAACCCCTCATATAGAAGGGCAGGAATATCAAACTTCGTCATAAATCAAGTAATAACGCCAAAAAATAAGTAATCGAATATTAACGATTTGTACATCGGAAGTACCAGACGGTACCCCCTTAGATTCGACTGACCCCCGGATGATTGACATTGCCGGGGAAACCTCAGACTTTCGGCATCCCGAGTTTTTATCGGGAGATTCACTACTTATGTCAGCATTCTCACTTCCAAAAACTCCATCTTACCTTACGGTAATACTTCGCTGCTTTTGGAAAGCTCCTCTACCACGTCCCGCAGAGCGGGACATCTCCATCTTCGGTAGACTTTTTAGTTCCGATCATTTTTGGCGCCGAGCTTCCTCCCCGCAGAGCGGGGATATTATGGTGAGCTGTTACGCACTCTTTAAAGGATGGCTGCTTCTGAGCCAACCTACCAGCTGTATTGGAAACGCAACGACCTTTTCACTTAAAAGTCATTTAGGAACCTTAGATGAGAGTCTGGGATGTTTCCCTCTCGCCGAAATCCGCTTATCCGGACTCGACTGACTCTCGAATAGTTTTTTCGCGTATTTGGAGTTTAGTTGGTCTTGATCGCTTACGCTTTCAAAACCATCTAGTCGCTCTACCCCGCGAAAAATTAATAACGAGGCTATACCTAAATATATCTCGAGGAGAACCAGCTATCTCTGGGTTCGATAGGCATATTACCCCTAACCACAAGTCTTCCCATGTCATTTCACCGACAACGGGTTCGGACCTCCCCCCGATTTTCATCGAGGTTCATCCTGCCCATGGTTAGCTCACCCAGTTTCGGGTCATACGTTAAGTGTAAATTCGCCCTATTAGGACTCGCTTTCGCTTTGCCTACTCCCGATTTAAACGGGTTTAAACAAAAAACACTAAAACGTATACTCGCTGACTCATTCTTCAATAGGCACGACATCATCCCGCTAAGCGGGACTCTGTCTGTTTGTTAGCTAATGGTTTCAGTATCTATTTCACTCCCCTTGACGGGGTGCTTTTCACCTTTCCCTCACGGTACTAGTTCACTATCGGTCAGTTTAAGTATTTAGTCTTGGGTCGTGACCGACCCTGCTTCCCACAAGGTTTGCCGTGCCTCGTGGTACTTGGGAACAAAATAGGACTATCTTAGGTTTAAAATACAAGGCTATCACTTTCTATGGCCGTCCTTTCCAGAACGTTTTTTTACCCAAGATGAGATTCCACATTATTTGCCCCACAACCCCCCGCAGAGCGGGGTTTAGACTATTGCGTTTTCGCTCGCCGCTACTTGCGCAATCACTGCCCGCCTAGACTTGCGTCTAAGCGAGGCTGGTTGTTTTCTTTTCCTCTGGATACTGAGATGTTTCAGTTCTCCAGCTTACCCTCGGGTACCATGCGGTACCTGATCACCTTGCTTACGCAAGATGGGGTTGCCCCATTCGGAAACCAACGATTTGTAGCGCCTACATACGGGCTCATCGTTGTTTTCGGGCGTTAGCACCCGTCCTTCTTCGGCTTAAACTGCCAAGGCATTCGCCATTAGCTTTAATTTCTCCCATCACTCTTGTTAACAATAAAAAATTGCTTAACCTACTTTAAAAATTTCAACAACCGGATTGTTAAAGTGCTCGTGGACTCGACCGGACTTGAACCGGTGACCTTCGCATTGCAAATGCGATGTTCTAGCCAGCTGAACTACGAGCCCTCAACCCCAAACACAATTTAAAAATTAAAAATTTCAAATTAAAAATTAATTATGTGAGGCTGTTCGGAGTGCAAGTTGTGCATCCAATGGTGCCTTTAGGATAGCGAAATTTTCATTGGTAACCCAAATAATAGCAGAAGATTTTTATCTTGTCAATGATAAAAATAATTACCTCATAAAAACTAATTCGCTTGACATGGTTATTAATTTTTTCTACTCTTAGTGATAAATGGCCAACAAAAAAACCATCGTCTGGTTTGAAGAAGTCGGAAAAGATGAAGGTGGTCTGGTCGGAGGAAAAGGAGCAAATTTAGGGGAAATGACCAATGCTCGCCTACCAATTCCTTATGGGTTTATAGTTACTTCCGCCGCCTACTTTAATTTCATAAAATCGGCAAATTTGGAAGGAAAAATTTCCTCGATACTTTCTACTCTGAACTACAATAATCCTGATGAATTAAGACAAGCCTCGATTCAAATTAAGGAGTTGATTAATAATTCACATCTTCCCAACGATTTGGTTAAAGAAATTATTAAATATTATGACGATCTTTCGATAAAAGAAAACCATTTTTATAATCGTCAAAATAACTTGTTAAAAAAAAGCTTCGTCAAAATCAAGAATTTATATACTCCTCCCCTTGTTGCTGTGCGCTCCTCGGCGACGGCCGAAGATTTGCCCGGAGCGTCTTTTGCCGGCCAGCAAGAAACATTTTTAAATGTGCGAGGTGAAGCTCATCTTTTGAAAAAAATTAAAGAATGTTTTGCTTCGCTTTTTACAGAGAGAGCCATTTACTATCGTCACGAGCAAAAATTTGACAACGAAAAAATCGGCTTGGCAGCGGTAGTGCAAAGGATGGTTCAGTCGGATAAATCAGGCGTGGCTTTTTCTATAGATCCGGTGACCAATGACAAAAATAAAATCGTCATTGAAGCTATTTTAGGTTTAGGTGAATATATAGTTCAGGGAAAGGTTACTCCTGATCATTTTGAGGTGAGCAAGAACTCGTTCCTTATTACAAAAAAGGAAATAAAAAAACAGCAAGTCAAAATGGTCAAATCCAATACTTTCAATAAAGAAGTGCGTTTGGGTAAAGAAGGAACTAATCAAAAAATTTCTGACGAAGAAGTAATTAAAATTGCTTTATTAGTATCAGATATTGAAAAACATTATTATTTTCCCCAAGATATTGAGTGGGCAATTGAAAAAGGAAAAGTCTATATCACCCAGTCAAGACCGGTGACTACTACCAACAAGGTAAATAAATCTAATGATTCCAATTTGATTAATAAATCGCAAGCGCCTATTCTCACAGGTGCTCCCGCGTCCCCAGGTATCGCAGTTGGGCCGGTTAAAATAATTTTTTCGCCATCTGAAATTGACAAAGTCAAGGCTGGTGATGTTCTTGTGGCAACACAGACTAACCCGGACTATGTACCGGCGATGAAAAGGGCGGTTGCCATCGTCACTGAAAAAGGCGGTCGGACATCTCATGCAGCTATTGTTTCTCGAGAGTTGGGAATTCCAGCGGTCGTCGGAGCTGAAAGGGTGACCAAGATCGTCAAGGAAGGCGAAGTGATTACCGTCAACGGTGCAACCGGTGAAATATTCAGAGGAAAAGCTTTTACTGCAACTACTTCCAAAAGTTCGACTGCCATAAAAAAACTTCAAACAGCTACAAAAGTTTATGTCAATTTAGCCGAGCCAGAAAATGCTTTAAAGGTATCGAAGATGCATGTGGACGGCATCGGTCTCCTTCGAGCAGAATTTATATTTGCTCAAATAGGAATTCACCCGAAACAGTTTATTAAAGAAAAAAAACAGCAATTATTTATTAAAAGTCTTTCAAGTAATCTTTTGAAATTTTCCGCTCCTTTTTCTCCTAGACCTGTAATCTATAGAGCTACAGATTTTAGAACTAATGAATTTAGAAATTTGGTTGGTGGTAAAGAATTTGAACCGCATGAGGAAAATCCCATGCTAGGTTTTAGAGGTGCTTTTAGATATATATCTAATCCAGACGTTTTCAAACTAGAATTGATGTCTATTCTCAAGATCTGGCAAAAAGGATATCGGAATCTCCACTTAATGATTCCTTTTATAAGAACTTCCTGGGAGTTAATTAAAATAAAAAAGCTTGTCGAAGAATCTGGACTTTTTTCTTACCCAGATTTTAAGTTATGGATAATGGTGGAAGTACCTGCTGCTGCATTAGGCTTAGAAGAATTTATTAAAATTGGAATAGATGGTGTTTCAATAGGTACTAATGATTTAACAATGATGTTATTAGGAATCGATCGGGACAATGAAGAAGTGGCAGCTTTGTATGATGAAAGAACTCCTGTTATCCTTTCAGTCTTAGAATATATTGTTAAAACCTGCCAAAAACACGGCATTACATCTTCAATCTGTGGTCAAGCGCCTTCAGACTATCCGGAAATTGTAGAAAAATTAGTTAAAGCAGGAATTACCAGTCTCTCCGTCACTCCTGACGTCATCGATAGGACAAGACAGATAGTATTTGATGTAGAGAGAAAACTATTCTCATCTAAGAAAAAATGACTTCTAATATCTAAAATCTATCATCTATAATCTAATTATATATGGCGAATATTAAGAAAATTACTGCCTCGGAAATCATCAATTCCAGAGGTTATCCGACGATCTTCGCAAGATTAATCTTGAGTGATGATCACGAAATAAACGTCAGCGTCCCTTCGCTTGAAGGTACAGAAAATGATCTCGTCATCGAGTTAAGGGATCAGGATGAGAGTCGATATAATGGTAGAGGCGTTTTAAAAGCTGTATCTTATATTAACGATCTATTGGGTCCAAAACTTCAGGGAGTCTCCCCGACCAAACAGATAGAGATTGATAATTGGCTGATTACCGCTGATGGCACAAAAAACAAGAGTAAATTGGGACTCAATACTCTTTTGGCAATATCTTATCTGATTGCCAAAGCTGCGTCATACGAGCTAAAACTGCCATTATTTAAATATATCAACTCTCTATTTGAAAAGCTTTTTCCAACAGGTTCTAGTTTAGACAAGCTGCCCTCTCCGATCTTTACTTTGCTCATGGGCGGAAAACACGGCCAGGTGGATTTGGATTTTAAAGAATTTCAGATTCTTCCTTCTTCGTCTTTTAGCTACTCGCGATCATATCAAGTCGGCGTAGACCTTTATCATTTGATCAGGGAACTATATAAATTTAATTTCAACTTTAACCTTGACGTAGTTGAAGCCATAAAAGAAACTGTCACTAAGAAAGGGTTGGTCTATGGACGGGATATTTTTTTGGGAGTTGATTTTGGAGCCTCGTCTTACCTGACAAACAATCGATATTTTATAAAAGACAAGCAGCAATCTGTGCCAGTTGACGAATACCTTAATTTTCTTGATCAGTCTTTGATAAAGAAATATTCTCCCTTAATTATAAGTGACCCCCTAGGCCACGATGATTGGCACGGATGGAAAAAGCTGAATAGCCTTATTTCCAAAGAGATTTATTTAGTCGGCGATTTATTGATCGGTTCTAATAAAGAAAGATTGGAAAAGGTGATCGGCGAAAAGAACTGTTCCGCCGTCACCATCCGTCCGAGTCAAGTCGGTACGATTACCGAAACCCTGGGCCTCATCAATATCGCTAAAAAAAATCAATTGAGTTGCCTTATTGGTTCTGATTTTGCCGAGACCGACGATAGCTTTATTGCAGATTTCAGCGTCGGCGCCGGCGCAGATTTTGTCAACTTTGGCCCACCTGTCCACGGAGAGAATGTGGCGAAGTATAATAGATTGCTGGAGATAGAACGAGAGATAAACATTAAACCTTAAAACTTAAACAGTTAAAAAAACTTTTAAACATTTAAAACGTTTAAACTCGTTTAATAGTTTTTTTAGGTTTTAACCGTTTAACAGTTTGACTGTTTAATTTATGATAGGTAAACTCAAAGGCAAGCTTGTCGAAGTTGATGGCAACGTCGGATTAATCGAAACATCCGGCGGTGTCTTTTACCAGGTCTATCTTCCCCCATCTCTATTATCTAAGATCGAGCATCTATCACCTATTGAGCTCTATACTTATCTCCAAGTCCGCGACGATGCCCTGGTTCTCTTCGGTTTTGAGACCAAACAACAACACGATTTTTTTAAATTGCTTTTAAGTGTCTCCGGCGTCGGACCGAAGACAGCTTTTTCCGTCATTTCATTTGTCTCATTAGACTCATTAGTCTCATGCGTGAAGAATAATGACGTTGACGTCCTCACGCGGGTGCCGGGACTTGGTCGAAAAACTGCTATGAAGATAATTTTGGAATTGTCTACTAAACTAAAGAGCGAGTTTGACATTAAGAATATGGTAATGAGTGAAGAAGACAAGACCGTTATTGATGCTTTAGTGTCTTTAGGCTATAAATCCCACGAGGCTAAAAAACTACTTAGTAAACTGCCTAAAAATCTTTCTATAGAAGAGAAAATCAAAGAATCATTAAAAAAAACGAAATAATTATTTGCTTACATTTTACTTTTGTATGTCATTCCCGCGGAGGAGGGAATCAAGTATAATAACTTGCATGAGTGTTAATAAAAACGAAGAAAACTTGAGACCTAAATTATTGAAGGATTACATTGGCCAGGAAAATATCGTTAAAACCCTAAAATTATTTATCGACGCCGTTATCAAAAGAGGTAAACCTTCGGAGCACATTCTTTTTTATGGACCGCCTGGGATAGGAAAGACTACTCTAGCTTATATCGTCGCAAATGAACTAAAAGGCGAGATTAAGGTCACTTCAGGCGCTACGATCACAAAAACCGGTGATCTGGCGGCGATTTTAACCAATCTGAAAGATAACGATGTCCTGTTCATCGACGAAATCCATAGGCTGCCTAAACCAGTTGAAGAGATGCTCTATCCGGTCATGGAAGAGTACTCTTTGGATATTATCATTGGTAAAGGGCCGTCGGCAAGAACTGTTCGTTTGCCAGTACCGCGAATCACAATTATCGGCGCAACAACTAAATTAGCCTTACTTTCAGCGCCTCTTCGGGACCGCTTTGGCCTTCTACTTCGGATCGACTACTACACGATTCCGGAAATTGAAAGAATTATCAAAAGGTCGGCAAAAATACTAGGAATTCCTATTACCAGTGAAGCTGCCTCGCAAATTGCCCTAAGAGCCCGTAAAACCCCAAGGTTGGCTAACAGGATCTTAAAACGAGCACGTGATATTCTCGAGGTTGATAAGCACATTGAGATCGACGAGAAACTTTTAGGAAAATTGTTTACCCTGCTTGAGATCGACGAGATCGGCCTAATAGATCTGGATAAAGAGTATTTGAAAACTTTGGCGGAAAAATTCAATAACCAACCAATTGGCGTCGAGACGATTGCTTCAGCTCTATCAGAGGACGTTCGCACTGTCGAAGAATTCATAGAGCCTTATTTGCTACAAATAGGATTCCTCAAAAAAACCTCAAGAGGAAGACAACTGACTTTTAAAGCTTTAAAACATCTAAAATTAACGGTCCTTGATATTTAATATTTGAGCTTTAATACTTCTTGATAGTGATATTTTCCTCTATTGAATAAAAAAAATCAGTTTATAAAATACTATAGGATTTGGTATAATTATCTATGGCTACGGAAATTTTATATGGTTTAATCGGTTTTGGTGGATGGGCTACTAGTAAGTTTATAAGGGAGAATCGAATAAAAAAATCGCCAAATATCAGAGCTTTAACTGATGTTTTTATAAATATTGTTCAACACGCACCAATAATAAAAGGTCAAACTAAAACGGTGGATGTAGAAAAATCAGTAAAAGAATTTAGAAATTTAAAAAGAATTATTCCAAACGTTTTAGGTATACTGTCTTTAGGTGCTTCAGCTATTGAATTTATCCAACAAAATCCGGAACTAGCTATAGGTTTATTTACTTTTGGTTTGACACATCTCTTGGAAGTCCACTTTTATAGAAGAAAAATCTCAAAAAATTCGTATTAATTGTGACCCATCGGATACGAAATTGGAAAATTAAATTATACATTAATTGAAAATAATATGTAAACATAAAACATTACTCTATTATTATTAAAATAGAAATTTTGTCAATCGCTTATAACCTACATAACTTATACATTGTAGCTAAATAGCGGTCTAATTATTTCGATATATATATTAACACAACGAGGTGAGGACGCTGAGCGTCCTAACACCCCGCTGAGCGGGGTGAGTCTGGGCAGAATCGAACTGCCATCTAATCCTTAGAAGGGATTTATTCTGTCCATTGAACTACAGACTCATTATTCTATTCGCCTGCCCCGAAGTCGCGCTCTTGCGAGGCGAGGATGTAAACCTCGCGAGCAAGTAAGTGTACTTTGGGTTGAACTATGGGCTCTTGGAGCCGACCATCGGGCTCGAACCGATAACCACCTGTTTACAAAACAGGTGCTCTACCATTGAGCTAGGTCGGCTGTTTATCCTCCTTCGTTAAGACTTCGGAGGACAAGCAAAACAGCTACTTCCTTGTCCTGCCGTAGCTTCAGCGAAGGCGGATACCGCTGAGTTAAGCAGGCATTATGGTGCCGCGGGAGCGACTCGAACGCTCACGATCTATTCGATCACAGGATTTTAAGTCCTGCGTGTATACCATTCCACCACCGCGGCTTATATATTTTTATACAATTAATATTATATCAATATGAAGAACGAATTTTAGACCTATTGAATAAGAGGTTTGTCTAGTAAACCCAATTTTTTACATAAGGCAGCATGATATTCATGAATTATATCTATAGAAACATATTCCATTGACCTTTTTTCTATTTTAGCTCTTTTATAAATTTCTACAATCCAATCGCCCAATCCCTTCATAAAATTCATTGCTTCTAATCCTAAAGCTATACTTGCTATACCGCCCATATTGTCTGTCCAGGCAGCTGGAGCTACTATTCCAATATTATATAATCTATCAATGTAATCGGTCTTTGGTCGTCCAGCTTCGTCTAATGGATAAGGGTCGTTAGCAGCTGAAACTAACAGCCTAACTGTATTTGTTCTTGCTAACTTTTCTAAATTTTCTTCATTAAGTACCTGTGGCCCTGCACAAGGAATAAACACTTGAGCGGGAACGGAAAATATATCATTAGTTTCCACAAAAATAATTCTTGCTTCGGGAAATTTTTCGTTTTGATTTAATTGCTTAATAAGTAACTCAACTCTCGCCCTTTCTTCTGGTTTATCAGTTACGTATATTGTAGCTTTAGGATTATCAATAAGTATATTTTCTAATAAAGGTTGACCCACGTGACCTATGCCTTGAATTGCAAACGAAACTTCCTTCTCTAAAATTTGATCTTTTTCTAAAGCAGTTATCATTTTTTTTGTAGTATCCCAAACTCCAGCCGCAGTGACCGGCGAGGGATTACCGGTTGTTTCTGTTGTACAAGCGACCCAATTTGTATTTTTTGCTATCTTATCCATAATTTCTGAACTGGTTCCCATATCCGGAGCAGCTGTGCCTCTTCCATCTAGCAAATTGAAATGGGTAGCAACGACTTCTGACCAAAAATAGGCTTTTTCCTCATCTGTCATCGCATCAAATGCCTCTTGATCGCTGGCTTTAATAACTGTTTTCATTCCTCCCATGCGGGCTGCATCTACTTGTTCTTGTGTTGCTATACTTTTATTTCTCATAAATTCTAAAAAAGCCATCAATGCATCCCACTTGTAAGTCATTGCCATAGAAAGCCCTAGAGCTTCCTCGACTGGATTTTCTCTTCCAGTAATTCTTATGCCTCCTAAGGCAATTGCCCGAACTTCTCCATTTTCACCAGTTGGGTTTTGAACTCCGGCGTCGCCATTATGAATAGCGCTGGTAATCATTACGTGAAAAGGTTTATGCGTCTTGTTTTCGGGTACTCCTACAATAGATGTATATGGTTTTGCCGGAGCTTCCATTCTTTTAGTCGTTAATTTTAGTTCTTCAGGAGTAACAGGTACCTCTAATAAACGTAGGCCCTTTATGTTTTTTAAAAGCTTAGGAAGTTCAAGAGGTGTTTCTTTAAATAAAGAGGTTAAAGACCATTCTGTAGGTTTTGGTTGACTATTTATAAACGAAGCAAAATCAGCAAAAGATTCGTGACTGTGAATTATTTTAAGTGGGCCGTCTTTTGGCATACATTAAAATAGAATTTTACAATTGAGGCCATTGTACTCTTCTAATATATTAATGTCAAGTTTTGTAATTTAGCAGAAAGAATATTAGTCTCAATATTCCCAAAACCCGAGCTTTCTTGTTACAATATAAATTAAAATGAATGAAAGTACTTTACCAAGAAAATTTGATACAAATGCTAGAAGTGTATTAAAGCTATTACAATACAAAGAAGATCTCGGACTTAGAAGATCTCCTGATTACTTAACAATAGTTAAGCCGTTGACGCAAAAAATATTAGAAGTGCTCGATAATAGATCTACCTTACAAACAGCCGATGAAAACAATCCCTTTCTTAAATTTGCTATTCTTGATAATAAAGAGAAACAAACACAAATTGTAATTGTAGTTGATGGAAAATCAGATGCAAAATTAGATAAACCGCCATTTAGCCTGACTATAAGGCTATTATATAGAAAAAAAAGAGAAGTTACCAAGGTAAGATATACTTTCGGGCAACAAGGAAGAGTCACTAATGATTTTGAAAAAAATACAGATCTATCTGATGAAAGGTTAAGTGATTTTGAAGGCAAATTTTGCCTAAAAAATGACCCAGAAACTCCTGAAAAATATAATATTGATTTTTTAGAAGAAGTACTGGACTCTATTAAAGATGCTCAAATTAATCTTGAACTTCAACAAGAAGTCTTCAATTATATGACGACAGGGTGAAAATCAAACTCCGCAAAACACATATTATTATATCACTAGAAGACTTAATTTATTTACTAGTTAAAAACAAATCCAAAGAAAACAACGCTTCGGGCTCATACTGGGAGCGGGGGTTTTGACAGGTTTTTTTATAGCTTTAGAGACTTTTGGTATCGTAGTAATAGTCGGCGTAGAACTAAGAGAGGATGAATTAGAGTTTATAATATCGTTTTGTGATTGACCATACTCGTAGTATTTACGATTATTAGTTGAAAATTCTAATATATTGCTCCAATCTCCGGTGGCACAACCTTTTTGTCCCCTAACTTTGACATAGTAGATTTCATTTGGTTTTAGATAATCGATCGTATAACTTTGTACACCGTCACTTGAGAGCGTAAGAGACGCACCATGATCTTCAGCGTTTGGCTTGGTTGAGTAAGAGATGTAATAGATATTTGTTTCTAAAAGTGGAGTAAAAAAAACTGTTGCAGAATTTTTATTACCGTCAATCTGAAACAGGTCTGGGGTAACCGAATAGTGTAACAGAAGAAATCGTTATTAGCAGTTTAACGATGCCCATTTTATAAAGGTCTAATATGCCCATTACCATAAGAAATAAAGCGTAGATAGCTATACCAATCAATAGCGGTGATGAAAAAATGTAGTCTAACGATTTACCGCCAAGTTCAATGTTTATGCTAGCCCAACCTATTTGACCAATTGCTAAAATTGCAGGTACTAAGTATTTTGTTATTTTCGAGCCAAAGATTTCATTGATTATTTCAGCAGATTGTTTCTTTTCTTTAAAACCTAATCCGCCGTAGAAAACAAACAAAATACTTAAAATTGTATAACCGATTATTACTGATAAAAAAGCTTGTGTTGTTGGTAAAAATTTGATTAATAATCCGCCAACCAACAAATTCCAAGGAGAAATCATTACATCTGCAAATATAGGAGAAATTGACTGCCATCCTACTTTTTTCATAATCAAGACTATTATACATATTTTGACTTGTTTTTACTGAGCCCAATTTGTTATAGTTATTTTAGAACCAGTTTTTGACAGATTGCTTTTTTAATGGCGCACTCGTCAGTGAGGAGCAATCTGAACTGGTTCTAACGGCTGCGGCATTTGAGTGAGTAAAAGTTCTTTAAAATTTTTTACCGGCTTCCACCAAAATTGACCATTTGGATATCTACCTCCTTGATATAGCTGCTCATAAACTACTTGGTTTACCGCTTATTTCATGCGTTGGTGACTCTTAATATCCAGCAACTGATAGAGGAGAGTACCTATTCTCAAAACTCTTTTTCCTATCAAATCTTTTTCATTAACTCGAGTAGCCAAACCATATACTCCATATTCTCCTCCTGATTCGTGTTTATGAATACCTGCAAATCTTTCAATCACTTTTTTATTATATCATTAAGTAGAGTTCTTATTGTTAGAAAAATCTAAATGTAACCCAAGGGATACGGAATTGGAACCAAATCTATAAATATTTATATCTAATACTTTTATATGTTACCTTTAACTGTTCTTTAAGGAATATTTTTCCATTTCCTCCTTTGAGAAACAACTCTCTACGTCTTGCATCTAATTCATTAATATAACTTTCATAATAAATAAGCTTTAATGGTCTTCGATATTTTGTCGACTTAACAAATCCATTCATATGCATTTTGTAACGAGATTTTAGATCATCGGTATAGCCTGTATAAAGAAGTCTATCTTTTTCTGAAAACAATATATAAACATAAAACATTATTCTATTATCAATAAATTAATATTCTTGTCAACGGACTATAACCTACAAAAAATTGTTTCAGAGTTAGCTAGTAATATAAATTATGCGATTAGTTTAGCAGATTTATCTCCACACTAAAAATAGTAAAAAAACAAAAACGAGGTGAGGACGCTGAGCGTCCTGACACCCCGCTGAGCGGGGTGATCCCGAGGGGATTCGAACCCCTGATTCTCTGGCTGAAAACCAGATGTCCTAGGCCGCTAGACGACGGGACCGGAACGGATCTTTATTATTATAGCAGAATATTCTAATCAGATATAAGTAGTCACCGATTTTGTTTTAATTCTGAAACCGTGGGGTCACACAAAATTAAGTATCTGTTAGTTGTTGTACTATATTTTTGATAGAATCTCTTCTTACTTTTAAATCTGATTCAATACTTTTCTCGTGACCAGGAGCACGAGGTCCTTTTAAAAATTCCATTCTTCCGTTGTAAGCCTGAATCTCATATATAAGCTGATTAGCCTGTAATCGAGTCAAGTCTATCTCTGTTGATCCTACGGCCTTAAAATAGGCGTCGAGTAAGCTTGGAATATCGATTGGAGATTGCTCCCACCACTCAGCAATATAATTTCCCCCTTCTGAGAAAGCAGCTCTTTTAGCTTGTCTTAGCTTGTCAAAGCTAAATTGTTTTGATAGATCAAAATACGGATCTTCAATAACCAAACTTGGATCAATAATCACAATATTCAAGGGGTCCAATGTTCTAACAAGAACGTTATGAAAGGAAAAATCACCGTGTCCATAAACGCCTTCGTCCGGAAAATTAATCATATCTAATTTTCTTATTACTTTTATCCATTTAGCATCAGACACAGCAAAAGGTTTCGTATGAGGGGGAATCAAATAGGTTTTCAAATATTCGCTCCACGTGGAAAATACATGATCTTCTTCGCCAGTATTGTTATAGTTTCCGAATTTTTTTTTACTGGTACATTTCAAAATTTTTGCTAACTGCGAACCCATATTTTCTGAAATTTTCTTAGAAGGAATTAAGCTTGCATCTATTTCTCGAGCAGTCATCGCTCTCTTATTATTCGGCCCCTTAACTGCTTCCATTGCTAAAAATTTAATTTTATTTTTTGGTTTTCCTAGGAAGAATTGAGCTGGAGCTTCTCCAACAGCTTTAACTTCTGGTACGTTAACGCCGTGCTCTCTATATACTCTTAACCATTCTGCTTCTTCATCACAGCCTCTTCTTTGAAATTTTAAAACTATCTCCTCACCCGGAACATCAAGCCACCAGCTTGCCCCCATGTATCCCCCTCCTAAAGCTACTATTTCAGTCGTCGAAATATCAGCGATGCTTCTAACGTTTTTTAAAACATTAATTTTATGTAAATACTTGATAGTAGGATCTAAGTAATGATCTCTAACTATTTGTCTTAATTTTTGAGTTGCAGGCGGTAGGTTAGGACTAATAGGTGGTAGTGGGATTTGTTCTATGTGCATAACTAATTGAATTATATAACAAACAAGGGTCTTGTATAGTTATCCTGAGTTTCCCACTTTTAAGACTTAAAAATTAATAGATTGATTTAACAAGCTTTTTGTTGTAAAAAAGTAGTTTCAAACCGCACTACGATGTATTGTCATCCCCTCGTAGGAGGGGATCCATGATAGTCTGGATTCCCGCCTGCGCGGGAATGACACAAACCAAGTACAAATTTTTTGCCAAACCGCACTAAATGGGAAACTCAGGAGAATAGAACCTGTGACGGATCTAGTATTAATAAAAGATTACCATCCAACTAACCCCCAACATAATTCAGCTATAGCTAACGCACTAAAGCTTCTTAATTTAGGTTTTCATTAAAAAAAATTTTATTACCCTTCCAACTTTCTTTTTAATTCTTCAAGTAATTCCCTCGCTACGTCTTTTCCTCCGAGGCCAAAGGCTAACCCTCCGGCCAGCGCTAACATAACAACGATTCCGGTAAAAAGGATTCTCACCAAATCTTGTGCGACTCCAAGCTGGTTAAGTACGACCAAAACCGTAAAAAACACGATTGTACCCCGAGTAAAAACGGCCAAACTATTACTGGCTGTCGATCCCATCGTTTTAACACTGTGACGAACTAGATCGGCTGTCAAATTAGACGCTAAAATACCCACAAACGCGATGACTACGGCAACGACCACATTTGGCAGATAGAAAAGAATTTCGTTAACAACGGTCGTCGCTCTTGACAAGCCCCACACTTCGAGTGCCGGGACCAAGAAAACGATAATCAACATCCATTTTAGTATCTCGGACAGTACTTCTGTCCAAATATTCACTTCTTCTTTTTTAATCAATTTTGTTTTGTGAAACAAAAGGTCAATTTTGGAAAAAGTCACTACTGTCACGATCAAATGCTTGACAATTCCTCCAATGAGCAAACCGACGATGAGGATTAATAGTCCTCCAAACAAATTTGGCATAAAACCACCTAGATTTTTGAAAAAATTAAACAAGATCACGTTTATTAAATCAATCATTTATTATTATCACCCCTTTCATTAGAAACTGTTAACGAGCAATAGCGAGTTCTACAGTTTCTTATGTCCTCCGAAGCGAAGTTTCGACTGCGTGGCTGCAAGCCTCGAGGCGAACCTGAGCGTAGGAGGATCAACTGTTAACTCTCAATATCATCCCAAAATTTAATATCTGTTTTTTTGTCATTGATCAATATTGAAAAGACTCCTATCTTCAGTCTATAGTCTGGATAGCTATTTTTCAACAAATAATATTGGGCAGCTTTTTTTATATGATAAATTTTTCTTTTGTTGACGGCTTCGTAAGGAGCACCATGATCCAAATTTGATCTTGTTTTAACTTCGATAAAATAGATTGAATTGTCTTTTTTAGCTATAATGTCGATTTCACCACCATAAGAACGGAAATTTCTTTTTAAAATTGAGAAGCCTCCCTTTTTTAAGTAGTTCACTGCCTTTTGTTCGCCGATTTTACCTAAATTTTTTAGGTATAAGGTCATTTAGTTTTTTTCGTGTGATAAAGCTTGGTTCTGATCTCTTGTTCTGTCAGACCTCGGATAAAATATGCTTTAGATCTTTTATAAGAAGTCTTTTTCAAAGAAACAATATCTTGTATATAAGGAGAAGATAAAGCGATAATCCTTTCGACACCGTCTCCTGATTTGGTGATTTTCCTGACTGTGAACATCCGCGTCTCGGGAGTATCGCCTTTAATTTTGAGTAAAATTCCTTTAAAAATCTGGATTCTTTCCTTGTCCCCTTCTTTGATTTTGTAATGAATTGAAAGAGTGTCTCCAACTTTGAATTGTTTGTCTTTATAGCTTAATAAATTTGCCATAGTCTATTATTTTACAAGCAGTACTTCAAAAAAGCAACAAATATCGGATGTGGTCTCATCGGCCGGCTTTTATATTCAGGATGACCTTGAGTACCTATGTAAAAAGGATGAACAGATTTTGGAAGTTCTACCATTTCAACAAAAAAATTATCTGGACTATATCCGGAAACGACTAAACCTTTTGACTCAAGTTGTTTTCGGTAGTCATTGTTGAACTCAAACCGATGGCGGTGTCTTTCCGAAATTAAACGTTTTTCTTTATTTTTAAAAGCGTCGTACTTCGTATATATTTCATCGACCAAAGTCTCTGGTTTAATTATGCAATCATAAGTTCCTAATCTCATGCTCGTGCCATCTCCCTTTATTCTTTGATATTTTGGGTCAAAAGGAATATTGTGAATTATAGGATTTTTTGTTTTTGGATTGGCTTCAGTGCTATTAGCGTCTTTAAGTCCAACAACGTTGCGGGCAAATTCAATTGATCCAAGCTGCATTCCATAACACAGTCCCAGATAAGGAATTTTTTCCTTACGGGCAAAACCGGCAGCCGTAATCATTCCTTCAACCCCTCTTTCTCCCCATCCAATCGGAACAATTAAACCGTCAACATTACCAATTATTTCCTTGGCGAAGGCGGATTCGACCTTTTCGGCATTAACCCAATGGATTTTTAGATTAACCCCTGCTTTCCAAGAAGCATGATCCAAGGCGTCAAATAAAGCCGCATATGAATCTCTAAGCTGATAATCACCAGTGCCAAAGTATTTTCCAACAATAGCAATGCTAACATCCTTTTCTTTTTTAAAATAAATTTTTTTCAGTAATTTTTCCCAAGCAGATAAGTTTGGCTTAATTACTTTAAGATTAAATTTCGTTAGAATTTTTTCAGCAATTTGTTGATTTTCTAAAATTATCGGTACTTCATATGGATGAGGCACATCAGGGTTTGATATAATATTTTCCGGCTGGACATTGCAAAACAAAGCAAATCGCTCTATCCGTCTTTTGTCTAGCAATTTTTCCGACCTGGCCACAATAAAATCAGGCTGAATACCCATCGAGTTTAATGTTCGGACTGATAATTGAGTTGGTTTTGTTTTCGGTTCACCCAGATGGGATGGAGTTGGTACAAAGGAAACATGAATATGAATAACGTCTTCCGGATTCTTCAAAGTTAAAATTCTCGAAGCTTCATAATAAAAAATATTTTGATATTCACCGGCTGTACCTCCAAGTTCGATAATAACTATGTCTGCTTTTTTCTTTCTTCCCAATAAATTAATCCTTTCGATAATTTCGTTGGTAATATGAGGAATTGCTTCAACATCTTCTCCTTTATATTCAAATCTTCTTTCCCTATCAATTACCGTTTTATAAATTTCTCCAATCGTCACAAAATTATCTTTACCCATGTCTTCATCCAAAAATTTTTCATAAGTACCAATGTCCATGTCTGTCTCCGCTCCATCCTCACATAAAAAAGGGTCACCGTGCTCTATTGGATTAATGGTTCCGGCATCAAGATTGAGATAGTTTTCAAATTTTAAGGGCGCAACTCTGTAGCCGGATT
The DNA here is from genome assembly GCA_000991135.1 of Candidatus Roizmanbacteria bacterium GW2011_GWC1_37_12. GTDB lineage: Bacteria > Patescibacteriota > Microgenomatia > UBA1406 > GWC2-37-13 > GWC2-37-13. Next base: position 29,472 of record LBST01000008.1, on the reverse strand, counting down.
GTTTAAGGAGCAGAGAGATTGATGCGGCCGTAATCCCCTTACCAATTCCTGAAATCACGCCACCGGAAATGAAAATATATTTCATAAGTCTTTAAACCTCCAAGCTGAAAAATCACATTTAGGATAGTTACTACACCCATAAAATCTTTTCTTAGTCTTGGTATATCTTACCACAACATCGCCACCGTCTTTGGGGCATTTTTTGTTTTTAACGGTTTTCAGGATAGATTTAGTATATTTGCACTTTGGATAGTTTGAGCATGCGATAAACTTGCCAAATCTTGAAAACCTGGTGATTAAATTACCGCCATCTTGGGGACAAATTCCTTCGATCTTGTCTTCAATTTTAATTAAACTAACGTCTTTTTTTCTTTGTTCGAGAGTATTTTTAAAAGGTTGAAAAAAATCGGTGAGAACGCTAACGAAATTTTTTTCATCATTGGCAATTTTATCAAGATCATCCTCCATCCCGGCGGTAAAATCAAGGTCAAAAAGTCTGGGAAAAGAAACTGACAGGTAATCGCAAATACTTGTCCCCAAAGGTGTAGGAATAAAGTATCGGTTTTCTTTTTCGATATAGTTTTTTACTTGTATCAAAGTAATGATCGGAGCATAGGTTGAAGGCCTGCCAATGCCTTTTTCCTCCAAAATTCTGATAAGAGAAGCTTCGTTGAATCTTGGCGGTGGCTTGGTCTGAAGAGACTCCTCTACGATTTCTCTTAAAGTTAGTTGCTGATTTTGCCCTATCTCTGGTTTCAATTTTTTTGATTCGGCAAATTTTGGATTGAGAAGTCTAAAAAAACCATCAAAAAGCACCTGTTCGACAACGCTTTCAAAAAGATATTTTTTTTCACCCTCAATATTAATTTTTATAATCTTTATTTCCGCTTCCTTCATCTGGCAGGAAACAGCTCTATTGAAAATCAAGGAATAGAGTTTTTTATGGTTGATCGTCAGTTTTTCTGTGGTTTTAAGATCGGGATTAAGCCTCGTAGGCCTGATGGCTTCGTGGGCCTCTTGGGCCAATTTTGACTTTGTTTTAAAGCCTCGCGGTTTTTCCAAAGCATATTTTTCACCGAACGTCGCCGTGATATAGTCTTTGGCTTTGAAAACAAAACCGGTTGAAAGGTTAAAAGAGTCAGTCCTATGATAAGTAATCAATCCTCGCTCGTAAAGCCCTTGAGCCAAATTCATCGTCATCTTCGAGGAAAATCCAAATTTATAAAAAGCATCTTGCTGAAGTAAAGACGTTGTAAAAGGAGGCGGAGGATATTTCTTTATTATATTCTCTTCAATATTTGTTACTTTATAATCGTCATTATTTAAATCTTTTTTTATTTCCTCGACATTACTTTGATTAATCGAAGTTTTCGAATAAGTATAATCTCCGCTGAAAAGCTTGAAAGTGGTTTTTTCCTCATAAAGAATATTTTCTTTTGAAATTAGTTTGGCTTTTAGTCCTTCGTCACCCGTAGGGTGACGAGGCTGAAAGACTCCGTAAATTTGACAATAATCCTCAATCCTGAAGTTTTTTATTTCTTTTTCTCTCTCAACGATCAAGCGCAAAGCTACAGTTTGGACTCTACCGGCAGACAGCCAGTTTTTGCCTGTTTTTTTCCAAAGTAAAGGAGATAGCTCATAGCCGACGATTCTATCGAGTATCCTTCTTGCCTGTTGAGCTTTGACTAAACTGATTCTTAAAGTTGAAGGATTAGCTAAGGCTTCTTTCAAAGCTCCCGGTGTAATTTCATGAAAGACGATTCTTTTTAAGTTTTTATCTTTTAGCTCTATTTCCGGCCAAGCCTCGTTGACTTTACCCAAAAGATAAGCAGCGTGGTAGGAAATTGATTCGCCTTCCCGGTCGGGGTCTGTTGCCAAAATTATTTCGTTGTTTTCAGTAGCGAGCTTTTTTAGTTTTTCTACGATTTTTGCTTTGTTTTTTATGATCGCATAGTCTGGTTTAAACTGTTTTTCGTAGTTGATGGCGATTTTATTTCCTGGAAGGTCACGGATATGGCCCATTGTAGCAAAAACAAAGTATTGTTTTGGATCCAATATTCGGTTAAATGTCCTTGCTTTGGTCGGAGACTCAACTATTATTAAAGCCATAGAGATAAGTTTATCAAGTTTATAAAGTTTTTAAAGTTCATAAAGTAGTTTTTCTACGTTTTTTAAGAAGTTTGGAATCGACGATGGCTCTCCGCATCATCGAGAGAGCTTCACTCCTTTGTTTCTCGTCTTTTGATTCGGAGAGAATTTTTTTTGCTTGCTCGAGAGCTTTTTCGGTCAAATTTTTGTCAATTTCGTCCTGGCCATAAGCTTTCGAGACAAGAATTGTGACGGATTCTCCATCAGTTTCCGCATACCCTCCTCCGATTGAAAGATAGTTTTCGTCATCGCCTTTTTTAATTTTTATAATTCCCTCTATCAAAAGGACGAAGAGATTTTCGTGGCGAGGAAGGATTGTTATTTCGCCCTCTGATGAAGGGATGGATACAGAATTGATCTTCTCGTCGATTACTACTTTACGAGGAGTTATAATCTTAAGATGTAAAAAGGTATTCATAAACAGTTAAACGGTTAAAACTTAAACAGTTAAAAAAACTATTAAACAGTTAAAGATTAAACTTCTTATGTTTAGTAGTTTAATGTTTAAAAAGTTTTTTTAAGGTTTAACAGTTTAAGATTTAACTGTTTATTTTACTTCTTCAATATTTCCAACCATATAGAAAGCCATTTCATTTTTACCGTCATGCTTACCATCTAATATTTCTCTAAATCCTTTTACGCTTTCTTCTATTGTGACATATTTTCCCTGTCTGCCTGTAAAAGGTTCGGCGACGAACATCGGCTGGGTAAAAAATCTTTGGATTTTTCTAGCGCGTGAAACTACCAGTTTGTCCGTTTCGGACAGTTCCTCCATTCCGAGAATGGCAATGATGTCCTGGAGGTCTTTGTATCGCTGTAAAGTTTTTAAAACGTCTCTGGCAGTCTGGTAGTGAAGGTCATCAACGACGTCAGGGTCAAGAGCCCGAGAAGATGAAGTTAAAGGATCGATCGCCGGATAAAGAGCTTGTTCGGCAAGAGATCTTTCCAAGGTGATCGATGCATCAAGGTGGGAAAAAGTCGCAACCGGTGCCGGATCGGTATAGTCGTCTGCAGGGACGTAAACAGCTTGAATAGATGTAATTGAACCTTTATCTGTCGAAGTAATTCTTTCCTGTAAAGCCGACATTTCCGAAGATAAGGTTGGTTGATAGCCGACAGCCGAAGGGATACGACCCAAAAGCGCCGAAACTTCTCCGCCGGCCTGGGCAAAACGGAAGATGTTGTCAATAAAAAGCAAGACATCCATATTTTTTTTGTCTCGAAAATATTCTGCCATGGTCACTCCGGTTAAAGCGACTCGCAATCTATTGCCAGGTGGTTCATTCATCTGACCGAAAACTAAGCTCGTGCTGCCGATCACCTTTGTTTCCTTCATTTCGATGTACAGATCATTTCCTTCTCTTGTTCTTTCACCGACTCCGGCAAATACGGAAACTCCGTGGTGTTTTTTTGCGACATTGTGGATCATTTCCTGGATAAGAACAGTTTTCCCGACTCCGGCACCGCCGAAGATGGCGACTTTTCCGCCTTTGATAAATGGCGCAATCAGGTCGATGACTTTGATACCGGTTTCAAATACCTCTTCCTTTACTGATTGATGGGTTAAAGCTGGAGCTTGATTATGGATAGATGAGTATTCTGTAGTCTTGACTTCTCCCAATTCATCAACTGGTTCGCCAAGGACATTGAAAATCCTTCCCTGGGTTTTTTCGCCGACTGGTACTTTGATTGGTTCACCGGTATTTTTTACTTTCATCCCCCGTGTCAAGCCATAAACATCACCCATAGCCACAGTTCTTACTCTGCCTTGGCTCAAAATAGACTCAACTTCAAGAACTAATTTTTTTTCTTTAAGTTCTATAATTAAGGCGTCATAGACCTTTGGAGTCTCTTCTTCTTTAAATTCAACGTCAACTACGACGTTTCTGATGGCGATTATTTTTCCTTCTGTCATAAAATTAATTTTTAATTTTTAATTCAATTTCCTTCGACCGATGCTTTGGCGCTGACCATATCCAACAGTTCATTTGTTATATTTTCCTGCCTGATTTTATTTCTCAACATTGTTAAATTATAGATAACGTCGCTGGCATTGTCTGTCGCGTTTTTCATCGCAATCATTCGAGACGAATGTTCACTTGCTTCAGATTCAATGATGGCGTTTTTGATGAGTTCCTGGACATAGCTTTTTAGTAGCGGATCGATGATAGTTTCAGGTGTTGGTTCGATCAAATAGTCAGATGCCCTTGTTTTTATCAACGGTTCTTCTTTGGTTAAATCAAGCTTAACAGGTAAAATAAGAACTTTTACAGGTTCAACCCGCAAGACCGAGATAAATTTATTAAAAAATAAAATAATTTCTTGATAGTCACCTTTGAGAAACTTTTCCGAGGCAAAGTTAAAAACTGCGGAAATATTGTTAAGATTGTTGGGTGAGCTGAAATCCGCAGAGATATTGGCTCCAAGGCGGCTCAAAAAAGTCGCTTTTTTTCCGATTATTACGAGATCTGTTTGCTTAAAATCAACATTTTTGGAGACAAACCGAAAAAGATTGATATTAAATCCGCCGCAAAGACCTTTATTGGAGGCGATGACAATTGCTAATTTTTTCTTGTTTTCAGCTTCTTCTTGTTTTACCAAAAGCGGTGAATATTTTTCATTTACCATGGGGATAACCCGAGAAATTATTTTTTTTAGTTCTTCATCGTATGGTCTACCTTCTATGGCTGCCGTTTGCGACTTTTTCATCTTTATTGCGGCGATCATCTGCATCGCTTTGGTAATCTTTTTGACGTTTCCTACTGATTTAATTTTTTTTCTCGTTTGCCTCAAATTCATAGGTTTACCGATTCGATAAATTTTTTCAATTCTTTTTCGTCTTCTTGCTCTAAAAGTTTTGTTTTTTCAATTCGTGTTGACCATTTCTTTCCCTTAATTTTAATTATCTCCAGAAGTTTTTCTTCAAATTCAGAGATTTTTTCGTTATCGATTAAATCTAGATATCCATTAGTTGCTGTCCAAATTATGGCGATTTGCTGGGAAAGCGAGAGGGGCTGTCCTTTCTTTTGTTTTAAAACCTGGGTGACTTTGGCGCCTCGGTTGAGTAGCTTTTTGGTTTCTTCATCTAACTCTCCTTCAAACTGTGAAAAAGCCGCCAAAGCATTGTACTGGGCTAAGTCTAGCTTTAACCTTCCGGCAATCTTTTTCATCGCTTTGGTTTGGGCGTGGCCTCCGACGCGGGAGACTGACAGACCGACGTTTATAGCCGGCCTGATTCCGGCATTAAACAAATCCGTTTCCAAAAAAATCTGGCCGTCTGTAATAGAAATGACGTTGGTCGGAATATAAGTCGAAAGATCTCCTTCTAAAGTTTCTATAATAGGTAAAGCGGTAATCGAACCGCCTCCATTTTTTTCATTTAAGCGGCAGGCGCGCTCCAATAGCCTCGAGTGAAGGTAAAAAACATCACCAGGGTAGGCTTCGCGGCCGGCCGGACGACGCAAAATTAAAGATATCTGGCGATAGGCCCAAGCGTGTTTTGTCAAATCGTCATAAATGACCAAAACGTCGCGTCCTCTGTCCATAAAATACTCGGCAATGGCAGTCGCTGAATAAGGCGCCAGATACTGCATCGAGGCCGGGTCAGAGGCAAAAGCGGCAACAACGACTGTGTAATCCATGGCTCCGCGGGTTTTGAGAAGATGGACAAGTGAGGCGATTTTTGACGTTTTTTGACCGATAGCGCAGTAAATACAGATCATGTTTTCGTTTTTTTGATTTAAGATCGTATCGACTGCCAAAGTAGTTTTTCCTGTACCTCTATCTCCGATTATCAACTCTCGCTGGCCGCGGCCAATGGGAATAAGTGCGTCAATCGACTTAATCCCTGTTTGGACTGGTTGGTTGACTGGTTGTCTTTTCACAACACCCGGAGCGATTTTTTCGATTGGATATCGTTTGTCAGATTTTATTTTTCCTCCTCCGTCTATCGGATTACCCAAAGAGTCAACGACTCGTCCCAAAATCGATTCTGACACGGGAACAGACAAAGTGATTGAAAGAGCTCTAGCTTGGTCTCCGGCTTTAATACCAAGATAGTCGCCAAGGACGATTGCTCCCACTTCATCCTCGGTCAGATCGACAACGTAGCCAACGACTCCGTTTTTGAATTCTATCAGCTCTCCGTAGGAGACATTATCGAGTCCCTGCAAGATGACGACTCCGTCTTTTACTTCACTCACGACTCCCTGCTCTTCTGTTTTTATCTTCGTTTGAGATCTGGTCAACTCTTTTTCGATTGTTTTTATGTATTCGTCAATCACTTTCATAGACGATTTTTTTTAAATTTGATAATGTTCCTTTCAGTGACAGGTCGATCATCTTCGACCCTTTTTTTACAATGACTCCAGCCATGATGGATGGGTCAATAAAATAATCTACATCTTTGAAGTCAAAAGATTTGAGTTTTCTTTTAATTAAAATTTTGTCTTCGTCATCCAGTTTACCGGCGCTGAAGACTTTGATCTTTTGTTCTTCTTTCCTTACTTTTTCGATAAGGTATTTTTTCAGCTCCTCTTTTAGGTGTGGTTTTATTTTCACGATTTTTAATTTAAATTCTTAAGTATCTTCTGCGTAATCCTTTTTTGGGTTTCCTCGTCCAAAGAATCTTTTAGTCCGCGGGTTACGATTTCAAAACTCAACTCGGCGGCTTTGTTTTTGACTTCTTTATAAAGCGCCTGCTTTTCTTCCTCTACTTGATTCCTCATTTTTTCCTTGACTTCTTCTGCTTCTCTTTTTGCCTCCTCAAGAAGTGATTCTTTTAGTTCTAGAGCGTTCTTTTTCGTTTCTTCCATTATCATTTTGGTTTCTTTTTGAACTTCTTTTTTCATACTCTCTTTTTTTACTTTTAGATCTTCTTCGATTTTTTTAGCGCTTTCCAACAGTCTCTGTTTTTCTTTTTCTTTATTATGTTCTTCCTCTAAAAAAGAACTAAAAGGTTTGGCAATAAACTTCTTGACGATAAAAAAGAAAAGCAAGAAGTTAATTGCCTGGGCAACCATGATTTTTATATCAATTCCTAAATTTTCCATATTATGTAAATTTCAATATAAGGGCGACTACTAAAGCGTAAATGGCAACTGCCTCGGCGAAAGCGATCGATAAAATCATCGCCGTTCTAATCGACGATTCTGCCTCTGGATTTCTTCCCAAAGCTTCCATTGCTTTGCTACCGATTAAACCGATTCCAATCGCTGGTCCTAAAGCTCCAATAGCCATTGTCAGAGCTATTGATATAGATTTTGCTGCATCTGCATCCATTTTCCTGTCACCCCCTTTTAATTAAAACTTTTAAATATTAAACTGTTAAACCTTAAAAAAACATTATAAACCTCAAACTACTAAACATAAGAAATTTAACGTTTTACGATTTAATAGTTTTTTTAACTGTTTAAGTTTTAACTGTTTAATTGTTTAATGATGTGTTGCGATGGCTCCGCTTATAAATACTGCGGTTAACATACTAAAAACCAGCGCTTGGATAAAACCGACAAACACTTCTAATATTATAAACGGAAAAGAGGCCAATATTGGCACCAAAAAAGCGACGATAGTCAATAGAACTTCTCCTGCAAAAATATTGCCAAAAAGTCGGAAAGAAAAAGAAAGAACTTTTGAAAACTCCGATATGATTTCAAGAAATCCCAAAAAGAAATTTAGCGGGTTGGTCAAATTGACAAACTTTTTGAGATAGTCTTTGAAGCCTAAAAATTTTATTCCAAATACCTGGATCATGATAACTGAAGTAAGCGCGAGGACAAAAGTGGTATTCAGATCGGCATTTCCGCCGCGGAAAAGAGGTATAAATATCTCTTCACCGTGCTCCTGTACTTTTACAAGTATGCTGCCGATGCCGGGCAAAAGTCCGAACCAGTTTTGCAGGATAATAAACATAAAAAAAGAAAACAAAAGCGGGAAAAAATATTTGGTTTTTTCTCCTAACACCGATTCAAATAGCGAATATATTGATTTGAGAATAAACTGGAAAAAATAGTAAAACGACGATTTTCTGACATTAAAAGATTCTCTCTTGTATTTCAAAGCGATCAGGAAAAAAACAAATACCACGATTGTAGAAAGCAGGAGCGAGTTAGTGACGGGAAAGTCAAGAATGTGGAAGACTATTTCTGGTTTGATGCTTATGGCAGGCATTTATTGTTTTAACATTCTAATCAAATTATAAAATGTGCTTATTCCTCCGATCACTATCCCGATTATAATAAAAATTTCATTCCCAGTCGCTTTTTTTAAATACAAACCTAAAAAAACTCCGAAAAGTATTGGAGTTACTAAATAATAACCAATATTGGCATAGTTTGCAAGGAGAAGATTGTTTTTTTTTAATTTATTTGTAGGGAACAAAAATTTTTGTTCCCTATCATGTTTAAGATTTAAATTTTTGTCAAAAGAATAATACTTTTTCATAACTTTATACTTTCCAGATCAACTGCGTTTTCCATGATTATTCCTAGCCTTCCTTCGCGATCATTGACTTTTCCCTTTAACATGACAATTCTGTTAATCATTAAGAATTGTTTTAGTTTGCTGAAAATCTTGGGGAAAACTACGACTTCGATGTTTCCTGTTTCGTCAAATACTTGAATGACAGCCATCTCGTGATTGTCTTTTCTGGTTTTTAAAGATTTCTTGCCACTTATGATTCCGGCGATGATCACCGGTTTATCGACGTCTAAACTAGCGATATCACCAATTTTTTTAGTCGTTTTTTTTTCAATTATTGATTTGAATTTGGCCAAGGGGTTTTTCCCGATCAAAAAACCAATCACATCTCTCTCCATAGAAAATAATTCTTCTTCGCTAAACTCTGGAATAGTTTTGAAGCTATCCAACTTTTCTTTGGGTAAATTGCGATCTTCAAACAAGTCAAATTGGCCTTTTTCAATTTTTGCCTTTGATGCCTGAATTTCGGCAACGAGAGTCGGATAGTGGGTCAATAGAGTTGCTTTGTTACCAAAGTGAGAAAATGCTCCAGCTTTAATTAAACTCTCAACCGTTTTTTTATTGACGCGTCGAAGATCAATTTTGCTTAAAAAATCGTTAAAACTGATGTATCTACCGCTTTTTCTCGATTCAATTATCGAATCGATCGCGGCCGAGCCGACGTTTTTAATAGCTGACAGACCAAAACGGATAGACCCACCCTCAATCGAAAAATTATATTCCGACTTATTAATATCTGGAGGGAGAACTTCTATTTTCATTCTCCGGCACTCTTCAATTGCCTGTGACATTTTAATCTCTCTCATCGGGCCGGCCACGCCTTGAAGCTCTGCCGAAAGCAAAGCCGTCATAAACTCCACCGGGTAGTTTGCCTTTATATAGGCAGTCCAATAAGCGATAAGAGCATAAGAGGCCGAGTGCGGTTTATTAAACCCGTAAGCGGCAAATTTTTCCATGAAGTTCCACAAAGATTCGACGACTGTTTTTTTGTATCCCTTATTGAGACAACCTTTGAGAAATTTTTCCTTTTCTTTTTTCATCAATTCTTTTTTCTTTTTCCCCATCGCCATGCGTAAATTATCTGCCTCTGACATCTTATAGCCTGCCAAAGTATGGGCGATTTCCATCACCTGCTCCTGATAAACTAAGACGCCATACGTTTCCTCCAAAATTGGTTTTAGATCGGGGTGAAGATATTTGACTTTTTTTAAATTGGCCTTTCCTTCCAAAAACAAAGGAATCAGATCCATCGGACCTGGCCGATATAGGGCCACCATAGCCGAAATGTCAGATATTTTTGTTGGCTTCAGGTCCTTGGCCAGATGTTTCATTCCGCCGGATTCAAGCTGAAACACACCGACAGTATTGCCCGCCGACATCAACTGGTAGGCTTTTTGATCGTTCAAAGGAACTTGGTGAATGTCAATTTTTTTACCAGTAATTTTTTTAACGTATTGCAGGGCTTCTTCGATGATAGTCAGATTGCGCAATCCTAGAAAATCCACTTTAAGGAGACCGACAGCTTTTTGGTTTGAAACGGCATTGAGATCTAGACAGTACATATCATACTGGGTGATTATTTTTCCCTCTTTAGTATCTCTTTGTAAAGGCACATACTCGGTCATCGGCAGATCGGAAATTACCACGCCGGCAGCGTGCACTGACGCATGGCGGGGCAGTCCTTCAAGCCGTCGCGCGATATCCAAGACCTTTTTAGTCTCCGGCTCGGTCTGGTAAGCAAATTTAAGCGGCGCCGACTCCTCGATCGCCGCCGCAATCGTCATCGCAAAGCCTTGTTTTCCAAAGGGAATCATTTTGGCAATTCGATCTCCTTGGCTATAAGACAAACCCAAAGCACGGGAGACGTCACGTGCGGCCGATCTTGCCTCCATTCTTCCAAAAGTAATGATCTGGGCGACTTTGTCCTCGCCGTATTTTTTGGAAACGTAGTTCAAAACTTCTTCTCTTCGGGTATCGGCAAAGTCGATATCGATATCAGGAGGCGTCGGCCTTTCTGGATTTAAAAATCTTTCAAATGGAAGATTATAATCGATAGGATTGATGTCAGTAATCCCCAAAATATAGGCGACTAAACTGCCGGCGACCGATCCTCGACCGGGGCCGACGGCAATGCCTTGTTGTTTTGCCCAGTTGACAAAATCGGCAACGATTAAAAAATAAGTTGCATAACCCTTGCTTATGATAATTTTAAGTTCATAGTCAACTCTAGCATTGACAATTTTTTGATCATACGAAGAGACTCTATTTTTTCTCTCATCGACGAGCTTTCTAAGGTAAATGTCAACCGTCTCGTTTTTAGGAGTTTTGAACTCCGGCAAAATCCACTTTCCCAAAGGAATTTCCAGATTACATTTGTCAGCGATCTTAACTGTATTTTCAACTGCCTCGGGAAGGTCGATAAATAAGCCTTTCATCTCAGCCGTTGATTTAAAGTAATAATCCGGTATGTCCAACATTGACATCGGCCGATTTTTTTCTAGGATGGTCCTTTGAGTCTGGATGCAAAGAAGGACTTCTTGAGCGTAAGCGTCTTCCTCATCAAGATAATGGACGTCGCAGGTAGCAACAATCGGTACGGCAAATTTTCTTGAGAGTTTAATTAACTCGCTGTTAACCTTATCGAGATCTGGCGATTTTGGATGTCTTTGGATCTCTAAATAAAAATCATCTTTGAAAATTTTCAAATACCTGTCTAAGACACGTTCTGCACCCGCAAACTGCTGTTCACGAATGAGCGAAGATATTTCACCGTTGAGGCATCCTGACAAAACAATCAAACCGTCATGGTACTTTTCCAAAAGTTCAAAATCGATTCTCGGTTTGTAATAAAAACCCTCGAGGTGAGCGGCGGTGACTATTTTGATTAAATTTTTATACCCTTGGAAGTTTTTGCAAAGCAGCGTCAGGTGATACTGGTCGCGATCAACGCCTGTTTGTTTGTCGAATCTCGATTTTCTTGCTTTGTAGGCCTCAACGCCAACTATCGGTTTTATGCCAGCTTCCTTGGCTTTTATGTAAAATTTAAAAGCCCCGTATAAAGCTCCATGATCAGTGACAGCAACCGCTGGCATATTATTGGCTTTAGCTTTTTCAATGACATCGTCTATCCGGCACATTCCGTCGAGTAAAGAATAACCGCTATGTAAATGGAGATGGACAAAACTCATGATTTCATTATAACAATAGTAATCGGTGTTTGTTCATTGCTCTGGCCCATTGGGTTATCATTCATGATCTCCTCTATTAACTTGTTTGATAAGCCAGTAGAATTACCTAAAACATTACGTCCGATGTCGTTAGCATCTATTAGCACAACACCTAAGAAATTGGAACTTTGTTGTTTGAAATTTGAAGATTGTTTAGAAGTTAGAAATTCGAAATTAGAAATTAAAGCCTCATGAATATTTTTTACAACTTCATGAGGCTTCCTTGGTCCTAACTTAGCAGAAACATTCGAGGGATATAGCGAGTATTCTGTCGGGCCGTCTATAGATCGGACTGTTTCCCCAGCGATTCGATAAAACATTCCTTGAATTCCTAATGGTTTTGTCAAAACAGAGATTAATGTCGCTGCCAAAATTCTTGCTACCCCAACTTCTTTTATTGCCAACTCCATCGTCCAAGGACTTCCCAGTCCGATGCCATAAGGAGTTTTTTTGACGTGAGGATAAAGAAATTTTGCCCATCTCCCGGGACGAATATCCCAAATAAAATAACTTCTCCCCTGCGATATAGCTATTATCTTTTCCGAAATAACAATAAACCAACGGGCATTGATTTGTTCCAGGACACCTTTAACGTAATTCCCAATTTTAGAAATATAGTCATCTCCTTTTTTGAAAGGATTTGTTTTTATTAAATGCCTTATGTAAATTTTTCCTTTAATTTTAATTTTTGATTCTATAATTTTTTTCACATTGTCCTCCGAAGCTTTATGCGAAGGAGGATCAAAGAATTCCCTCAACCATAATTCGACATTAATCAACCTCCAAAAAACCATTGTATCGTTTGTTTCCCCGTCGACGAATTTCTGAAAAGAATTCAATGTCTCTTTTCTATTAAAATATTTTCTTTCGCTAAAACTCTTTGACAAAAAAATCTCAAATATTTCTTTTCTTTTTTCCATAAACCATTGATATTCTGGTGTTGTAAAGCCGATTTTATTTCTTCTTAAATTGATTTCTTTAGGTAATAAATCTTTAGTTGCTTCGCGTAAGATATACTTATTCCAGCCGTTTTTTATTATTGTTTCGTCAGGCAAAGCAAACAAATATTTCATTAGATTAAAATCGAGGAAAGGTACTCTGCCTTCGATCGAAAATCTCATCGCGTTTTTGTCTTCATAACGAAGAAGCGATTGCAAACTATTTGAAAAAATATCTTCTATCAATCTTTTTTTTAGATTATTATTTTCTACAAAAAAAGTTTCTTCTTTGTATTTATCAGCAAATTCTTTATTCAATAAATTAACAGCATTAGTCGTTTTTTTGAGTTTTTCTAAAAAATATTTAACGACAACGTCTAAAGAATTCGTTAATTCTTCAATGAACAATAAATAATTTTTGTTCTTATAAAGTTGTCTAAGATAGACAAAATAATAAGGAAGATATCCCGCCATCATTTCATCAGCTCCTTGTCCATCGAGAAGCACCTTGACTTTACCCTCGGCTTTTTCCATCACTTTATATTGGGCATAGGGGCCTGTCGAGATTGTCGGCTCTTCTTGGGTTCTGACAAAATCTTGGATTTCTTTAAAGAACTCTTTTGAATTTGGCTTGACTTTAAACACGTTAACTCGTAAACTCGTTAACTCTTTAACAAGTAAATCTATATATTTTTCCTCATCGTTTGATCCGCCTGGAAAAACAGCCGAAAACGTTTTTTGGGTATTTCCGATCGATTTGGCTTCTTTGGCATTTTCTTTCAACAGTTTGTTGACGATTGAAACAACTGTTGAGGAATCTAATCCTCCTGATAAACAAGTACCTACAGGAACATTGCTAATCAATCGATACTTAATTGCTTCAACTAATTTTTTTTTAAATTGGCTAACGTCATTCTGGCTTGTCCAGAATCGTTGTCCAGATTCTGGAGTCGTCGACTTCGTCTCCTCCCCAGAATGACGACTGAGACTAATTAATTCTTCTTTTAGAGAAGTGTATTTTCGAATTTCGAATTTCGAATTTCGAATTTCAAGTAGTTCTCCAGGTAACAAGCGATAAATATCTTTAAAAAAAGTTTCTTTACCATCGTCGTGGATACGATATTTCAAATAGCGATAAATTATTCGATCGTTTGGCTGCTTTTTGACTAAACCGCTGTAAAAAATTGGTTTTATTTCCGATGAAAAAATCAATTTGGTATTTGAAATTTCTGATTTAGAATTTGTTTCGGATTTCGGATTTCGGATTTCGGATTTGGCAATAGAATAATACAATGGCTTTATTCCGAAATGGTCTCTTACTAATAAAAGTTTTTTCTTTTTTTTATCATAAAGAGCAATTGCAAACATTCCGTTTAACCTATCAAAACATTTTTCTTGCCACTGTTCGTATCCGTGCACAATTACTTCTGTGTCGGACTTTGTTTTAAATTTATGGTTAAATTTCTCGAGTTTTCTTCTTAATTCTTGATAGTTATAAATTTCTCCGTTATAAACCACGACAACAGTCTCATCTTCGTTATAAATCGGCTGACCGCCGCTTTTCAAATCTATAATCGCCAGTCTTCTATTAAGTAGAGTCGTGTCTTTGTCAAAAAAAAATCCTTCACCGTCAGGACCTCGATGAGACAGCTGTTTAGAAATGTTTTTAATTAATTTGTCGTCACGAAAACCGTAAAAACCAGCTATTCCACACATAATCACATACTTCTTAAAATTCTAATTCTCTCTTCAACAGGAGGATGGGTGGAAAAAAGGTTTAATAACCATGAAGTTTGACTCTTTTTCTTAAAAGGATTGGCGATAAATAGATGGGCAGTTGACGGAGAAGCGTTTCTAAGTGGTGGAAAAGTCGCTATCTTCTCAAGCGCAGAGGCCAGGCCTTCTGGATTTCTGGTAATCAACACTCCTGATGCGTCAGCAAGAAATTCACGTCGCCTTGATATGGCAAGTTGAATTAATGTTGCAATTATCGGCGTAATTATTAAAGCGGCAACAAACAAAAGAGCAAATATCGGGCTTTTATTTCTGTTGTCATCATCCCGAGATCGACCCCACCATAAGCTCCTCATCAACCAATCAGAAATAATTGCCAGAGTCCCGACTAAGACTGCGACGATTGATGAGACTAAAATGTCGAAATTCTTGACGTGAGAAAGTTCGTGAGAGATTACTCCTTCGATATCTGATCTATCCAATCTTTTTAAAAGACCGGTTGTTGCGCAGACGACTGCGTGTTTGGGGTCACGGCCGGTAGCAAAAGCATTGGGAGAAGGATCGTCTATGACGTAGAGGCGCGGCATCGGCAGCCCTGCCGCTAGAGCCAAATTTTCCGTTGTGGTATAAAAGTCAAAAAAATCTTTTTTGCTCGCAGGCTTTGCACCAGATGTAAAAAGGACAATTTTATCAGAATAAAAATAACTGCCCAGGCTTGAAAAAGAAGAAATAATCAATCCTAAGACAAGGTATGCTCCTGGCGAATCAAAATATTTACCTACGAAGTAAAAAAACCCGCTAAACAAAACTATAAAAGTCATCATTATCAAAAAAGTTTTAGTTTTATTTTGAGTAATTTGAGAGTAAGGCGTCATGTAAAATTATTCTAATTCACCTAATTTCTAATTAACCTAAATAATAACCAATAACCAATTTGGGAAATGGAACTTGAGGCTTGATTAGGTTAATTAGATCAATTAGAAATTAGAAATTTATGTTTACTTTCTTCCTCTCCTCTTCAGTTGCCGCAAAAAATTCAAACGCCCTAAATCCAAATATATTAGCAATCATATTGGAAGGAAACATCTGGACTTTCGCGTTGAAATCAAGGACATTGGCGTTGTAAAACTGCCTCGAATAAGCCACTTTGTCTTCTGTATCTTCTAGCTGCCTTTGCAAATCCTTAAAATTTTCGCTGGCTTGAAGCTGCGGGTAGGCCTCGGCAACGGCAAAAAGTGACTTTAAAGCTCCCGTCAACATGTCATTGGCCTTAGCTTTTTCCTCAAGACTTCCTGCTTTCATCAAAGCAGACCTCGCCTTGGTCACCTCGGTAAAGACTGTTTTCTCGTGCTTTGCATAACCTTTAACAGTTTCGACGAGATTCGGAATCAAATCAGCACGCCTTTTCAGCTGAACATCAATTCCGGACAAAGCTTCTTGAATTCTTGTTTTTAGAACAACAAAGCCGTTATATTGGGCCACAATGTAAAGAACCAATACCGCCAGTATTCCAATCGATGCAATCATAAT
This sequence comes from Candidatus Roizmanbacteria bacterium GW2011_GWC1_37_12, assembly GCA_000991135.1. Lineage (GTDB taxonomy): Bacteria > Patescibacteriota > Microgenomatia > UBA1406 > GWC2-37-13 > GWC2-37-13. Next base: position 13,415 of record LBST01000008.1, on the reverse strand, counting down.
TATTTATAAACTGTTAATATAAATAGTATACATTATGAATAAGACTTATTGGCAGAGAATAAAAGAAATAGTCGGACCAACGACTGTCCATGACTTTGATCAGATTGACCAAAAGAATACCAGAGAAGCTTTTGAAAAATTTATTGTTAAAAATACTAATAAACAGTCCCTGCTTCTTGATGCCGGATGCAACACTGGCGTTGAAGCCTTCAGGCTCTATAATAAAGGCTATCAGGGCGAGTATTTTGGAATAGACAGCAATAGTAAAGCGATAAAACTTGCCAGGAAAAATTTAAAAGCCAATTCCAAAGCAAAATTTTTCTCCTTTGACCTTGCAAGGTTAAACTTTAAAAATAGTTATTTCAACATTGTTTTAACCAAAGACGTTATCGAGCATCATCAATCCTACGTAAAAATTCTGACAGAACTAGCAAGAGTGACAAAAAAGTATTTAATTTTGTCAATGTTTATCAAGCCCTCTTTTTTTCTCGGTGACAAGGTCAAATTCCATAAAGACGGCTATTATCTCAATCGCTATAACCAAGGAAAACTTTTTCGTTTTATGACCAAACATCATTTTAAAAAGCCAAAAAAAATTTACGAAGACTGGCAGGACATCGTCTATGTCTTTGAAAGAATCTGATATAAATAACCAAAAGAGTTTTAAAAGTAATGAAGTTTTTATTTACGGCTTGGTCCTTTTCTAAACTCTGCTTCTGAAACAAGATCGTAAGACTTCAATATGTCACCAAGATCAGAATAGGAGTCCGGGATTTCTGCCATAAAATTGTCTCGTCTAGGTACAAGAGCTGAAAGAGGATGGTTAGTATTTTTCATATGTTCTCTTTCTACGTTTAGCATTTTCTTAACTTCAAATTTTCCGGCTGGTATTAGTGCAACGGCCCGACATTTAATACAACTTAAATTTAGACCTCCATGCTTCAATAAAGCGTAATATTGAACCTCATCCATATTTATGATAGTAACATATTAAAATACAAAAGTCAAATTTACTGCTTTATTACAGTCCAAATAAATTCTAAAATATTAATTCAACATTTATTTACAAATTAAAGGCTTCGGCGAGGTAAGAGCGCGGGTACCATCCACTACAAAGAGACGTAAGAAATGATATAATGCCTTTATGAATATCTTGCATCTGGCTTTTCAGATCGGACTTTCTAAAAGACTAAAAAGAACCGGCTGGCTCATGAATAAAGTTAGTGAACCAGAAAGCGTCGCCGACCATTGTTTTAGAGTCATTGTTTTAGCAATGGCTCTATCAAAATCTTTGGACGTAAACCAAGAGAAACTAATAAAAATGGCTATCATTCATGATTTAGGAGAAACATCTACAGGAGACATTGTTATTCAAAGAGGCGCTAAAGTTAATCTTAAGAAAAGGAAAAAAAAGGAAAAAATTGAAAAAGAAGCGATTAGAACTATCCTTTTTGGATACGGAGAAGACTATGCGAAGTTGTTTCATGAAATGATAGAAAGGAAAACCAAGGAAGCGATTATTTTCTGGGAGATCGATATTTTAGAAAGGACGATTCAGGCTTATGAATATGAAAAAGAACAAGGTAAAGACCTATCGGAATTTTTTGAAAGCGCCGAAGCCCATATTAAAACGCCTCTTCTCAAACAAACCATTAAAGACCTGCAAAAAATGAGAAGGTAATTTACGGCGGACACAGTCCGCCGTAGTCCGACGAAGCGAATTCCGCCTCCGCTGAAAGCTTCGGCGGACGAAGGCGGAGCCAAGGGGACTCGAACCCCCAACCCCTTCCGTGACAGGGAAGTGCTCTAGCCAATTGAGCTATGACTCCTTATTTCTTACACTCTATTCTAGCAATTTTATATATTATTTACAATATATGGCGAATGGATTGACTATTCCACCGTACGATGAAAAAGCGGTATTATCTTTGTCTACACAAGGATCCAAAAAAAGAATTTCTGATTGTCCAAATGAAATAGAGATTTTATATAGAAGTCGAGGATTAAGATTTATTTGCATCGCTTTTCTGAAAAAAAAGTTTTTAGGAAGAAGTTATTACGAGGGCTGTAAATTAATTAATAATTGTTCTTTTTATCCACTGCAAACAAGAAAATAAAATTGACATCTTCATAGGCAGTAGACTATAATAGCCTCACAACAATATGAAGAAAAAATATGTCAAGGCTTTAAACTATCAACGGCTATTTTTACTAACGATAAAAGAAAAGTATTTTAGTTTGATTCTTGGAATCCTAGTATCCTTGATGTTTTCCTCATTAGCTTATAAATTTCTTCTAAAAAATATTTCTTTAGACTTGGCTTTCTCACTGCCAGCCTTTACTAAAAAAACTTCGCCAACCGCTCCAATATCCCCAACAGTCCCAAAGACCTATGTTGTCTCCGAAGGCGATGATCTTTGGCGCATTGCCGAGAAATTTTACGGCTCTGGGTTTAACGCTTATGACATCTCTATCGCCAATAAATTTGATTCTGCCTCACCCATCGAAGTGGGGCAAAAATTGATTATTCCCGACGTAAAGCGTAGAGATCCAACCGTTGGCGAAATTTCCGCTTCTTCGACATCACAAGTCACTTATACAGAAGGCAAGTACATCGTCCAGCCAGGCGATTCCTTGTCTATAATCGCCCAAAAAGTCTACGGAGATCTATATTCTTGGCCAAGAATCCTTCAAGCCAACAATCTTCTCAACGCCGACCAGATCGAAGTCGGCATGATTTTGATCATTCCTCGTTAATATAATATAGTAAAATAATATCGCGGCGTACCTTTATGAGTGAATAGCCGCGATCCAATTAGGGAAAATCGTCGGGAAAAAACCGTCGGTTTTGTCCCGAGAATGCGGGCGTAGTTTACCGGCAAAATGTCTCCTTCCCAAGGAGAAGACAGAGGGTTCAATTCCCTTCGCCCGCTCCAGCCGATGTAGCTCAATGGCAGAGCAGCTGTATCGTAAACAGCAGGTTATCGGTTCAAGTCCGATCATCGGCTCATGAAAAGATCAGAACTGTTTCAAAAAAATAAATTAACAAGAACCATAACGGTTTTTATTATCATCTTGATTGTCACTCTTTTATTGGTTTTTACAATCGGTTTTAAATTGCTTTTAAATACCTCTATTTTTGTCGCCAATCTGTTTTCAAAAACTTCGGCGCCTGCATTAAATAAAACCGAGGAAATTTACGGGTCGATAATCATCGACAATATCCCAACCGCTACAAACAGCGCCAAATTCATTATCTCCGGATCGGTTATCAACTACGAAAAACTGGCCTTTTTCTTAAACGGTGAAAAAGTCAAGGAGATAGATCTAAAATCCAGCGATAATTTTTCCGAGGAAATCGGTGATTTAGAAAAAGGCAGCAATAAAGTTTACATAAAAGCATCTAGCTCCGATAACAAATCTAAAAAAACCACTAACACTTACTCCGTTCTGTTCAAAGAAGAAAAACCAAAGCTAGACATAACCCAGCCAAAAGACAAAGAAACAATATCTCAATCTGAAATACTGCTCAAAGGGTTAACCGATAAAGAAGTTTTCATAAGAGTCAATGATCTACCAGTCGTCGTTGACGCCGTAGGCAATTTTCAGACCAATATACGATTAAAAGAGGGAGAAAATCTTATTGAAATCGTCGCCTCTGATATCGCCGGAAACATAGAAACAAAAAATCTGAATGTCATCTATCAGAAAGAATAAGCAAAACTCCGGAAATAAAAAGAATAAATGGGTGTAATAACACATTGTCAAACAACGATACTGTCGTCAAAAATAAAAGTAGCGTTCTCGCGTTTTTTTTCCTTATCCAAATGAGTCTCATTGTACTAATCAGTCCGATTAATCCCGCAATCCCGGAGCTTACCAAAATCGTCAGATAGCTTGAACTAAAAGAGGCGCCGGCATGGGAGATCGACCGCGATCTTACATATCTAAGACGATTATAGCCATAACCGATAATCGGTTTTTTTAAAAAAAGATTAAAACCTTCGCGATAATCTTCTGTACGCGAGGCTATCGAAAAAGTGCGCTTTAAATTAACACCTTCACCTGCCGGTTTTGGAGCTATAAATAATATAAATAACAAAATAAATAAAGAAAGAAATAGTTTCTTGAAATCACGATTTTTGAAAAAAATATATAACAAAACAATTACTAAGGATAAATAAACGCTTCTTGAAAAACTCAACACTAAAAATATCAAAAAGATACCTTTAACGACAAGATTATTGCTAAAAACAAAAATCATCGCAAAGATCGTCCCAGCTATTGTTGTATCAAAAAATACTCCAAAAGTCCGGTATAGGTGCGGGTCCCAGCCTTGATAAAATTGATTTCTCAAATCTGGGTAAAAAAAATATTGAGTGATTGTAGTAACAGTTGTCATAGATATAAAAATCCAAAGCCCGATATTTAGGTTTTTCTTGAAATCTGGCTTCTTCTTTACCATATAAGACACATAAACCCAATAAGTCCCATATGAAAGTAGCCTTACCAAATAGAGTAATCCAACCGCATTTTCAAAAAACGAATACTGATTAAAACCTATTAATAATGAAATTGATAAAATTGTCAAAAAAAGAAAAGCAGATTTTGTTTTTTTTAAGGCTTCATATATTGGTTCTAGTCGATATTTTGCCAATAAAATTAGGAAAAAAAAGGTAAGAAAAACTTCGTAAAGGTAAAAATTAACTTGTTGGTTAAAAAAAGAAATTCTTCCCAATTGGCCTAAGGAAAAAAGAAACGAAATTAAATAAAATAGTATTGCCATAACTTAGCTCTTACTAAAAATGAATGAAAGCTCATTAAAAATGAATAGGTAAAACCCGGCACTCCATCGAGAAAACCAAGGTTTAACAAATAGTTAGAAATGAACTTTAAAGAAGGGACGAATATTATTTCAAGAACATTTGTCTTTTTTCCTTGGCGGTAAAGTTCCTCTGCTCGTAACGAAGAATAATAATTAATGTCATTAATAAATTCTTTTAATGTTTGATGCGGATAATGATTAAGAAATCCTTTTAGTCTTTCAATATTTTTTGCTGTATAAAACATCTCATGAACATTACCTAACCATTGTCCTGAATTCTTTTTAACCATTCTGATTATACCTATATCTCTAGCCTTTTTTAGCTCACCATATCGTAATTCTTTACCCCAGAACCAATCCAGACGTCTAATATAAAAACCTACTTCATTAACTATTTGACCATTTAACAATTTAACAATTTCTTTTCTTAATTCTCCACTAACTTCTTCATCAGCGTCAACAAACAATACCCACTCGTTACTTGCCTTGCTCATCCCAAAATTTCTCTGTCCGGCAAAATCGCCATTTAGTTTCCTTTTAAAAATTTTAATTTTAGATTTATTTCGAATTTCGAATTTCGAATTTCGAATTTTCTCTAAAGTCCCGTCAGTCGAGAAATCGTCAACGATAATAACCTCATTACAAAAAGTTAACGATTCAAGGCATCTCTCAATATTCTTTTCTTCGTTTCTGATTAAAACAACCGCCGATAACTTCATATGGTTAGTACAATTCTACCAATTTTTCAACATAATTCTCCCAATTAAATTCTGTTTTCAATCGTTTAATCGACTGAACATTAGGTTTTACCGGAATTCTTTCCATTAAGTCAACAAACTCTGTATTATTTTTGGCCAAATTGACATAAGGACGAAGTTCTGGAATTATTGCCGACCTTAGACCGATGACTGGGCATCCTTGCGACAGTGCTTCAAGGACGGGCAGATTGAAGCTTTCGTAGTAAGATGCGGTTAAAAGAGCAGTCGCCTGACGATAGAGTTGTTTTAACTTTATTCTTTCCATATTTTTCGTCACGAAGTTTACTCTATAGTTCTTGCTCAATTTTTTAATGAATTCTAAGTTTTTTATTGGATGATCCATTCCGACGTAGAGAAAATATTTTCCAGTTCCTGATTCTTGATTCTCGATTCTTGATTCCTCCTTCATATCAAACGGAATTCCGAAAGGAATAACCACAACTTTTCTCTCAATACTTCGATTAATCGAAGTGAGCTCTTTCTTAACTCTTTCTGATGAAACTATTATGTAATCTGATCTTTTAATCATCTCCTTTAATTGTTTGTTTAAACGCGATCTGTCTTGTTTTGAATAATATTGAGGAAAAAAATAATAGGAAAGTCCGTGACAGAAACTGACGATCTTTCCAGAAACAAATAGGGGAATTGCTTGATTTAATGCAAGAAAAATATCTTTTCTTTCTTTAAACTCTTCCAAGCTGACTCGTCCTTTTAACCATGCCAAACGCGGTTTTAAATTCTCAAAAGTATAAAAAAAATATTTGTTTTTCTTATCGTACAAACAAAGGGCTTTAATTAGATTTTCAGAAAAAACATAGTTGCCGAACCTCTCCCCTTTTTTCGCTCCCAGTCCCCCACCGTCAACGGAAATTTTCATAAAGAACCCTCCTTAATATAGCAAATGATAACAAGACATTCAAGATTTCCCCCCCCAAACTTACATAGGCCGAGGCAAAATAACTATATCTTGGAATAAGTAAATAATTTAAACTAAAATTGAAAACCAATTGAAAAATAAACAGGTAAATAACAAATTTAGCCTTCTTTAAAGCATATAGCCCGTTCAGGGCAATTGACGTCAGAAGAATTAAAGGTAATGAAAAAATTATCACTCTCAATGGTACAATTGCCAGTTGATAGTCACCTTTTAGAAATAATGGTAACAGTAAAGGGGAAAATAAAAATATGCCAATTGCTATAAAACCTCCTATCCCTAATACCAATAGAAAATCTTTTTTTATTTTAAGTAAGAATTGATTTCGTTTTCCTGATCTGGCTAGTTTGGAGAAAATAGGCATAGAAGAAACATTATAGGCACTGACAATAAACATTAAGGCATCCAAAAATCTGTATCCCGAAGAATAAATTCCGACCGCAGACTTTCCCTTGATAAAATTAAGAAGTAATACATCTACTTTTGAATAAATTCCAGCTAGTAGACTAATCAAAAGAAAAACTATCGATTTGCTGGCAATTTTTATCCACGATTTAAGATCAAAGACAAATCTTATTTTTTTTACACTTTTTTTAACCAAAGCATAGTTAACTAGTGAATATATATTGTAAAAAATAAACGTCAACCAAAAAACTGTCATCAGGTTTTTTGTAAAAATTACTCCACTAATTAATGATATGACAAGAGCGATCTGAAAGATCATTGAAACCAGCGAGGCCAGATAGGATTTGTTGGCGACTGAAACAAAGATAAGAAAGGTTCCAGAAAAGGCGTTGGCGAAGATGACAAATGATATCAATATAATAGGCAGAGTGACGTCTTTTTGGTAACCAAATAAAAAGGCCAAAGAAATCGTCAAAAAGAATGTGATAAAAGATAAGGCAATTCTGAAGGAAAACAAAGTTGACGACTGTTTTTCATCTTGGTCGGTTAGATTAACCAGGCCATAAGAAGTCGTTCCAAAATCTAAAACAGGTAAAAACAATCCTATATGCGTCCAAGCCAGCGTATAGATTGCATAACTTTCTGGCTTGAAATGCCTTATAAGCATCAAGAATAGTCCAAAGTGAAGTATTTTGTTTATAAGAGAAGATAAATTCAAAGAAAAAAAATTGAGATAAAACGGCCGCTTGATGATTTCTTCGTAAATGGTTTTCGGTAATCTTAAAAACTCGCGGAATTTTTGCTTATGGCTCCCGTATTTGAGCAAAAACTTTACTCTGTTTTTAAAAAGATAATAATTTTTAGACGGGTTGGCTTTTGAAACTTCAAAATGGTCGTAAACGATAGATGAGTCGATACCGACTTTAAATCCAGCGCTTTTGGCTCGATAGCAGTAATCGACCTCTTCATAATATAAAAAATAACTTTCGTCAAAAAACCCGATTTTATCTATTACCTTTTTCTTGATAAACATTAGTGACCCGGAAACAAAATCTGTTTGAGTAAATCTTTTTTTTGGTTTTTCTTCTATCAGACCGCCGCTCATCCGCCATTTGTCTATCTTTCCTCCGTAATATATTTTTTCCTCCTGCCTCATCGCAAAACCCCAGATATCAAAATACTTTGCGCTATCAGTTATTAACTCGCTTTTAGCCTCGTCACCCGTAGGGTGACGAGGCTGACGAAACGATATATCAGGATTGGCTATAACAAATAAATCACAGCCATCTTCAATAGCTTTTTTTGTTCCGATATTAACTCCTGCGGCATAACCCACATTATTATTAGTATTATCAATAAAATATAATTCTTTATTCTTAATTCTTGATTCTTTAATCTCTTTTTTTAATCTCTCCACCTCTGATTTTGATGTTTTATAAAGAACGATTATAAAAGCTATTTTCATGTTACTGTAATAAAAATTAACTTATCGAGTCTTTAACATCAGTAAAAAATACGTTAAAAATTCCATATAAGCAAACCCAATATCCAACGGTATTCTAAACATTCCGTCTTTATAGCCTTTGTCTTTGACAAATCTCGCCCAAAACATATGGACAGGATACAAAAAAATCTTTTTTAAAGAGCTTTTCTCGCCATTTTTAGCCTTAATTTTTGCCATTTTTAAAGCATAATCTGTAAATTTCTTGTAAGTCTGTCCAAGCGAGCGATAAGAATAGTGAAGAATTTTTCCTTTTAACCTGGCAACTTTTCCGTGCTTAACAATTAGTTTGTTGTGGACAATTGACGGCTTGATTTCCAAAGCATCTCTCCTAAACAACCTCACCATCTTGTAGTTTTCCCCGCCATAATTTACCGGTTTGCCAAGAAAAAAATTCTGGTATGGAATTTCAAAAGCCTTTTCTTTAACAATATAACCATTTAGCAATTTAACAATTTCTTTTTTTAATTCTTTCGATACTACTTCATCTGAATCTAAAATTAAAACCCAATCTGCTTTTATTTGTTTTAAACCATATAAACGTTGTTTTCCAATATCATTAAATTCTTTTCTAAAAATTTTAATCTTAGATTTATTTCGACTTTTTTCCAAGGTTTTATCCTTTGACTTACTATCAACAACCACTATTTCGTCAAAATCCTTTACCGATTCTAAGGTTTTTCCAATAGTATCTTGATTATTTTTGGTAATTATCAGAACCGCGATTTTTGGCCTCATGCTGCCTAATATTATAACAGCTTTAAATATTTGTAAAAAGATGGCATATCGAGAAAATTATATTGTCCTAATAGTCTAAAATACCTGCTTTGTAGCGTATAGTCCATAGACAAATAAAAAAAATTGTTTCATTGTTAAATTATTAAATTGTTTTCAAAAGACTTATGGCTAAATTTATAAAACTTTTTTTTCTAGTTATTTTTTTCTTTTTAGTTATTCCCGTAAAAGCCTTTGAATTTATTAAGTCGGAAAATAATCCGCTGACAATAAACTATGATTTTGACTATTCTTATATGCTTCAAGCCAACATCTTCAAAAAAGACGATCAATACGCCGGAATTTTAACCGCTAAAAGACCCCAGGAAAACTATTCCCTGCTCTTGATAGAATCCAGCGACGGTATAAATTGGTCAGTCACTAAAGAAATTCTCAATCTTGGATTTGAGATATCCAATGCCAGATTATTAAGCATTTCTGGTTATGGAAAGCTTTTTTTAACAAAAACAGAGACTAATGGACTGTATAAAATATACAGCACTGACTGTGATACGAGCTTCAACTGTTCTCCAAATTTAAGTTTGGTTCTCGAACCGGATATCAATGATACAACTGAAAAAAATGGTTTTTTTGCTGGTTTTCCCTATCTTCAAGACAGCCGCGTTTATCTTTTTTACGGAGTTTGGGGAATTGATGGTTTTAAAATTCGCCTGGCGTATTCCGACGACGGGCAAACCTGGGAAAAATGTCCGGATAAACGAAATCTCATCCCGGGAGGCGATGGACCTTTTGTCTATAAAGATAATGAAAACCTTTTTCTTTTTTATCACCGCTCAGACAGCAACGGGATAAAAGCAGCAAAGACGAATTTACCTTTAAACTGTGATTCGCAATTTAACGATCAAGGATATGTTTTAACAAAAGGGTCTTCATACGATGTCAGCCACATGTTTTTTCCATCACTCGTCGATGATAATCTAGGACTTTACTACACGGGAAGGGCTCAAAGCGGAAAAAACAGTTTAAATTACGCGAGTCTTGCTCAACCGACGCCAACGCCGACCCTTATGCCGATTATTCTTATCCCGGGCGCGATGGCATCTTGGAATAAAGAAGCCATTTTACATAACAAAACTGTCAATCAGAGCGATTGGGTATTGTCCCCCTTTGTTAAAGAATACACAGGAATTATTCAAACTTTGAAAAACTTAGGCTACGAAGAAAATAAAAATTTTTTTATCTTTGCTTATGATTGGAGAAAACCGATTTTGGAAATAACAGATGATTTGAACAATTTTTTAACTAGTAATCCTTCGCCTTCGCTCAGGGCAAATCAATTTTCAGTTATTGGACATTCTCTTGGAGGATTGGTCGGAAGAATTTACCTACAAAAATTCCAAAATGGTAATCAAAATAAACTAATTACTGCTGGTTCTCCTCACCAAGGCGTCACTCAAGCTTACAAGATGGTCGAAGCTGGCGAAATTGACCGCTTTAATGACTTTCTCTGGCTTGCTGTAAAAACCATTATCGGCCTTAATAGAAATAGCTTAGAAACTGATAAACAAATAATTAACCGTCTATTTCCGATTTTGGAAGACATCTTTCCGATCTATAACTTTTTGAAAAGAGACGGCGTCGAGATCAGAATCGAAGACATGAAAATCAAAAACGAGGTTTTATTAAATATGTCTCATGGATCTAATTGGTCCAATTTGACGGCAATAGTTGGCGAAAAAGGACCAACCTTAAAAGGATATAATATCACTGACCGATCGCTACTGGACCGCATCCTCGACAACTATCCTGATGGAAAACCAATATCATCTTACAACGAAATAGGCGATTATTTAGTTTTGTCTTCAAGCGCATCTCTAAATACGCCGGTTATTTTAAATATGGATCATGGTGAAATTATTTATAAAAAAGAGGCGATCAAAAAAATCCTGACTGAATTAAATATTAATTTTCAAGACAATCAGATTGTCGAAGGATCAGCAACGCAAATCTCGCCTTCTTTGATTTTTATGATAAAGTCTCCGGCAGCAATGGAAGTTATGTTCAACGGAGACGCTTACGAAGAAGAAGATGGGATAATTTATATCGAAAACGCTCAAACAGGTGACTATAGATTAAATGTGAAAGGAAAAGAAAAAGGTAAATATGAGGTTATAATCGGTGAAATTGGCAAAAGTACCGACTCTTGGAATTCCATTAACGGTGAGATTAGTTCACTAATACCAGAGTCGGAAACAGATTCATATTCAATAAGTTTTGACGAAGAAAACCCGGCCGAGTTTTTTATCGAGCAAGATGATCCGACAAAACTCTTAGACGAGCTAATTTCTTATTTGAAAAAAAATAAAAACAAAATCGAAGTCAAGCTTTTAGAAAACGTAAAGAAAATTTATTTATCTAAAACTCATAATATAATCAGATACATTTTATTTAATCTTGATAAAGATTTTGTCAAAAAAAACGACTTTGTTGCTCTAGAAAAACTTGAGAATATTTATGCATTGATAATAAAAAAGCCTTCACAACAGGCTAAAAACTTAGCTTCTAAACTAGAAAGTTTCGAAAAGTCTTTCCAAAAAGTACTGCAAAAACTAGAAAAACATCAAGAAAAAAAATTCGATCCGGTAATTTTGGAGTTAATAAATAAAAAGTTTTCTTTTGCCAAAAAGTATTTGGCTGGCAAAAAATATTCCTCTTTCGAAATTAATCTTGAATCAATCGAAAATCTTTTGAAAAAAATCTAAATTGAGATCTGCTACAATGTTTGTAAGAGATGAAAAAAAATTTGATCGTTGTTTCTTTAATTTTTCTTTCGGCTATAGGCTATGCGAGTTATTATGGTTATACAACGATTAAATCGTTGCAATCTGACAAAAGCAGCGTCCAAAAACAGCTGACAAAGGTCAAAGCCGACCTCAACCAGATAAAATCCAGAGACGAATATAAGATAAACGTCGACCTGCAAAAACAGGTGAAAAACGTCGAGTCGGGTTATAGCAATGCCGTAAAAGTCTATGAGAAACTCCATGACCTGAAAAACCACTCAAAAAATACCCAACAGTTTGATGAACAGTTTACTGATATTTTAACGCTGTTGTCCAAACTGAATTATTCTTCTGCAGAAGCAGCCATCAAGGCTTTGGATAAAGACATCGCCGATGAGAAAGCTAAAATAGCCGCTTCTTTCCAGATTCCCGTCAATGTCAAGGAAAGTAATACTCCACCGGGAGCTGGCTTTGCGAGTCAAGTTGTCAAAAACGAGCTCGGAGAATTTCTAGTCTACATCGTTGCGGCTGATTTAAACTCGACGCGCGTCATCGTCGACACGGCATCTGATGAGGACTGTAAAAATGACTGTCCCGTTTTGAGTTTGGGTGATTATGTATCCCGCTCGGGAGCCTACGCCGGTATCAATGGTTCTTATTTCTGCCCGGCCGACTACCCTTCCTGCAGTGACAAGAAAAATTCCTATGATACTTTAGCGATGAACAAAAACAAAAAGTATATAAATTCAGACAATAATGTTTACAGCATGGTTCCGGCGGTGATTTTTTCCGGTAATTCTGCCCGTTTTGTCGGCCAATCGCTTGAATGGGGCCGTGACACCGGAGTTGACGCAGTTCTGGCCATGCAGCCACTTCTTGTTTCCGGCGGTAATATTGTTTTTACTGGCGACGGAGAACCTAAACGAGGCTCTAAAGGCTCCCGTAGTTTTGTTGGAACATCAGGATCTACTGTATACATCGGCGTGGTTTTTAACGCTACTGTTGCTGAAGCCGCCTATGTCATCCATTCGCTTGGTATCCAAAATGCCCTTAATCTGGACGACGGCGGATCAACCGCTCTTTGGTCAGGCGGCTACAAAGCCGGACCCGGTAGAAATTTGCCAAACGCACTTCTTTTTGTTGGAAAATAGCGTTAAAATAACTAAATATATTTGGTTTATATTGTTAATATGCTATAATATTAACATGTCTGAACCTCTTAATTTAGAAAAAACTTCGGGAGTGGCTAAAGCTGAAAGGGCTGTTAATATTCTTTTAGGCGTTGGGTCATTAGCTTCTTCTGTAATTAATGAAGCAAAATTACTAATGAATCACAACTTAGAAATAACAAATCATATAGTCGCTATGGGCTTACTGGCTTAAGTTTCAAAAAATGGGTCTGAATTAACTACTTTAAATTGATATAATGCTCCAAAGTTAATATTTCATAATTTTAGTATGATTAAAGTATCCT
>LBST01000007.1 GCA_000991135.1 Candidatus Roizmanbacteria bacterium GW2011_GWC1_37_12 | reverse complement strand
GTAGGACCAGTAACTCCTGTACTACCAGTAGGACCGGTTACTCCGGTAGCACCTGTTGGTCCTGTAACTCCCGTCGCACCCGTAGGACCAGTAACTCCTGTAGCACCCGTAGGACCTGTCACTCCGGTTGCTCCTGTAGGACCAGTAACTCCCGTACTACCAGTAGGCCCGGTTACTCCTGTAGCTCCCGTGGGACCTGTAACTCCTGTTGCTCCTGTTGGCCCGGTGACACCTGTTGCCCCAGTTGGTCCGGTTACGCCTGTACTACCAGTAGGACCAGTAACACCTGTTGCTCCAGTTGGCCCCGTTGATCCTAGAGATTCGCTCCAAGCCGTCCCATTCCAGTAGTAAACTTTTTTAGTGGTAGAATCATAATAAAAAGCCCCTTCACCAACAGCGGTTGGGGCAACGGAAAAATTCCCCAACTGTGCTTGTCCACCCATCGTGATATTTCCTGATGCGGTAGCATTTCCAACAATGTCAAGTTTTTGAGTAGGCGCAGTAGTTCCAATTCCAACTCTTGAATTTGTCGTATCAAAGTTCATCAAGCCAGATTCAATATTTAGAGAAGTTGTTGAAGAATCAGATAAATCCCAAGCTTGAGCTTGAGCTAAAGTGACTCCACCAGGAGAGTCGATCACAACATCTCCCGAATTATAAGTCTGCAAAGTCAAATCGGAACTTCCAAAAGTTTCACCAGCCTGGATATAAAGAGGAGCGACAGATTTAATATATGAGGCAGTTGGGTTTGTAAAATTTAGATCATAGGAGATTGACACATCTCCACTTGAAGTAAATGAAGTTGGAAGATTAGAAGTAACGGCAGTTTCCGAAACAGAAAACAAAGAAGAGCCGGTGTCTTTAACGTTGAAAAGATTCCCAATATTACCATTAGTTCCAATATTTAGAGAAAGCAAATCTCCGGTTGCGGTTGTGGCCGAGCCCGGACTCCAGTCCAAAGAAGCCAGATTTCCGGTGGTCAACCCGGTTGAAGTAGAGGAAAGGTTCAAACTCTTTCCGCTGGTTAAAGCATTAGTTTCAATATTTAAAAAATTACCGGTAGTAAGTGAAGTAGATTGCAGGTCCATAACTCCTAAAGTATTAACTCCAACCCCAATAGTGGTGGCAGTGTTATTTGTCAAATTAAAAGAAGCCGCAGTATTTGAAGTATCGGTCACATCTAATTTTCCCGCTGGTGCCGTCGTCCCGATGCCGACGTTGCCGGCTTCTGTAAATACAGCCACAGTGGATGCATCACTCATCTTTATTCTAATTTGATCTGATGTAGTATCCCAATCAATAGCCCCCCATTGTCCAGCACTTAGTGTTTCTCCAAGTACAATTCTTCCATAATCTTCAGAAGAACTTCCAATTGCATAATATTGCAATGATTGAGTTGTTCCATTTATTTCTAATGTTTGACTCGGTGCCGTCGTCCCGATGCCGACTCTATCAGAGGTTGCATCGATCGATAGGGTATTTGTATCAAAAGAAAGCCCATTAGCTCCTCCGGTTAAAGTAAAATTTGTATCATTGGCAAATGTCCAAGCTCCGGAATTAACGGTAGTCGTATCAGCAATATTATCTCCAATAGTTGTATTTCCGTTGGACGTTAAATTAGTAAAAACACCGGAGTTTGGAGTGGTAGAACCAATTGTCCCTGGAGATGCCCATGTCCCGCCGATCAAACTTGAGGCATTAATAGTTCCGCTATTTTCATAATTTAAAGACGCTCCGGTCCCGACCACCATGGCCGCCTGTGTATTGGTCCCGGACGTGATCCCGGAAAAAGATATGCTGGTCGCTCCAACAGTTGAGGTCCAGGTCGGGGCCACTCCAGACCCGGATGAAATTAGAAACTGCCCACTGGTTCCGGCCGTTGAATTGGGCATCAGCGCTCCGGAAAACTGCAGATCGCCGACGATATCCAACTCCTGTCCCGGGCTCGTCGTACCGATTCCCACCAAACCGGCGTTATCAACGATTATTCTTGTATAGGTGTTAGTCGCGCCTCCGGTCCGGAATTTCAAAGTTCCCGACTCGGTCGCCTGCAAGACTATGTCACCTGTACTTGCAGACTGGATGGTCGTCGCATGGGCAGAGGAAACGGTAAAAGTATTTGAGGTATAGGTCGATCTTATTCCAGGTGAAGCAGCGGCAATTAGCACATTGCCGTTGACATCGATATAGGGAATAGTTGAGACTGTTGATCCGGGCGGCAGGCCTTGAAGTGTCTCGGAATTAATTGCATATCCTACGTTTGCAATTTGTTGGCGGGGAGTCATCTCGGAATCAGAAGCGACCGTGATTCCCATATAGACATTGGCATTTTCGCTAAAGATTGACGAATCAACTTCGCTGCCGCAGACAGATTGAGGCGGAGTCGGCGAATATCCGGAGCCGCCGATCAGAACATTAAAAATACCATCTTGGTCAGGAGTGAGTGAACAAGCCCCGGCTGTGTATAAAGCACTGCCGCCTGAAGAAACATTATAGAGCTTAAAAGTGACATTGGTAGCAGTAGTTATTGGGTTAGCCAGCGAATCAGTCAATCGGCCTTGAAAAGAAAGTAATCTTCCGGCCCGGGTAGGCGCAGTCGGGTAAGCAAAAGTTTTTTCCGATTTTAGGAAAAATTTATTATAAATGCCAGCTCCTAGGGTGGCGACGAAGACGAGAATAATGAGGAAGGCGATGTAGTATTGAATACCGAAATTATTAGAAAGGGGTGACTCTGTCATTCTGGCTTGCTCGCCTCGCTGAAGCTTTGGCGAAGCGGGTCCAGAATCGTTGTTAGGATTCTGGAGTCGTCGTTTCACTCCTCCCCAGAATGACGAGAAAAAAGAGATTATTTTATTGACTCTCGAAATGACTCTAATAGGGCTTTGCCAGGCCTTAAGAGGAACGACACGGGGGTTGTTCCCTACACGAGATATATTTGATATTTTCTTAGCGGGGTTTTCTTTTATCCAACCTTGGGAAATACAAAACGAACAAAACTTTCGCAAGGTTGACAGGCGGCGATTAATGCTTTTGTGGGGAAGGTTGTTTTCGACAAGATAGGATCGGTATTCGGAAATCATTTTTTCATTAATAAAATCTTGTAGGGTCGATTCATGAATCGACCCTACATTTGGATTCGCCTTGATATAAAAATCCAGCCAACCGGCAAAATGCCTAAAATCAGAGAGGTAATTTTTCAGGGTGATCGGAGAAACGTTTCCCGCAGTTAAAAATTTTTTAAATTGGGGCTCAAGATTATAAAGATTATACCCTTTTTCCATACAATTTCATACTATTATAATCATAATATGGTTGTCAAGAGGTATTTTGATAGTATTTTGATATAGTAGGGAAGATTTTAATATCCCAACCTATAATATAATTTAATCATATTTAGTATAATTACCGCAAAAAATATTTACTGACGCTAAAGTATCAAAATAGATCAAGAGGCTTATAGTAATATTTAGTTGAAAAAATTGATTACTTTGTATTAGAGAGAATTTTTCTTTCGAAGCTTAATTTTCAATTATCAATTTACATTTTTCAATAAATTTTCATTTAGACAATTTTTAATTTGAAAACTGAGACATTAAAAATTCAATGAAAATTGAAAACTGAAAATTGTAAATTAACAGTTTTTGTGTCTATTTATCACCAAAGTTATTTCTCTGCTAATTTTTACTCATTTAGACTTGGCTTATTTTCTTGCTCTAAAAACTATATATAGAGTTTAATTGTTTTAAAAACCCTACCCATAGTATAAAAAACCGTCGTGTTGACATTCAATAACGTAGGAATTATCATTAAGATTGATGAAAAAACTGCCCTTTTTTTTGTTACTGTTTATAGTCATTCTGCTTGCGTTTGTCATATTTTTTGGGCTCTATGAGGTAAAGTTCTTTTCAAGTAGGGCAACGATTAAATCCGTGTCTTTTTCGGTTGATAACTCTTATGTTTTTATTACACCTCTTCGAGCTAGAGCCAACGGACAAGAAAAAATCAGGGTGACGGTGTTTGTTCTCGATGACAAGGGATTGGGGGTGATGGGGAAAAAGGTATTTTTGGATCAAGATGAAGCCCTAAACATCGAAGAAATCCAGGCATTGACTGACAACTTTGGTAAGAGCTATTTTGACGTCACATCAAGCAAAACAGGCGAATACTACCTTAAGGTTTTGGTCGACGACAGCGAACTTAAGCAAAAAACCCACCTAAGTTTTTACTAGCGGGTGAGATTCTTCTAGCACAGGAAGGCGGTTTTCGTAAAGAATTATAGCCTTATTGTGAGATAGATAATAAGGATGTAAGAAAATACGGATTAAATGAGCGAGAAGGGCGACGATTTCCAATAGAATTACCACTTCCAGTAGTCTTGACTTCAAAAGACTCCAGATGAACCCGAAAAATTTAATAATAATCATCCAAACAGGCAAAATTTTTAAAGACAAAGCTAGGCTGTTTGGCGATGACTCATCTTGATAGTCTACTTGGGTAAATAGCCGGTAGTTTTGGGCAGAAGAAGAAGGAAGAGAGATTGAAAAATTGCCCTTGGAGTCGGATTTGGCAGTCAGTTGTGGGATAGAAAAAGCTTCAACTGGTTTGATTAGCAGATTCTGGAGTCGTCGTTTCACTCCTCCCCAGAATGACGTCATTCTGGCAAGCCCCGAAGGGGCGCGTCCAGAATCCTGGCTTGTAAACATAGAAAGATTGATCTCCGAACCCGGGATCGTTTGACCTGTTAGAATAACCTCATCACCAGTAAAATAATCAGGTTTATCAAGAGAAATAGTCGGGGGAATAATTACCGGACCAATCGTTACATCATATTGGGTAGGAAAAGGAGCTAAGCAGACAGGTGAAGAAATCCGTCCAAACTGGTCTTTGGAGCTCAAGCAAGCCTCACGCGGAGAATAAGGCGAGAAGCGATTATTGAATTCAAAATAACCGGTTGTATCGGCGGTGGTTTGGTCTGAGATTCCCTGACCGTTAAAACTAACTTCGGCCAGAGGCGAAGTATAGCCAAAAAGGCTAAAATGAAATTCGCCGATTGAGGCGGAGTTAAGAACAGATTTAGTTTCTATCGTTGTTATTCCAGCGATGTTGCCTTGTTCTTTAGAAAGATATAAGTAACCAAGTTGCAATGGTATTACTAACAAAAAAAACATTATTAAAAAAAAATTCTTCCTCATTATTTCTGCTTACGAAGTTGTTGTTTTAATTTCTCAATCTCTTCTTTTTCTTTAGCGATCTCTTCTTCTAAATTTGTTTCTTTTTTTACAAAGTTTTTATAAAAACTGGAGATAAGAAGAGTGATTATAAAGGCAGTTAAGACGATAACTATGGCAACTCTCCAGGGGAAAAGCCAAACATAAGTGAACCCTTCCAATACTTGACCTTTGTCACCGTAAGAGGCAGTTAGAGTTAATTTATACTTACCCAACATCCATTTTTGGCCAAGACTGTTTTCGTAGCTTCTCACTGTGTCGGGAAAGATATTTTCCTCTTTTAGACTTTTTTGGTCGACTGGGCCGCCAAAAACATTGGATAAGGTGATTACTCCTCGAGGCCTGATATGGTAGTCGCCTCGATTGAGAATTTGTGTGTTGATTTTGATTGATCCATACTCAAGAAAATTTGGGGCAAAAAAACGACTTAAGAGAGCTTTTTCAAGAGAGTCGCCATTGACTTTGAGGTAGACTAGAGAAGCCAATCGGGAACCGACGCTGACGCCAGCCTCTTTTTCCGCGCTGACTGATTCGGGAAGTGACCCGGACGGCTCAAAATAGACAGCCACATATCTGCCGCCGGGACGGGCATCAAAAGGAACATTGATTTTTGCTTGAAAAGAAACTTTGTCATTGGCGGCGATTGTTGCCCGATCAAATGGCAGAGAAAACCAGGTCTGCCCGGAGAACTTCGGCGAGACTTGGCCGGCTTCTTCGACGATTCTCGGCGTGCCCTCACTGTCATCGACGATAAAATCAGCTACTTTTATAAATCCGGAAACAGGTGACTCGCTCTGGTTATAAAAACGGACATTAACAGCTGTTGATTCACCCGGGTCAACAGTCAACTGCTGACGGGCAGGGGCAACAGTCAACGGCAGTGTAGTTTGTGCTGTTGTTATTGCTAAATAACCAAATAAGCAAATAACCAAATAAGCAAATACTACAAATAAATATTTAAAATTCAAAAATTTGAAATTGATTTGTTTATTTGTCATTTGTAGATTTGTTTATTTAGAACGTTGCCGTCGCCGTATATTTAACTGTATTGTAATAATATCCAGGTGGTTGGGTGCCGGAAATCGCTAAGCGATAACAAACATAGATATCTTTAGAATTTACTTGAGCAGCATTCGTCATAATAGTTCCTTTAGTATTTCCTGCTTGTTGGTCAGCGATCTGACGTGAACAAAAGTTGGTTGATGTTCCTCCGCCGGTTGTTGTGCAAGGTTCAGAAGTCGAATCATAGAGCCAAGATGCGTCGGTACCATCAACATTTGCCAATGAAATACCTAAACCAGGATAACTTGAGGCATTGGTCCAATAATAACCACTGGATTCACTACAGCTGACTGCGCCACAGACCGTATCTTTGATACAAGCAGGGCTGTCAGTCTCGTCAGCCGTGTCAGCTGCTGGAGAATCGCAGGTCGTGCCGTTTATTCCCATCTGGTCGTTTTCTTCGATTTTAACACTATATCCGGCATCGGCATTGGTAGAAACAGTCAGTTGTTGGGATCCTTCATAAAAAGTACTAGTGGCGGCAATTGTACCCCAAGGAACAGAATAGGCAGTAGTAGTAATGTCTGTAGTTTGTCCACACGTCGATGTGCTTGAGGAGACGCCTGCTACTTGAAAAGACAGGCTTTCATCAACAGTAGCAGAAACCAAAACTGCTTCAACCGGAGCGACTTTAATATCAACTTGATCTAAAGTAT
This sequence comes from Candidatus Roizmanbacteria bacterium GW2011_GWC1_37_12, assembly GCA_000991135.1. Classification (GTDB taxonomy): domain Bacteria; phylum Patescibacteriota; class Microgenomatia; order UBA1406; family GWC2-37-13; genus GWC2-37-13. Next base: position 51,513 of record LBST01000007.1, on the reverse strand, counting down.
TGTCAGAGCCGTCGCGCGTTTTAATATTAATAGTATAAGTATCAGCTGATCCTTGAGTATGGCCTGATGTTATTGGAGCAGGATTAACGATTCCAGGTGAGGAATCAATAGTAACAGTGACGGTTGTGCCAGCAGCGCAGCTAGTCGTTTGCCTATCTACTCTGATTGTGTGGTCGGTGCTGCCGCTTCCGGCACTGATTGTTTCAGTAGTATTCCAGTTTCCATCGGTGCAGCCGGTGCTTGAAATATCAGCAGCGGCAATAGCATTAAGGTCAAATCCATTAGTCGCCAAAGAAGAATTAGTGTCTGGAATACCGTTGTTCCCATTAGCACTGTCAGCCATAGGAATCGTGACTAAAATGTCTCCGTCTAAGGGAACGACAGAAGTGGTGACAAAACTAATTGTAAAACTTCCTGATTGAGAAGCGACTGCGTAACCAGTTGCCTCAAGATTATTTCCTAAAGAGGACGCGGTATTAAAACTGGTAGAGCTGATAATATTGGCGACCGAATAGGCAGTTGAACCAATACATCCGTTCATTCCCGAATCAGTAAAACAGACAGAATCACTTGGGAAAAGATGATTGGTATCATTATCAGCGTTAGCAGAACTGTCAATCGTGACGATAGAACTGCCAGATGTACCTGAAGCCACTCCGGCCCGGTAAGAAAGTCGTGAATTGCTTAAAGTTACCGACGCAGAAGTTAAGCTAGCAGTATCAACGATTTTAATCTGCGGAAGTTCAAATAGGTATATATAAGAGGCCTGTGAAAAAATAAACACCAATAAAACCATTTTTCGGATTTTTCTCACCATAAATTAATAAAACTATATTTCTTACAATTTGTCAATGGCATATTAATAAATAACTTATACAAAAATACTATTAGTTTGCTCCAAAATATATATTGTTTTTTCCCCTTGACAGATAATATACTCGTCTGTTAAAGTGTAACTTATATGGGAGTTAAAGAAAGACGGACGAAGATTTTACTTTCATTATTTTTAATTGCGGGCGTTGATTTTTCTTCTATTTCCCTTGACGAAAGAATTCAAAAAGTTTTTGATCTGACATTAAATCAGAAAACACGGGGAACGATCTCGGGCCTAATAAAAGAAGGAAGGATAGAAAAAGGAAAAGAAGATAATAATTACAGATTAACAGAGAAGGGCTTTCAAGAATTATCTCTAAAATTTCCTTTTTTCAGGTTTTTAAAAGAAAAATGGGATGGTCGCTGGCGGGTGATTTCTTATGAAATCCCTGAAAAAAAACGGGAAATTCGCGACCGTTTGAGGCGTGAGATGCAGGGTTGGGGATTAGGTCCTTGGCATCGTTCTTTCTGGTTGACTCCGCATCCAATCATAACTACCCTAAAGTCCCTAACTTCTCAAAAAGAAGAAGAAAAATATATTCAAGCTTTTGAAGCCGATCATACTTTTGGCGATCGGGAGATTTTAATTGAAAAGGTTTGGGGGAAGGCCAATCTCGACAAAACATACAGGGAGCTTTTTAAAAAATGGCATGATATTTTATCTTCGGATTCGGATAAATTAGATAAATTCAAAAAAGTCATTTCTCACTATGTAGATATTCTGCGTCAAGATCCAGGTTTACCTAAAGAGCTTGTAGGCGAGAGTTGGATAGGATTTGAGGGATGGAATATTTTTAAGGAAATCAAATCTATTCTTTTAAGTTAAATACAATGTCTCCATCCACATCCGTCCGTTTAATTTTCACATTTTGGGCCTTCAACATGTCTAAAACCTCTTTACTCGGATGGCCATAGGAATTATTTTTACCAACGCTTATCACTGCGATCATAGGGTCTGCTAATTCCAAGAATTTTTTAGTAAGACCTGTACGCGAGCCATGATGGGGAATTTTGAGAATGTTAACCGGTAGGGAACAAAAATTTTTGTTCCCTACGCATAACGAATATAATGAATTCAACACCTTCGGCGACGCATCTCCGGTAAATAACAGTCTAAAATCATTTTCTTCAAAAAGAAAAACCAAGGAATAGTCATTGTCTTGATATGATTTAAAATCTCCAGGCGGCCAATAGAAATCAAACAAGGTCTGGTCAATTTTTATTTTATCCCCGGCAGATTCATATTGAAAACGGATTTTTTTATCAATTATTTTGCTGACGAGTTTTTTGTAACTTTTGCTTGTTATAACAGGATTAACTGTAATGAACATATCTAATTTATAACGTTCGATAATATATGAAAATCCTGCGTAATGGTCTTTGTTTGGATGGCTAAGAATGACTAGTTCTATCTTTCTGTCCCAAAAAGGCATATGGCGGCCAAGGCAGTTCAAAATCTTTTTGTCAGGGCCGGCGTCGATGAGGACGTCGATTTTGTTTTTGATTCTTATATAAGCAGCATCTCCTTGGCCGACGTCGCAGAAGACGATTTTAGTCGTCCTGTTAAAATAAGACCCAAAAAACAAACAGATAATAATTATTAAAGAAAACAAAAATGCTAATATTAGATCACGGATTTTTATAGGAGAATCATGCATTAGAATTTAATAAACATAAATGACAATTTAGATAAAATTTCAACAACCCAAACCATATACGTTAGTAATCCATAACAGATATAAGAAGGGATTAAGCCCAATAAATAATTAATCTTTCCCAAAATCGCTGTTAAAAACCCAAAAATCATCAAAGGTGGGATAATTGGTGCCACTAATACATTAGATAGGGGAGCAATCAATGAAATTTGCTTAAAATAAATAAAAATTATAGGAACAGTAAAAATCTGGGCTGACAAAGTTATTTTTAACTCTTTTATTAACCAGTTTTTAGAAGGCGTTTGACCGAAAAAAACAATTCCGAAAGTTGCCCCATAGGAAAGAAATAGAGAAATGCTCGTCAACCATCTGGGAAAAACAATCGCGATAAAGATTAGCGACAAAAACAAGGAATATAGGACAAAGTTTTTTCTTCCTGTTAAAATCGCTACGAGCGTTAACGATCCCATAAGTCCAGCTCTTATAATTGGGGCTTTTGGCCCGACAAATAGAATGAACAGAATAATCATTAGTATCGTTATCATAATGGAGACTCGTTTGCTAAAAAAAGACGTTAAAGAACTAATAATAGCTGCCAATATGGTGATATTCATTCCCGAAAGAACAATGATATGGAGCAGTCCAACAATCTTTAATTGTTCATAGAATATTTTTGTAGGTTTTAGATTGATTCCGAAAAGAATTCCATTTAAGAGAGACGCTTGCGGTTCAGGAAGATAGTTATTTATTATTGATGTAAAAAAAGAAGGATTAACCATTCTATATTGTTATTAGGTTTTTTATATTTTCAAAAACAGTTTTGTTAACAATTTTTTTATTTATAAGTTCTTCTAGAGCCCCAAAAGGTCGATTGTCAATAATCTTTTGGGCGGTAATTTTTCCGACTCCGGGGAGGGTATCAAGCTCTTCAAGAGAAGCGGAATTGATGTTGATTAGTGATTGGTTACTAGTGATTGGTGACTGGTTATTTGTTGGTGAGGAATAATCTAACGTTCGTTGACTTTCAATAAAATAGCCATTGCTGACTTCCCAAACAGAAGGTATATAAATCTTCTCTTGATCGCTAATAATTCTGGCGAGATTAAAATTTCTGGCAAAAAAATCTTTGTCGGCGTCGTCTGATAGACCGCCGGCTTTTTTGATGATTTCCTTGAGTCTAGTACCGTTTGAGGCTTCATAAAGGTCTGGTTTATTGATGGCCCCGGAGACATCGACGAAAATTTTTCCTTGCCCGCCGGCTTGTTCCTCGAAGCCCGAAGGGCGAAGTGGGAAGTCTTGAATTTCTTCGTTTTTCTGTTGATATGTATTTAAGTAAATTACTAAAGAAACAACTGCTATTAAAAAAGCAATTGTCAAAATCACTATTTCGGCCCGATATTTTTTTAGTTTTTTTAAAACTTTTTCCAAAGTTATTTTTTGACTCGACGATTAAATTTTTTATCACACGAGAATCTCACCCCTCACCAATTTAGTGAGGGGTCCCCTCGAAAGTGAAAAAAATTCTCTCGTCTTGTCTTTCAACAACAATTTAACAATATAACCATATAACAATGTTTTTTTTCTGTCTATAGACTATACGCTACAAAGGAGGAGTTTTAGCAGGTGTTGACAAGTAATTTTTCGCGATATGCCACTAACTGTCTTCGTCGCTATTTTTTGAGAATTTTTTTATGATTAAGATTGTTATGACAATGACGGTAACTAGTCCGGCAATTAGTTTAAAAGGAAAGGCAAAAAACGACGTTGAGGCAAAAACAGTCGGTGAATTTTCGCCGAAAGTGACCTGCGTTGACAGTCTATAAAGGCCGATGAAGAAACCGGAAAGAATTAGAGTGACTGGTTGCTGGTGACTGGTGACGAGTTGAGAAGAAGGTGTTGCCTCGATTAACCTTTGTGATTGAGACAGGATATTTTTCGGGATAATGTCATATTTTGTTTCTTCACCGAAATTTCCTTTTAGACTAATTTGTCCTTCGGGTTTAATCATATTTTTGCCCTTATTTTCAACCATGAAGACCAAAGGGATTTTGTCAAAACTGTCATAAATCCTTAAATCTCGGACAAAGGCCAGTCCACCGATTGTCGAAAATAAAACGATTTTTGGTTTGACTTCGACTACTCCTGAATCAGTGACGGTAATAAGAATGTTGCTCCCAATTGAGGCGCGTGATCGGGCGCTGCCAATTCCCTCGGTCGTGTTGGGCGGAGTGGTTTCTGCTAGTAATGTATAATAATAGTCTCCAGCTGGCGCACCTTCTGGCAGCCTAATCCTTAAAAGTAGTTGTTGCGAGTCTCCAGTTTTTAAAAAAAATGGTTGATCAAGTTGAAGATCAGCATTATCAAGACTAAATCTGACCGGTCCTGTAAAATCATCTTTTAATCTGATATTGCCTAGATTATCTTTTGGTTCAAAGTTGACGAGTTTTGCCGTCAAAATAACAGGGTCGCCAAAATTTTCCACCCGATAGGCGACCATGATGGATTTACCCGGTTTGATGACAAGCTCGAGAAGAGGAGGAGTAATCGAGAGGTTCACTTGCTGCGCGTTCGCCTCTCTCAAATAACCAAATAAACAAATAACCAAATAAGCAAATACTACAAATAAATATTTAAAATTCAAAAATTTGAAATTGATTTGTTTATTTGTCATTTGTAGATTTGTTTATTTAAAATGACGGTGTTGCTACGAAATTAATAATTGTTTGATAGCTTCCGGCTGGCTGTATGGGCGAGATATTGGCTTTAAAAGTCATCGTCGACTGTCTATTTTTGCCGACGTCAGAAGATGACATGATAACAACTGGTGATTCAGCGGCGGTTCGATCAGGAAAAGGGCGATACTGGGTACCCGAGATAAAATCAGCCGGAACATCGTTGCCACTCATATTATAGCCAAATCCATAGGCAGTGCTGGAGCTCCAAGTCTTTGCTTGCGATTCGCTGCAGGTTTCAGCTCCACCATCGCAGCTTGTATCAGGAACAGAATTGCCTGAAAGGGTCTTAAGAGCCCCCTCTTCAATTGCCGTGACCTGATACTGTCCGGCTCCGCCGAAATAAACAGATAAAACAGTCGTTGCCGTCGAAGAAGTATTTGGCGTCAAAGTACCAAGGGCGATATTGATATCGCTTATGGAAAAGCGGAAAGGAATAATTGAGTGAAGATATTGAAAACCGGCCTTGACGACGTATCCGGTCGAAGAAAATTCTCCGGCTGCCAGCTGGCCGATGGTGTCTGAAAGTTTGTAGTTGTCAGACGATTTGTTTCCCGCAGCTGAAGAGGTATTAGCCGATTCGATGCGAAAACGAGAAGACTCCATCGAAACTGCTAAAAGCGGTTTCGAAGTCAAAAGTAAAAAGGTAAAAGTCAAAAATACAAGTAGAAAGTTAAAAGTATTGAAAAAACTTTTGCATTTTGACTTTAACTTTTGCATTTTGACTTTTTGAATTTTAACTTTTCTCGTATTTCTCAATCAACTTCTCCATTCTTGAAGCAGATTTTTTTATAATGTCCAGCTCATGGTCTCCGACGAAGTTTTCCACCGCTTCTTTAATGTTTTTTAAGTGATTTTTAATCAAAAGAGTGATAAACAGCATACTGTCTTCTTGTAACTTTTGAATTTTGCCTTTTGCCTTTTGACTTTCTATATGCTCTTCTCCCAAAAACATGGCAAAAGGGGTGATAAAGGCTAAAGAGATAATGGGAAGGAGATTTTTCCAGTCTTGGCCTTGAGGAGAAGAAAGCAAAAAAAAGGCGATGATAGAAACTGTTGTTGTAATGGAAATGATCGGTTCAAGAAGCAGCGAGAGTGAGAAGAGAAGAAAATAGACAAGAAAGAAAAAAGGAGAGTTCGTAGCGCCGGTTGAATTGACGATACCAACGATGATGAGGGTGAAAATCACCGATTCAATTAAGCGAGACGACGAGCTACGGACGACAATTTTTTTGACCAAGTAAAGGATGATAAAAAGCCCGGCGGTAATCTGTAATTCATAGTTGGCGAGGTTAGTCTTTGGAAGAATAAAAGCCAAAACTATGGCGGCAATAAGAATAAGAGAGTGAACAATTTCTTTAGACATAGTTTAAATATACTATAAAAAACAAGTCAAAAATCAAAATTCAAAAGTCAAAAATGAAAGTCAAAATTAAAAAGTTTTAAAACTTTAGACTTTTTACTTTAACTTTTGAATTCTAACTTTTAACTTTTGAATTATTTATGCTACAATATTCAAATGGCAAATCAAATAGGAAAACCAAATTTTGCGACCGACGTCGTCGACGAGCTAAAAAAGGTCAGTTGGCCGACGAGGAATGAAACAGTTAGGTTAACCACGATCGTCATCGCCGTCTCCTTGATAATTGGATTATATGTGGGTATAATTGACATCTTGTTAACAAAAGGATTAGAATTCGTCACTAAATTCAGATAATCAATATGGATCCCAAATGGTATGTCATTCATATCCAAACTGGCTATGAACAGCGAGTCAAACAAGCCTTGGAACAAAGAATTAAAAGCCTTGGAGTTGAAGACAAAATCTTCAGCGTTGTTATTCCGACGAGAGAAATAATTGTAGTTAAAAAAGGAAAAAAAACCAAGGCAACCGAAAAAGTCTTTCCCGGATATATTTTAGTGAAGATGATTCTTAATGACGATTCTTGGCTGGTTGTCCGGACGACCGAAGGAGTGACAGGATTTGTTGGCGCCGGCTTAAAGCCGACCCCGATCTCCGATAAAGAGGTCGACGCGATCATGAAGTTTGTCGAACAAGAGCAGCCGAAATTTAAGACTAAATTTACGGTCGGCGAAGCCGTAAAAATCACCGAAGGTCCGTTTACTGATTTCTTGGGTACGGTCGAGGCGATTGACGAGGGGCGAGGGAAAATAAAAGTGCTTGTTTCAATATTTGATAGAGAAACACCGGTTGAACTTGATTTTCTTCAAGTTACTAAGCTATAATAAAAAGCTCGATACCGTATTTTTTAGACCGCCTCACCCCAAAGGGGCCCCAGGCGATTGTCTAAAAAATAGATATCTTCGCTTTTTTGAAAATTTAGACATTGAAAATTCAATGAAAATTGAAAACTGAAAATTGAAAATTACTAAATATGGCTAAGAAAATTAAAACGATTGTCAAACTTAACCTTCCTGCTGGGGAGGCGACACCTGCTCCGCCAGTCGGTCCTGCTTTGGGTCAGCACGGCATTCCGATCATGGACTTCATAAAAGAGTATAATGCCCGGACATCCAAGCTAAAAGGACAGATAATTCCGGCAGTGATTACTGTTTATGAGAACAGAAGTTTCACGTTTGTAACAAAACTACCTCCGGTGGCCGCGATGATTAAGAAAAAATTGTCGTTAGAAAAAGGTTCTGGAAAACCAAATACGGAGAAAGTCGGAAAATTAACAAAAGTACAGCTTGGAGAAATTGCCAAAGAAAAACTGGCTGATTTAAATACTAATGATATCCCGGCCGCTATGAAAATCGTTGCTGGTACGGCAAGATCGATGGGAATTGATGTTGAAAATTAAATTAATTATGGGAAAAGTTAAAACACGATTATTAGGATTGGAAGAAATTGAGGAAAAGCAAAAGAAAGAGCAGAAAGAAAAAGCCGCCCAAAAAAAAGCGGTTAAGAAAAAAGAAGAGCCTAAAAAAGAAGCAGAAATTAAAGTAGAAAAACCAAAAGATAAAAAAACCCAAAAAATTCAAACGAAATCTCGAGGTAAAAAATATCTTGAGGTAAAGAAACTCGTTGACAAGACAAAAACCTATTCTCTAAAAGATGCGGTTGCCCTTTTGAAAAAAATGAAAACGTCTAAATTTGACGAAAGCGTTGAACTTCATTTGATTATTGATGAAACAGGCTTAAAAGGGGAAGTCGATCTGCCTTTTTCAACCGGTAAGATTGTAAAAGTGGCGGTCGTTGATGATAAAGTTCTTGAAGCTATAGAAAAAGGAAAACTTGACTTTGATATTTTAGTTACCCACCCGTCTTTCATGCCGCGTCTTGCAAAGTTTGCCAAAGTCTTGGGTCCAAAAGGCCTAATGCCCAATCCCAAGGCAGGAACGATTTCACCCAACCCCGAAGATCTCGTAAAAAAATTTGCCAAAGGACTATTAAGGTGGAAAACCGAAGCAAAATTTCCGCTTATCCATCAGATGATCGGTAAAGTGTCGTTTGATGAAAAAAACCTGATTGCTAATGCGGAAAAATTCTTGTCTAGCGTCGGTTCAAAGCACATCTTGAAAGCCTTCATAAAATCAACGATGAGTCCGAGCATAAAACTAGAAATCAGATTTTAAATCTTCTTTTCGCCAAATCAATAATAATATCGGTGGCGTCTTCGATAGTGAGGTTTGGACCGGTGCGAATGACTATGTCATAGTGATGAGACTTCTTTTGATCATGATTGAATAAGGTCTGGACAAATATCCGCCTTTCTTCGTCAGAGTCTTCAATTCTTTTCATCGCTTCGTCTCGGGAAATCCCCTCGTGAGTCATCTCCCAAGTTATCCGTTGATTCATATCGGCGATGATTCTGATTTTTAGGGCGTGAGGAAAGATAAAATTAGCGCCCCGGCCTAAGATAATCGCGTAACCATATTGGCCAACTAGAGATAGGACCTTAACCAAATGCCTGTAATAGGCAGACATGTTAAGAAATCTTCGACCAAATATTTCGGCAATTAATTCTTCAGCTAAAGGGAGTCTTTTTTCGTCGATTGATTTGACTAATTTCTTTTCCAAGTGGGCCTCTTTGGCTATTTCATCAATAATCTCCTGATCGTAGACTTTCCAGCGTTCTCCCAATCTTTTGGCGACCATGTTGGCGATTGGTTTGCCTCCTGATCCCATTTCCCGCGAGATAGTAATGATAGGCAGAGCTCCTCTTACTAATTCTTCTTTTTGAGGAAAGATTTTTTTCAGCAGATTTTTTTCAATAAGCTGATAGATTTTCTTCATATCGAGGTTAATATAATTGTTATAATGATTATAAATATTATAACACCTATTAAAAAATAAAAAAATCAATGGACAAGCTCAACTCATTAATTCTTCGCACGAGCGACTTTTGGCAGTACTTGTCACAAAACCAAAAGGATTTAATAAGAGAAGGACAATATTTGATGAATGATATTATCAAAGATCAAGCCTACCAGTTTAAAGACTATTCTTTTTTGGTTTTTCCTTTTGCTAAGGCCTACGAAGGGTTTCTTAAACAGCTTTTCAAAGACACAAAATTAATCAGCCATTTAGATTATATTTCTGATCATTTGAGGTTGGGAAAATTAATGTCTCCCAATTTAATCGGCCGTCTTGGAGACAGGTCTCTTTACAAAAAAATAGAAGAAAGAGCCGGAATTGATTTGGCAGAGAAAATTTGGAATATCTGGAAGGTCGGACGCAATCAGATTTTTCACTACTTTCCCCACAATATAAAAGCGATAAGTTTTAATGAAGCCGATAAAATAATTACAGAAATTTTAAAAACGATGGAGGAAGCCTATGAAAGGATTAACATCCCAAGAAGCAGATGATTTTCTAAAACAATATGGCCTGAATATCATTTCAGAGCCTCCGAGAAAGAATATTTTCTTTAAATTTATTGAACAATTTAACAACTTCTTGACGATTTTATTGATCGGCGCCGCGGTTTTTTCGTTTTTCTTGGGCGAGACGGTTGACAGTTCATTGATAATTTCTATCGTTATTCTTAATGCTTTTTTTGGTCTATATCAGGAGGCAAAGGCAGAAGAATCTTTAAAAGCTCTTAAAGAAATGACTATTACTAAAGTAAGAGTGGTTAGAGACGGACAGCAGATCGAGATAGACAGCAAATTTTTAGTACCTGGTGATGCTGTTTATCTTGAAGAAGGAATTAAGATTTCTGCTGATGGAGAGATTGTTGAATCGATTAATCTTGAAATAAATGAAGCGGCTTTGACAGGAGAGTCGCTATCGGTTTCCAAAAAAGAAAAAGAAGAAGTTTTTTCAGGAACAATTGTCAGCCGCGGTCGGGGAATGATGAAGGTGGTAAAAACCGGGGATGAGACAAAGTTTGGCAGCATTGCCAAGAATCTCTCTTCGATAAAAGAAGGCTTGACGCCTCTTCAGAAGAAACTAGCCGGTTTGACTAAGTTTATCGGTATAGGCGGAATCATAGTGTCAATAATCGTTTTTATTATTTCTTTGTTTGAAGGTAGTGGTTACTTTCCGGCATTTTTGTTAGCCATTTCTCTGGCTGTCGCAGTTGTTCCTGAAGGACTTCCAGCTGTCATGACGATCACTTTGGCAATTGGCATGAAAAGAATGGCCAACAAGAAAGCGATCGTCCGTAAACTTTCTGCCATAGAGGCTCTTGGAAGTATAACTTTAATTGCTACTGATAAGACCGGGACGTTGACAACAAACAAAATGCAGGTGAAGGAAATATATGTTGAAAATGAAAAAAAAAGAGAAGAGTTGGTTTTAAACGGCATTCTTTGTTCGACCGCTTCCCTTGTCTATATTCACGACCACGGCCGCTTCGATGTTTTGGGCGATCCGACCGAGGGCGCCCTTTTGTATCTAGCGCAAAAAGAAGGAATTGATATTACTGAAGAGAGAAAAAAATGGAAATTGATTGAAGAAAAGCCGTTTGACAGTGTGACGAAGATGATGTCGGTCACTGTCCGTCATTCTGGGGAGCGAAGCGACTCCAGAATCCAAAAAAGATTCTGGACAAGCCAGAATGACATTGTGTTTTCCAAAGGAGCGCCAGAATCAATTATTAAAATCTGCAAATTAACAGGTTCAGAAAAAAAGAAAATAGAAAAACAAGTTGAAGAATGGGCAGAAAAAGGATTAAGAGTGTTAGCGTTTTCTACTGGGTCGACATTTTTGGGAATAGTTGCGATCCACGATGCTCCTCGACTCGAAGTCAACGAGGCGTTAAGAAAAACCAAGAGCGCAGGTATTAAAGTTGTTATGATCACAGGAGACAACGAAAGGACCGCCGAGGCGATTGGCGTTACTACCGGTTTAATCGCTGAAGGCGACGAGATTTTGACCGGGTCACAGCTTGAGGGATATGACGACAGACAGTTATTAAAACTTTTACCCAAAATAAAGATCTTTGCCCGGACCAACCCGTTTCAAAAACACAGAATCGTTTCTCTTTATCAACAGTTAGGAGAAATAGTTGCAGTGACAGGAGACGGTGTCAATGACGCCATTGCCTTAAAGCAGGCTGACGTCGGCGTCGCTATGGGGCAGGTTGGGACTGATGTTGCCCGAGAGACAGCTGATATGGTCATCACCGACGACAATTTTGCCACGATCGTGGCGGCAATAGAAGAGGGCAGAGGAATTATTAACAATATTAAAAACGCCATAAAATATCTTTTATCCACCAATGTTTCTGAAGCTGTCGCTTTGATTGTTGGATTAGCTCTTGGTCTGCCGACTCTTTTTTATCCAATTCAACTTCTTTATATCAATTTGGTGACTGATGGATTACCGGCATTAATGTTATCTTTTTCCCCCCGTGATCCAAACTTAATGCGAATTTCTCCGCAAAAAGAAATGGAACTAATGAGGCAACGTGACCAAACATATATTGGGTCAATTGGAGTAGTTGGGGCAATTTTGGTGATTGTTGGCTATTTTCTTTTTGACAATCTAGGGACGACAGCGGCCTTTTCGATTTTGACGATGATCCAATCGTTTGTTTTTATCGATCTTTGGTTGAGTCATCGTCACATCCATCAAAATTTAATGCACCTCGTATCGCCGTTATTTATCTTGGCTTTTACGATTCCGCTCGTCTTGCAATTTATCATCTTGAGTCATCCGTTTTCAGCTGGTGTTTTCAAAGTTAGTCAAGTTTCGCCCCTAATTTATGTTCAATTTTTAGCCGTGTCTTTTTTTGTGTTATTAGGAATAAGAGCAGTAAAAATATTAGTCAAGCTCTAATTAAAAAATATGACTGAAACAGGTCGAGGAGAGCCTTCAAGTGTTTCGGAAATAAAATCAAAAATTGCCAATCTAATTTGTTATGACCCGGGGATCAACCAAAGAAGAGAATTTTATTTACAAAAATCTATTCAGCCATTAATAGAAGAACCAGTACAAATTTACACCAGATCTGCGCTTCTTGCCGAAAATCTTGATTATTTTAAGGAAAATCCTAATGGTCAATTAACTATTCTTAAATTTGACATTGCCAATTTTCACGCCGCTGATTTGGCGAGAGATGAAAAAGGTAACAGCGCCGGTGACCTAGTTTTAAATAGGTTTGCGAGAAGGATCAATGAAATCGCAAGTGAGCATAAGGATAAACCAAAGATTAAAGTTAATAGCGGTCGTTATGGCGGTGATGAATTTGCCATCTCTATCTTTGGAGATTATAGCGACGAATTAATTAACCAACTGAAAAGAAATTTTGATGAGAGTTTTCCTCAAGAAGCATGGGCAAGAAACCCAAAGTTTGTCTATGGTTATTTTAAAAAAGGGCTTGATACCGGTGCTCTAATTGAAGAACAACGGGTAAGATTAAAAAAGACGAGGGGCGACGAGACAATAGAAGTGATAAAAAGGCCAGAGGCAGAATTTGAGAGAAAGATATTTGACTATTTTCTTGGACAAGGGCTAACTCTTAATACTGTTGAAATATCAAAAATTAAGAAAAAATATTCTACAAGTATTGCTTTCGACAAATATATAGCTGAAAATGAAAATAGACAAAGTAATGTTGGCGTCAAAGATAAGCTAGACAATATAATCAAAAAACATCCTCGAATTGGAAAAGAAATTCAACGACTTTTATCGACAGTCCACGATGATAGAGAAAAGTTAGAAATTTTGTCTTATTCTGAAGAGAGGTTGTTTGATCGGCTATTGGGCGATATTGTTTTGTCTCCGTCAGAATTTATTGCCAACCTTCCTGGTTACAAAAAAATTTATTGCCTTGATCTAAAGTTGATTAAAGAATTGAATGATAATTTAAGTTATATTGACGGCGATCTAGCTATTAGAGATCTCTGGAAAAAGATTAAAAATGGTCTAGGGGAAGATCTTGGGAAAGTTGAAATAAGCCGTCGCGGAGGCAGTTTTTTTATTGGTATTAAAAATCAACCGATATTTCCTGGTGCAATCAATAAATTTGGTCAAGCTTTGACGTCGATTAAATCGGTGAAAATTGACGAGCAAAATAGTTTAAAGGTTGGTTTTGCAAGTGTTGACCTAGACACTAATGAGAAATTTTATACTCAAAAATTTGGAGAATTGATTTTCTCTGCTGAAAATCAATTCTATCTTTGGCTTGTTGATTATCTAACTCAAGAAAGAAAAACTAATGGTCCAATCTATCCAGGTTTAGATTTTGTTTTTCCGCAATCCGATATCAGTGAGAGGAGACGTCTATATTTTCGATCCTTAGATGGGCTCGTTAATCATTTTTTTATTTCAAAAAGAGCCTTTAGAAGATCTTCGATCATGCTCAATTTGCTAAAAAAACAAGATTTTTCTTCTTCAAAATATGATCGCTTAAAAAGCGCTATAGAATTGATAAATAAAGATTCTTTTGGCAAAGAAATGTCTGAGGAAGGACTTAAGATGTTAGGCAACACTGTCGTTGCTGCGTTGTTATAATACTTAATCCTCCAAAGTAGACACGTCGCCGACTGGTTGGCCGAGTTCTTGGGCTTTGAGAACTCTTCTCATTATTTTTCCAGACCTAGTTTTTGGAAGCTTTTCGACGAATTCGATCTCATCAGGAGTGGCGATCGGGCCGATCTGCATCCTGACTTGAAGAACCAGTTCTTTTTTTAGTTCCTCTGATGGCACGACTCCATGTTTTAAAATCACAAAAGCTTTTATTGATTCTCCCTTGACTTCGTGGGGTTTACCAATCACCGCGGCTTCGGCGACTTTGGGATTACTGACAAACGCCGATTCCAGTTCTGCCGACCCTAATCGGTGTCCGGAAACTTTGATTACATCGTCGTTTCGTCCCATAATCCAATAATAGCCGTCTTCGTCGATCTTGGCCGAATCGCCGGTAAAGTAGACGTTGGAGATTTTCTCGAAATAGGTTTCTTTGTAGCGCTCCGGATTATTATAAACATCTAAAAACATCGCCGGCCAGGGTTTCTTAATAATCAAATATCCCTGTTTGTTTAACGGAACTTTATTTCCTTTATCATCAACTACGTCAGCCTCAATCCCGAAAAACGGCTTAAAGGCACTGCCTGGTTTCAAACCAACTGATGGAACCGGCGTAATCATAAACATTCCGGTCTCTGTCTGCCACCAGGTGTCCATGATGGGAATTTGCTCACGTCCGACATTTCTAAAGTACCAAAGCCAGGCTTCTGGATTGATCGGTTCGCCGACGCTCCCCAGTATTTTCAAAGAGTAAAGGTTGTGTTTTTTGACTGGTTCTTCGCCGAATTTCATCAGGGCGCGAATCGCTGTTGGCGCCGTGTAAAATTTGGTAATTTTATATTTTTCAATTAACTTCCACCAGATCTCAATATCAGGATAGTCTGGAGTGCCTTCGTAAACAAAAGTCGTTATACCGTTAATAAGCGGAGCATAAAGAATATATGAGTGGCCGGTGATCCAGCCAGCATCAGCTGTTGACCAAAAGATATCATCAGGTTGGATATCAAAGACAGTCTTTAAAGTATAATAAATGCCTACTTGATAACCGCCATGGGCGTGAATTATTCCTTTTGGCTTTCCGGTCGTCCCTGAAGTGTAAAGGATAAAGGCAGTATCGGTTGCTTCCATGATTTCGGTTGAGCAGATGGTATCCTGTTTATTTACTAACTCATGCCACCAAATATATTTTGACGTTTGACGTTGGAAATTGGAGGCTGGATTTTGAGGTTGGAAACTAGAAGGTTGATTTTCTAACTTCAAATCTCCAACTTCCTTATCTATTTTCAAACTTCCAACATCCAACGTCTGTTTTATTCTTTCTACCACAATCACGTTTTCAAAGGTTTTATTATCTTTTAAAGCCTGTTGAACATTTTTCAATGATTCAACAGTTTTCTTTCCGTAAGGATAGGCGTTTGAGCAGACGACTACCTTTGCTTGGGCGTCTTCAATTCTATTTTTTAAAGCCTCGGCGGAGAATCCCGAATAAACTACAGAGTGAACTGCGCCGATTTTTAAGCAGGCGAGCATGGCTATCAACTGCTCGGGGATTCTCGGCAGATAAATTGTTATTTTGTCGCCTTTTCTAACACCCAATGACTTTAGTCCGTTGGCGAATTTGCAAACCTCTTCGTTAAGTTGTTTGTAAGTATATTTTTCATCAGTACCATCTTGGGAAACCCAGATTAAAGCAGTTTTGTCAGCCACATCAGTTTTGAGCCAGCGGTCAAGGGCGTTATAAACAATATTTGTCTGACCACCAACAAACCAGCGGGCATAAGGGTACTGCCAGTCGAGGACTTTGTTCCATGGCTTAAACCATAAAAGCTCACGGGCGATATTTCCCCAAAATGTTTCCGGGTTTTCAATCGAGTCTTTATAAAGTTTTTCGTAATCCTTGGTGTAGGAATTTTCAAGTATGACGGATTTTGGATTAATTAGCATGTTTTTATTATGGAGAAAGTGAAGAAGAAAATCAACAAAAGTTATTATTGAGAAATTTCAGCGATTTCTGACATTCTAATTAGCTGGTTTTCGATGGCGAATAATATAGCATCAGCCTCTTTTCTTGTCATATCGGCAGCCGGAGCCAGCCTGATAGAATCGTCACCCGCCGGAAGAAAAATAATATGTTCTTTTTCCATCATTAGCTGTTTGAATAAATTTCTCATTTCTGATTGGTTAAAACTCCAAGCTAAATATGCAGTGTCTGATCTACCCCGGGCATTGGTTAATAAATGAGGATACCTGGTGACAATCTCCTGAAGATTTATCAAAATATGATTGGTTTGTATAAGTCCATTATTCCAAAGTTCTTTTTCAATGACAGTTCTCATAATTGCATATCCTGATGCCATTTGACTTAGATGTCCTGTCCAGGTTCCGCCCAATTTTTCAGGACCATTATTATCAACCCAGTTAGAAGTAAATCCCCGATCCAATTTAGTGAAATCCCTTATCATAGTTCCGTTAGCATGAAAAACTTTTCCAAAAGTAATGATGTCGGCGTATTCCAGAACTTCTTTTGTGAACGGACTGATAAAATTTTTGTTGATTGTCCAAGATCTACCACCCATCTGAACGTCATCAACAATCAGAACTTTGCCGTATTTCTGACATAGATCATGAAGTTTTTTTAACGCCTCTGGATTAACTAATCTTGCTCCTCCTTCAGCCTGGATAGGATATTCTATTATTACATAAGCATATTCGTCTCTAGCTAATTTTTCTTCAACTTCGGCTAATGATTTTTCAAACACCTTTCTTGTGTTGAGGTCGTGCGGAATACCAACGTCGTCAAATTGGACGATGGGTGCTGTAACGTGATCAACCTTGTCGGTATGTTTATGGCCAACCTTTCTCTTATTGGCCGTTCCATCGGCGCCTCTTCCGACACGACCGTGAAAAGCCCCCTCAAAGGCGATGCCTTTTAATTCTTGAGGCTTTTTACCGAGCTTGTCGCTGACCTGACCAATGGCGATTTCGATGGCATCGTCGGTAGCCAATGTTCCGGCGCTGACAGGAAGCACTTTATATGCTTCTGGCCAAAAACCCATCATCATATCTACAAAAGAAGCCTGAACAGCAGTAACAATTTCTGTCGGAGTTTGGTCTTCAAGCGCCACTCTTCCCAAAAAGTTAAGCAAAGCGGGCTTTTGCAGTTCCGGATGTTTTGCCGAGTCTACTATATTTGTCATCCAGCTGTAGCTGGCGTCAAAATATAGTCCTTTGTCTGTATATAAATAGGGACCATGAGATCTTTCCAGATTAACTACACCGATATCGTAACGGCCGCTGGGATGGGAGGTTTTTTCTAATTGACGGGGATTCTCTGAAAGTATTTGATTGCCGTGTTTGACAATATTTCTTATTAGCCAACTCTCATTAACACGTAAAGAAGGGTCGACATATTCTCTTTGAACTTGCTCAAAAAGACTTCTTACTGCTTCGCCTGGATTGGGCATAGATTATAAAATTTACAGACGTTTGGAATATTATAACATAAGAAATATGATTGTCAAACAGCTCTTTTTTGTATGAGTTACATCATTCTTAATCCTTAAAAAAATGATTGGAAAATTAAAAATTACAAGAAGATTTCCGCCAGCATGCAGCGGGCGCTACCGCCGCCGACCTTTTCAATCGTCGGAATGTCAACAACAACTAGTTCGCCAAACTTTTCTAGTTGGTTTTTTTGATCTGGTAAAAACGCTTCAAAAGCAGTCAGCGACAGGATGATTTTTCTATCTCCTTTAGTTGATTTGAGCTGAAGGATGTTTCCGCAAAAAGAATATTTCTGTTTTAGAGAAATCGGAATCAGTTTTCTTCCATCTGTTTCTAATCTTTCTTTGAGCATCTGTTTTTCCGAAGGATCTTTGATCGATTCTAAACAAGCAACTGAAAATCCGTCACCAACACTCATCACTACATTAGTATGATAGATAGGCAGGTTGTTTTTATCGTAGGCATGGAAAAAAACAGGTTGATAATCCATTTTTTTACACCATAAATCAAACATTATTTTAGTAGTTCTCGGCGATTCCATAGCGTAAGCAACTTTATTTTTTCTATCCAAAACCAAGCTACCAGTGCCTTCTAATATTTTTCCTTGATTTTCTTGGTTTGACATGTTAATGATTTTTAGATTATTTATCCCGGCTTGAGAAAGAACTTTTTTTAAAGCGTCCGGCTGGCGCTCGGCTCTTCTATTGACTGCCAACATAGGGTATAAAACAATTTTCCCTTTCCCATGAGAGGAAAACCAGTTATTGGGAAAGACGGCGTCTGGCGTAACCACGTCTTTTCTGCTTGGAAGAATCAATATATTAATGTCTTTTGATTTAAGAAGAGAAACCATATTCGTAAATTCCTGCAGGGCCTTTTTTTGTAATTCTTTTTCTTCAATATTGACTTTATTTTGAAAGACATTGGTGGTTGCTGTCTGGTGATTGAAACCAAATTGATCAGGAGAGATCATCACGACGGTATCGGTAAGTTGATTCATAGTTTAAAGTGAATACTACTTAAATTTATTAAAGTAGTCAAGCAGTTTCAAAATAAGTTATGATATAATAAATGCTATGACCGACCAAAAAAAACTTAAGATCTCTACGAGTATTTTAAAAGAAATTAACGATCTTTTACTCGATCCAAAAAGCCAAGTTGTCAAAAATTTTTTTAGGGTCGTTGGCAAATATGGAACTCCTCAACAAATCAACCAAAAAGCCCGATCTTCCGGAAAATTATCCAATCTCATTAAAAAGCTCAAAAAAGTAGAACCAAGCTATGTTAAAGACCTAGAATGGTTGATGGGTGAGCGTGATCGAAGGGCGTTTGTCAACGTTGACGACTATCGCTGGTCGATCCTCGGTCCAAAAGCAAAAAATCTTAAGTTTAAAGACGATTTGGCAGTTATTCTAGAAATAAGCGCACTTCAGTATTTTCCCTGGTTGATTGCCGAAGCTCGCCAGGCAATTACAAGACGAGAATTAATGCCGGGTCGATTCATCCAAGTGAGGAACATGAAAGAACAAGAAGAAGACGGCGATCTTTTGGCAATCCTAGCTGCGATGAAGATAATCGGCGCCAGTTTGGTTGAGACGCTTGATACAAAAGGGACTGACGGAAGCAATGTCCATTTAGGAGGACCGGCAACAATCACCGGATATTTTGGAGGTATTGGTCAGCCAAACGATCATGCTCTAAATTGGCTCGATGAGTTTTTATATTATTACACCAACTACGGTGTCTGTGAAGTCTTAAATATCAATCCAGGGACGATCCTTCTCGGTTATCTCCTTTACAAAATCGGAGTTGATATTAATTTTAAGATCTCGGTTTTTATGGGTAATGACAATCCTTATGCTGCCATGTGGACTCTGATTGGCGCCAAATTATTTTCCCGGCCAGACGGCAGCGTGCCTTTGATCGGTTTTAACTGGTCAAATTCCATAAATAATGAGACGATGGAAATCACTGCCCAGGTCAGGAAAAAATTCGATCTTGAACACATTGTTCGTTTTGAACACCATATAGTTGAAGCTTATAAAAGCATAGTCCGCCAGCCTTATGATAGGCGCGATGAACTGATGGAGGTCGCCAAAAAAGTTGCTAATATCTCGGCCAAGCATGAAGGCGGAGAGGTGGCGGTTGAGAAAAAAAGAGAACACCAGTCAGATATTCTTGATTATTTTATGGCGAAAAAAGACGTCGATGCCAAAAAGCTGATGCCGGCCCTGGAGCAGAATTATTTGGATAAACATCATTCAGTCAATATCACAGCCAAAGCACTGACAAAACACGGTCTGTCCTTCGTCGCTGCCAAAGCCTTGCATTATTAATTTTCTAGTGTATAATTATTTTTACATATGAAAAATTTGACCAACAAAAATCTTTATTTTTACTTTGACCCCAAGCCGGGCGGGGATTGTTGTTAATTGAAAAATAATAATTAATCAACCCCGCTAAAGGCGGGGTTTTTTAATGGATTAATAGATTTTATGTATTATGCCGTTTCGCAACCTCGGAGGTTGCCGATCGGCTTGACAAAAGGCTCCAAAATATATGAAAAACAAAGAGTTTTTAATAAAACAAACAAGTTTTTACTTTTATCAACTGCTTTACCGGCGGGAGATATTTTAATGTTTTAAAATATTAAAACGAACCCGCCGAAAGGCGGGGTTTTTTATTATCAATTTTTAAATATAACTATGGAAAAATTACCCAAAAAAATTATTACCAATGATGGATCACTCGACTACGCGACTTTTACCAATAGGCCAAAAACCTTGGGTTGTCTAGGAAGATTGGTGATAGCAGTGATAAGGTTGATTAAAAGTTTAATCAGATGATATGGGAGAGAGAATCAGGCAAATTCAAGTAGGAGATATTACTCTTAACACTAAGAGAAATATTTACATGGCTGGCGTCTGCGCGATTGAGACACAAGAGCAGACTTTTTCAACGGCGGCTCATGTCGTTAAAGAAGGCGCTCAAGTGCTGCGCGGCGGAGTCTTTAAGCCAAGAAAGGATCCTAAGACGTTCCGAGGACTGGGGGAAGATGGTTTGGAGATTGCCTTTGAAGCAGGAAGGCAAAATGGTATTCCAATAGTTACTGAAGTGATGACGATAGATCAAATTGGGATGATTAGACGGGCTTCTCGAGGCCACCCGTACATTTTACAAATCGGTTCAAGAAATGCACTGAATTACAGTCTATTGGAAGCGGTGGGAGAAACTGGCACACCAGTGTTATTAAAGCGTGGTATGGGAGCAAAGGTACAAGAAATGATTTTGGCGGCAGAGTATGTAACGAAAGGCGGCAGCCCGGTCATCATGTGTGAGCGGGGAATCGTCACCTTCAGCGATGTGGGTCGTTATACGGCTGATTTGTTGGCAGTGATTAAATTTCAACAAGAAGGATTTCTTACCGTGTTTGACCCCAGTCATCCGGCCGGACGAAATGATATGGTTATTCCACTGGCTTTAGCTGGTATCGGGATTGGCGCAAACGGTTTGATCGTCGAAGTAAAACCAACCGAATTTAAGGCTAAATGTGATAACGATCAAGCGTTGTCATTTGATCAATTTTCAGAATTGATGTTAAAAGCAAGGCAGATTGAAAAAGTGATAAAAGGAGGTATGGTTCGATGAGGCGATTAAATATTTTCAGAAAACAAATTGATGAAGTTGATGGCCAGATAGTTAATCTATTGGCAAAGAGAATGAAAACGGTGAAGAAAATTGGTCGGTTCAAAAAGGAAAATAATATTCCAGTTCTTGATAAATTACGATGGCAAGAAGTGATTAAATCAAAAAAAGGTTATGTCAAAAAAATTTGGAATATTATTCATGATGAGGCGTTAAAAATTGAAAAATCAATATGAATTTAGCAAAAAGATTAAATATATTTGGAGAGTACGCTTTTTTTACTCTAGCTAAAAAAAAGGCGGATGTAGAAAAAACATCAGGAAGGAAAGTCCTTGATTTATCAATTGGTTCGCCTGATTTTCCACCAAGTTCAATATATATTAATAAATTAAAAGAATTTTTTGCGGAAAAAAATTCACATATTTATCCAGGCTACGGACCCATTCTCGAATTTACCCAAGGGTTACGAAATTGGTATAAAAAAAGATTTGATGTTGATTTGGAAAAAAATGAACTTTTCCCTTTGTTGGGTGGCAAAGATGGCGTCAGTCATCTGGCTTTGACGCTTTTGGACACTGGCGATGAAGTTTTAGTCCCAGACCCTGGTTATCCGGCTTTTTCCGGCCCACCAACACTGATTGGTGCCACACCGGTTTTTTACAATTTAACCGAGACAAGCAATTTCAAAATAAATTTTAATGAGTTAAAAAAAAAGATATCTAACAAAACCAAGTTTATTTGGGTAAATTTTCCGGCCAATCCAACCGGCCAGGTAGTTGACATAAACGATCTGGAACAAATTATTAATTTTGTCAAAAAAAATAATATTTGGCTGGTTTATGATAATGCTTATTCAGAAATTACTTTTGATGAATTTGTAGCGCCGAGTATTTTACAGATTGAAGGAGCAAAAGACGTAGCGGTTGAAATTGGATCATTTTCCAAGACCTTTTCTTTCGCCGGGTATAGAATGGGCTGGATCGTTGGAAATAAAGAAATAATTTCAGCCCTGTCGAAAGTAAAATCCCAATTTGATTCAGGATTGTCACGTCCGTTACAAAAACTTGGGGCTTTTGCTTTGAATAATAATGACGAAAAATGGCATAGAACAATGATTACTAGTTACGAAAAAAGACGAAATATTATTATTAAAAATTTAAAGAAAATTGGTTTAACAGCAGAAAAAACTAAAGGAAGTTTGTACCTTTGGGTTAAAATACCTGATCATTTTAAGGATTCGCAAGAGTTTAGTTTCGAGCTCTTGGAAAAAAAACAAATATTGTTGGCGCCAGGGACAGTTTTTGGAAAAAATGGGAAAAGATACGTTCGAGTTAGCATTTGCGCTAATATAAATGGAATAGAAAGACACTTTAATTAATTAAAGTCAGTTATTATGAAAAAAGTTGCAATTATTGGTAATGGAAGATTTGGAAAGGTTCTCTTTAAATTATTAAAGGATGATTTTTTAGTGTCTGTTTTTGATAGTAAAAATTCCAAAACAGAAAACGATTTAAAAAAAATTTACGAAAATGAAGTGATTTTTTTTGCCGTACCGATTTCAACGTTTGAGTCGATCATAAAAAATCACAAAAAACATTTTAAAGATAATCACCTTTTGATTGATGTTTTATCCGTCAAAATGCACCCGAAAAAAGTCTTTGAAAAACATTTAAAAGGATTGAAAACGCAGGCTTTGTTGACTCATCCGATGTTTGGTCCTGACAGCAGCAAGAATGGTTTTGACGGCCTGCCAATGATTATGGATAGATTCAAAACTGATGATAAAAACTATGATTTTTGGAAAAAGTTTTTTATCAAAAAGGGATTAAAAGCAATTGAAATGCCGGCACAAACTCATGATCAACTGGCGGCTAATTCGCAAGGTTTGACACATTTTATCGGTAGATTACTGGAGAAATTTGGGTTTGAACAAACGGAAATCGACAGTCTGGGGGCAAAAAAGCTCCAGGAAGTGATGGGGCAGACCTGTAATGATACCTGGCAACTTTTTAAAGACCTGCAAAATTTTAATCCTTACACAAAAACTATGCGATTAAGATTGGGTCGAGTTTACGATAAACTTTATGACAAACTTTTGCCAAAAAGAGTCAATAGAAACCATTTAGTTTTTGGCATTCAAGGAGGAAGAGGAAGTTTTAATGAAGAAGCCTTGTTATTCTGGACAAGCCAGAATGACATTTCAATAAAATATTTATACACAACGGAAAAAGTTTTAAAAAATTTACATGAGGGGAATATTGACTCTGGTTTATTTGCCATTCAAAATGCCGTTGGGGGAGTAGTTGAGGAGTCAACTCATGCGATGGCTAAATATAAATTTAAGATTGTCAAGGAATTTGAAATCTTAATTAGACATTTTTTAATGAAACGAAAAGGTATTTCAATTGATAAAATTAGTTCAATTATGGCCCATCCGCAAAACTTCCGTCAGTGCAAAAATAATCTATCGATAAAATATCCATATCTAAAACTAGTCAGCGGTCAGGGGGATTTGCTTGATACAGCAAGGTGCGCTGAAGCTTTGGCCAAAAGTAAAATTGATAAAAATACAGCCATTTTGGGGCCAAAAATATTGGCTGAAATTTATAATCTGGAAATTATCGATGAAAATTTACAAGATAGCAAGAATAATCTGACAACATTTTTTCTGGTCAGTAGGTAGTATAATGAAAGCATGAAAAATAAAAAATCAAAGCAAAAAATTTACGCTTTTATTGATAGTCAAAACCTTAACCTAGGGGTAAAAAGCCAAGGTTGGAAGTTTGATTGGAGAAAATTTAGACAGTATTTACGTAATAAATACAACGTAAGTAAAGCCTATCTTTTTATTGGTCACGTTGCCGGAAATGAATTTTTGTATGCTTTTTTACAAGAGTGTGGATTTATTTTGATTTTTAAACCAACTTTAGAATATCGTCGGAATGGCAGAATCCAAGTGAAAGGTAATGTTGATGCCGAGTTAGTTCTGCATTCTATGATAGAGTATACTAATTATTCAAAAGCCATTATTGTTTCCGGTGATGGTGACTTTCACTGCCTCATAGAATATTTAGAGGAGAAAAATAAGCTTCTAAAAATCCTTGCTCCGACGAAACATTATTCAGGTTTATTACGCAAATTTAATGATAACAATTACATCGTTCGCATCGATCTTTTAAGAGAATCTTTAGAGCAAAAAAAGACTGGCATTCGCGGTCGGTCGAAACCTTAGGCTAGTCCAGTCATCGTGATGAAATATTATAACATGAACAATCAGACTTGTCAAAAGAATTTTTATCTGTTATAATCTATTCACAATTTGGAGAAAGCGTTATAGAGCGGAAATACCCCGCTCAAGCTGAAAAATTGAAAGAGAATAAAAGACTTAAGTAAATTTTTCCGGTTGTTCCCGTAATCAGACTAAAGCATCACTGCAAAGTTAGCAAGTGCTTAATGAGGTAAGATCCTTTTTAAGCCCGCACGCAGTCGCGGGTTTTTTAGTAGGGGATTTTACGAATCAAGGTGGTACCGTCTAATAATTAGACCCTTGTTAAATCATAATTTATTTTGTGATTTGGCAAGGGTTTTTTTTGTTTCCGTGGGTGGCAGATCGGCGATGCAACGCTCTGTAAAAGCGTATCAAGTAGGTTCAACTCCTACCCCACGGACTATGATAGGAACGATAATAAATACAATCTTGGTTTTTGTTGGTGGAGCTATAGGTCTTAAAGTGGGTAAAAAAATACCAGACAAGTTTCAACAGTCATTGATGGGTATTTTAGCCTTAATTGTTATTTTTTTGGGGATAAAAATGAGTTTAGAAACAAAAAATGCTTTAATAATAATATCGAGTTTGCTCCTTGGTGGTTGTTTAGGGGAATTGCTTGATTTAGATAATCGACTTAATCAAGGTTTAACGAATTTAGTAAACAGGTTTACATTTATAGAAAAAGATAAAAACTTTAGTCAAGCGCTAATTACAGCTAGTCTAATGTTTTGTGGTGGACCAATGATGATCTTTGGTTCAATTGAAGCCGGTGTGACAGGTAATAATCAAACTTTGATTATTAAAGCAATTCTTGACGGGATAACGGCCGTTCCGTTAGCCGCTTCTTTAGGAAATGGTGTCATATTTAGTACGATCGTTGTTTTTTTATTACAATCATCTTTAGTTATTTTAGCAGGATTGCTTAAAAATATTCTTACTCCAGCTTTAGTTATGGAGATGACCAGTGTGGGAGGAATTTTA
The DNA here is from genome assembly GCA_000991135.1 of Candidatus Roizmanbacteria bacterium GW2011_GWC1_37_12. Taxonomy (GTDB): domain Bacteria; phylum Patescibacteriota; class Microgenomatia; order UBA1406; family GWC2-37-13; genus GWC2-37-13. Next base: position 25,914 of record LBST01000007.1, on the reverse strand, counting down.
TTGCTGACAATTGGTATGAGTATGTTTGGAATTAATAAAAAAATTAAACCAATTAATTTAGTTCCGGCTGTTTTTATCGCACCAATTATTTTAAGTTTAATTAAGTTTTTTATATGAAAAACAATCTAGGCAATTATACCCATCAAGTGGAAAACCCAGATAAATTTACCCGTTTTGATCTAACGGAGGGTAACTGTTGGTTTGAAGAAAAGATCTCCGAATGGTTTAGAGAAATAAAGATAACCGACACAATTCATTATCCAGATGAAAAAATAATTAGTGTTAAAAAATTACTATCCCGTTGGCTACATGTTAAACAAGACAATATCGCCATTGGAAATGGTAGCGATGAATTAATAGAGATGATCCCAAATATTTTTATCAATAAAAGAAGTACAGTTTTAACGGTTGCTCCATCATTTTTTCGTTTTATAGAATCATCGGAGCGAGCAGGAGCAGAAATAGTTACGGTTAAGCTAGACAAAGATAGTCGTTTTGAATGGGGTAATTTAACAATTAAAAATTTTTTGAAAAAGGCAAAAGATAAAAAAATAAAGTTGATTTGGTTAACTAGTCCCAATAATCCAACTGGGACAGAAGTTCCAAAACAAATTTTGCTGGAAATAATTAAACTGGGGAAAATAGTTGTTATCGATAAAGTCTTAAATGGCTTTACTAAAGAGCTACGGGAAATATCTCAGCTAATTTGGGATAATCCAAACTTAATCGTTCTGTCAAGTTTTTCTAAAACATTTGGTCTGCCAGGTTTAAGATTCGGTTTTGCCATTTCATCTCACGATAAAATTGATTTATTGGAAAAAAGGAGACTACCTTTCAATGTGGCCGGACCTAGCCTATTTGTTGTAAAAAAATTATTACAATCATTATTAGCTGGTGAGATAAAAATGGAGGGAGCATTGACATTCTTTCAGGAACGAATATTTCTTGAAAAGGAAATCCAGAAATTAAAAAATATTAAATTAGCAAGCAATTCTAAAACGAATTTTGTTTTATTGCAACCAGTTGGTCGACTAAACTTATTTAAAAAATTAGTGGAAAAAAATATTTTGGTGACCGATCTAAATCAAACGATTGGAATTAAAAATAAAAATTTTGTTAGAGTCACCTTACGTGACAGACAGAATAATCAAATTTTATTAAAAATTTTAAAAGAGATTGATAATCATTTTCATTAATTAAAAGTTTTATCTATAATAAATCATATGAAAATAGAAGACAGAATGAAATTAATCAAACAAGTTGGGGAGGAGATTGTTCAGGAGGATGAGTTGAAAAAACTATTGGAGAGCGGGGAGGAGCTTATTGCTTATGATGGATTTGAGCCGTCGGGGCAGATTCATATTGCCCAGGGAATCGTTCGGGCTATCAACGTCAATAAGATGATTAAGGCGGGAATAAAGTTCAAGATGCTCGTTGCCGACTGGCATGCTTATACCAATAATAAAATGGGCGGTGATCTGGAAAAGTTGAAGATAGTTGGTCAATATTTTATAGAAGTTTGGCGAGCAAGTGGAATGGATCTGAAAAATGTTGAATTTGTCTGGGCATCAGACATGGTAAAGAATTCCGATTACTGGAAATTAGTTATAAAAGTTGGAACGACCAATAAATTAGCTAGGTTTATTAGAACGGCCGAATTTATGGGTCGAGAAGAGTCCGTAGAATCATTGACAGCGGCCCAGATGTTCTATCCTTGTATGCAGATTTCAGACATTTTTCTCCTTGGTGCAAAAATAACCCAATTGGGTATGGATCAAAGAAAAGTAAACATGTTGGCCAGGGAAGTTGGACCGCTGTTGGGTTTCTGGAAACCAGTAGTTGTTTCTCATCATATGTTAATGGGATTGGGCAAACCACCATCTGTCAGCGTAGACAGAAAAACCAGAACAGTTGAAAACAAAATGTCTAAATCTAATCCTGACAATGCTATTTTTATGACTGATACGACTGAAGATATAAAAAGAAAGATTAATAAAGCTTATTGTCTTGAAGGAGATATCAAAGAGAACCCGATATTAGAATATTATAAATATATCATATTTGAGTCATTTGATAAATTACGGATTAGCGAATTACGAATTGAAAGACCGGAGAAGTTCGGCGGCACTGTCATCCTGAACTCGTTTCAGGATCTCGAAACAAAATTTGCTAATAAAGAGATTCATCCGATGGATTTAAAAGCGACTTTGTCCAGACTTTTAGATCAGTTGATTGATCCGGTCAGACGCCATTTTGAAGAAAACATCGAGGCAAAAAAACTATTAGAGAAAGTCAAGAGTTTTCAAGTAACAAGATAATTTTTAGAACAAAATACATGATTTGTTTTAATAGACGTTCTTTTATTACATTATTTATTATAGTTGTGGTTTCATTTTCTTTATATTTTTTTGTTACTTTTTTTTCTAAAAATGCAGAAAAATCCAAAGCAGAAACAAATACAAATACACAAAGCTCAATAGAAAGCACTACTTTTACAATACATAAAGACAACTTTGAAGGAAAAAAATCTGAAGAAAGTTATATAGAAATTAAACCCGCAAAAAGCCTATCTGTAGGATCAAAAAAATCCGCGATTATCTTAATCAACTTTTTAGATAAACAACTAGACAAAAACATGGAAAAAAAATATGTGGATGATGAATTTAATAAAATTGCCTCAAATTATTTTTCAGAAAATTCTTTTGATAAATTGACAATCACAGCAAAAGTTTTTGGCCCGTATAACAGCACAATTAATAGTATTTGTGATCCTGACACGATATCTGATTTAGCCGTTAAAGCTGCTGACAAAGACATAAATTATAATGACTATGATTTTATCCAAATTATCTTACCAAATCTCAAATGTGATGATTTCGGAGGAATTACAACTTATATAAAAATAAAAACAAATGATGGAGAAATAGGAAAACCTGTAATAATTATTTTTGACCAAGATTATGTAAGTTCGAAAAAGTATCTTTTAACTGATACTTTACACGAAATTGGACATGTATTGGGACTTGGTCACGCAAATGGTTGGAATTGCGATTCTAGAAGTATAGATTATTATAATAAATGTAGGAATGTCGAATATTCAGACTATTACAGCATAATGGGTGGTACTGGAGAAATAGCACAATTATCAGCCTATTCAAAAAATCTATTAGGCTGGATACCCGATAGCAATGTAAAGACGGTAAATCAATCTGGAGACTATACTATTAGTCCAAGTGAGCTTAAAACGTCTGGAATTCAGTTATTAAGAATACCAATTCCTGATTCAGATGGATTTTATTACGTAGAAAATAGAGAAAAAATCGGAACAGATCAGTTTCTTTCTACAGATGTCACAAAAGGAGCTCCAATCTATATTATAAGATCTAATAACCATGGAACAAAAATAATTGATACAAAGCCAAAAACCAAAGGAGTTGATTATTATTCTGAATTTTATGACGCAGTCTTATCAGAAGGATTGGTATTTGAAGATAAAATCAGTGGTATAAGTATTAGACATTTAAAAAATGAAAACGGTAATTTAACTGTCAAAATTCTTTTTTTACCTTTAAGCGCCACCCCAACTCCAAAACGTTTTTCAAATTTAAAAGCATATCTTTATGAGCAAAGTTCGCATTTTTATTTTGACTATACGTATGGAATATTTGGCCAGAGGTTTATTATCGATATGTCAGTTGATAAGGATTTCAAAAAAGATACGGAACTAAATTTCAATTTTGGAAATCTGGATTACCTAAGCCCAATTATTTATAATTATCCTACTCTTTGGGAACAATATAAGTGCGGTAAAATTTTGTATTGGAGGGTAAGAACAGATGATGATAAAGTCATTAGTGAAGTAAACAAAGCTGTGGTTGATTGTACAAATTATAAAGATTCTAGAGAAAAGGATTAGTCGTTAAGCAAAAAAACTATTAGAACAAGTTAGGAGTTTTCAGGTTACTAGATAAGTCATCAGCGACGTCTACGTCTAAGACGCGTTCCTGCGCGTTGGACTTCTCGGCCAACAGGACGTTTATCACGTCCATCAGTTTGTGGTGATCCCATACTAACTGATGGTTCAGATGAATTATTGCTATTTTGATTACTATTACTACTGTGCCATAACCCTAGATTTTTTAAAATAACTTTTCCTGCAAAAAACATTGTAGCTAAACCAGCAACAGATCCAATAACAATTTCTGTAATTTTTAAAGCTTCATTTAGATTCATATCGATGATTTTACTTCTTCTTATTCTTCTTGTCAAGTCAAGCCAAAATAGGATTGACAACAATATATCCAAAAGAGTTATAATTGAGGTGATGGATTTTAAATACTTCTCCTACAACGGTCAGGTGCTACCTATTGATCAAGCAGTCATTCCTCTGACAAGCAAAGAATATACGTACGGCTTTGGCGTCTACGAGACGATTAGGATCAAAAATGGAATTCCCTATTTTCTTAAAGAACACGCCAAAAGACTAATTGAATCAGCCAGGATCATAGAGCTTGAGCACCCTTTCAGTCTTAGTTTTGTTGAAAATAGTGTCCTCGATTTGATAAAAAAAATCGGGCCGATGACGATAAATTTAAAAGTATTGCTTCTTGGAGCGCCTATAAAAGAGAAAGCCAGTCTATATCTCGTCTGCCTTAATCCGCTTTTTCCTGACAGAAAACTTTATAAGCACGGAGCAGACTTTATTACCTTTAACTACGAGAGAGTCCTACCCAACTCAAAGTCTTTGAATATGCTTTTTAGTTACATTGCCTATACCAAAGCGAGAAGGCTCGGTTCATACGACGCTTTATTAATAAACAGACACGGTTTCATAACAGAGGGGACGATGACCAATTTTTACTGTATAAAAGACAAAACCATCTATACGCCTTTTGAAAAAGATATTTTACTAGGAGTGACAATGGATGCCGTGTTTATGGTGGCGAGGAAAAACAGCTATAAAATTATTGAAAAAAATATCAGTCTTAAAGATGTGTCTTCCTATGATGGGGCTTTTATTACTAGTACTTCCTCCAAGATTATTCCTGTTCGATCGATCGATGGAAAAATTTATAACTATCCAGAAAAATTAAAAAAATTGATGAGTTTATTTGACGAATTTCTCAAAAATTGCGGCGGGAAAATGAGATAATAAATTATGTCACTGCTAAATTTATGCTAGGAGGTGATTCTTAATGTCAAAAAAGCTATACGTAGGCGATCTTTTGTATGAGGTGACTGATGAAGATCTAAAGACTCATTTTTCAACCGCAGGATCTGTCGTTTCCGCAACTGTCATTAGATTTAAAGACACAGGGAGATCAAAAGGATTTGGTTTTGTCGAAATGACAACTGTTGAAGAGGCCCAAAAAACCATAGATACTTTTAATGGTCAGGATTTTAAAGGTCGAAAACTAGTGGTTTCTGAAGCTCGACCGCCGAGAGAGGATAGAATTCAAGCAGAAGAAAAACAACCCGAAATGTAAAAAGATCACTGACTTGGTATATTAAAGTTAAGATGATTTTTTTCCAGGTATTTTTCTATTTCGTATCGTTCCTTATTCTTTGGTACTGTTCTGGCGTTATTATTACTTCGGTTGAACGGTTTGCCCAAAAGTTGAAGCTGTCCGCTTTTACCGTTTCTTTTTTTATCTTGGGGATTTTGACTTCGGTCCCAGAATTTAGCGTCGGCATAAATTCGATTATTGACAAGACTCCGGACGTCTTTGTTGGCAATTTGATCGGAGCGTCTTTAACACTTTTCATCTTTGTTATACCTATCTTAGCCGTGTTTGGTAAAGGAGTAAAAATGACTCATCAGATGACGGAGCATGATATGATCTTTGCTCTTTTGGTCGTGGCGGCGCCGATCTTTCTTATTGCGGATAATGTCTTGACAAGAACAGAAAGCGTATTTTTGATTCTGATCTATATAATTCTTGTCTATTTTATCGAAAAGAAAAAAGCTTTAGTAACGGCTATTAAGGAGATGAAGCATCTTGGAGAAAAATCCATGCTTATTAACTGGTTGGAGTTGATTTTAGCAGTAGTTATCATTTTTCTAACAAGCCGGTTTATTGTAAATCAAACGATATATTTTTCCGATTATTTTCATCTATCTTCGTTTATCATAAGTATAGTATTTCTTTCAATAGGCACCAATCTTCCGGAGATAAGTTTGGCTGTAAGATCGGTAATAGAAGGGAAAAAAGAAGTGGCGTTAGGCGACTATTTAGGTAGCGCTGCAGCCAATACTTTGCTTTTTGGAATTTTGACTTTTATTAATGGTGACAGAATTAATGTTTCAAATTATTCTTTACGGACGTTGATTTTAACTCTTTTTGGACTGGGAGTCTTCTATGTTTTTTCTCAATCCAAAAAAGAGATCTCGCAAAAAGAAGGTAAGGTCTTGCTTCTTATTTATCTTCTTTTTATTATTACCCAGATTTTGTTTCCTTGAGTAGTTGCAAGGGAGGTATTGGATTGATATAATAACTTTTCTATTATGCCTAGTGGAGAAGGAAGACCTGGTTATATCAATCCTCGAGGACAGATTATCTTTCGTTTAATATTGAATCAAAGCCATATTTATAATGATGGCATATGTTCATGGAATAATATGATCAACATACGAAGGTTTATTTCCGAAAATTCAGAAGAAAAAAAATTTACTGGATTTATGGAATTTATATCAAGCCAGGAGATGATGCCTGTTGTTGATTGTGTTGTCAAAATGCACCGTCATGATACAAGAAAGGCAACGGGTGATCCTTATCTTAAGCATCTTATTTATACTGCCTATCTTGGATTCCTATCACCTGAATTTAAGCAGATGAATGATAGTGAAAAAAGAATATATATTGCTAGCAATCTTCTTCATGATAGTATTGAGATGAAGAGGAAAAAAGAAAAGTACAAACCAAGAGAGTTATATAATCAATTAGTACAAGTAGGAATTAATTCCAATGAAGCAAGAAAAATTACAGTCATAAGTAGTCTTTTGACACCATTTAAACAAAAAAGGAAAAATATTAAAAAGGACCAATGGTTAAAAATAAAAATAAAAGATTTTAAAAGAATAATTAATTTAAAAGAAATTAATGTTGACTTGAGAGATACCGATATCTTTCCGGAACTTGAATTTAGAGATTTAAGCGAACAAGAAAAAGAAGTAATAATTAAGATGGTTCGATCTATAAAAATTACCGATGAAGCCGCTAACATCAGAGAAACGGTTGACGATGTTGTTATGGGTCGGGACGGAAGAAAAAAACACGAAAATCTTAAATCTTTGGATTGGCGGGTGACAGATTTTAAAGCAAGGTTAGAGATTATAAAGAAAATTTATCCAGAAAATCCGCTTTTAAATCAGATGGTAGCTGATCTTATTGGTCTAGATTCTTATATTTTATAAGGCACTTCTTGTTTGAATTGGTTATCTTTAACTCTCTTAATTATCTTTCCTACATTATTAAATAGAATTTTATCTAAGGGAAGTTTTTTATCATAATAGAGATAGAGAACCTGATCAGCCTCTTTGTAAGTGAATCCAAACTCGCCTTCGTCGCTCTGACCGGGCCAAAGTCCGGCCGTTGGTTTAGCGTCGATTATTTTTTGGGGAACTTTGAGATATTTTGCTATTTTGTAGACTTGAGTTTTGTAAAGATGGCTGATTGGCTCGATATCAGAAGCAGCGTCGCCGAAACGGGTAAAGTAGCCGAGTAATCTTTCCGATTTATTTTCCGTGCCGCAGACCAAGGCGTTATGTTTTTTAGCTAAGTCAAAAAGGATGATCATTCTTACGCGGGTCATAATATTACCTAAGCGAACTTTTTCAGAGAAGAGACGAGGTGGGAGGATTTTTTCACCGAGGCTTAATAACTGACTGGCTATTGGTTCAATAGTTAAGTAGGGTAGACTGACTCCAATAATATTTTCCGGCTTGTAGGCTTTTTGAAGAAGATAATAAACGGTTGTCGAGTCGATTCCGCCAGAAAGACCGATAACTACTTTATCAATTCCGGTCTTTTTTTGGACTGATTTTAGGAAATTAATGATTCTTTTAACCTCTTGTTCTGGATTAATATAAAGGGATATTTTCATAGATATAGTATACTATTAAAGTCAGAAAATTTCTAATTTCTAATTAATCTAATTGACCTAAAAATATCCAATAACCAATTTTTCCAATTTGGGACTTGGGAATTATTTAGATCAATTAGAAATTAGGTTAATTAGGTCAATTATTCATGAAATATCGTATTGCTTTACTCATCGGCCGTTTCCAACCCTTCCATTTTGGGCATCTTTATTTGCTGAAAAATGCTTTGAAAATTGCTGATCAGATAGTAGTCGGGGTAGGGAGCGCGAGTATTTTTGATGAAAACAACCCTTTAAGTTACGAAGAAAGAAAAAGGATGTTGGAAAAGATCATAGAGTTTGAAAGTTTAAAAGATAGAGTGATAAAGATTGTTCCTCTAGAGGACTTTTTTGACGACGAGAAATGGCTGAAGAACGTTGAGGAACAGGTAGGTAAATTTAATATTGCTGTAAGTAATAATGATTGGACGAATAAAATTATGGAACAATCTGGTTATACTGTCAAACGTTTTCCATATTATAAACGCGAGCTTTACGAGGGATGGAGGATTAGGAGATTAGTCAGGCAAGGCAAGAATTGGCAAGAGAGAATTCCTGATTATTTAATTTCTAATTTCGAATTTCTAATTTCTAAACTAGTCACGAGTCACCAACAACCAGTCACCAGTTTCAATTATATAGTCCTTGGCGGAACATTCGATCGTTTCCATAAAGGACATGAAGAATTAATAAAAGTAGCTCTTAAATATGGAAAAAAAGTCACCATAGGAATTGCTACAGAAGAGCTTTATAAAGATAAATTACTAAGTAAAACAATCGAATCTTACGCTGTAAGAAAGAAAAACGTTTTGGCTTATGTTTACGACAAGTTTTCCCACGATCGTGTTAAAACTTGTTCTTTTTCCGAGTTTACCGGCGGAGCTGATAAAAATAAAAACATCGACGCGATTATTGTTTCCCGTCTGACATATCCGAATGCCTTGAAGATAAATGATCTACGGGAAAAAAATAAATTAACTAGATTAAGAATAGTTATTGTTAAAGACGTTTTGGCAGAGGATGGAGAATTATTATCTTCGGAAAGAATCAGGGCTGGCGAAATTGACAGAAACGGTAGGCGTTATGAGTTAAATCATAAGCGGAATAAACGTCATTCTGGCTTGCTTGCGCAAGCAAGCTTGTCCAGAATCCGCAAAACAGAATTAATTTTACCCGAAGCAATGAGGGAAGAATTACGAAAACCTCTCGGAAAAGTTTACAAAAATACCAAAGAAATTGTAGGGGCGATTCTTGAATCGCCCAAAAAACCAACGATAATAATTGCCGTAGGAGATATCATTGTTGATTCGCTTTTGAGAAATAAAATAGATCCTGATGTAAAAGTGATTGATTTTCGATCTAGAAGGACACCACTTAAAAGGACAGAACCTTTTAAAAGTCTATCCCAAAAGGTTCTGTCCTTAAAAAACAAGCCGGGCACAATCAACCTCAAAACCGCAGAAAAACTAAGGACAATCATAAAAGGGACTGTCCCTAGTAGGGATAGTCCCTATAATTCGTGGTTAATTGTTGAGGGCGAAGAAGATCTTCTGACCTTGCCGGCCATATTATTTGCTCCGTTGGGAAGTTTGGTTTTGTACGGCCACTGGCAGTTAGGAATAGTGGCGGTTGAAGTGACAGAGGAAATGAAAGAAAAAGTTAGGAAAATTATTAGAAAGTTTAATTAAATAAGATTAGTTACTTCGGGATTACATTTAAGAGAATCAATAGTGTCTGCTGTTATAGGAGTGGGTGTGTTTAGTTCTGCTTGAGCAAGTATAATAGTACCTTTTTTGGCATCATGAATTTCGACCCCTCGTCGAGGTCCGAAACATGTCTTATTTTTTAACGCAGGACAAAGTAGTCCAACACAAACATTTTGATAAAATCTATTTCTATCTGTCTCGAAATCAGAAGGTGGAACTTCTTGACCAACTTCATATTTTCTTAGAAAAACTTCAATTACTGCTTGATTGCTGGTGACTAATCCCAATGTGTTTTCAGGCGCTCTTGCTGCCATATTTTTCTGAATTATACTTCTTCTTCTTCTTCTTCTTTGCAAATCAAAATGGTATTTTTTTCCAAGTCGATGTATCGCCTCCGAGTGGTACATGGGATTTTTTATCTCCTTGTCAATTTTAATTGATTTGTTTACAATATTAAAGATATGAAACCAAAATTCTTAGACGAGGCTTTTGAGATGATTACTAAAAGAGCTTTAGAGATGTTTTTGAAAAAACACAAAGACTATGGAAAAGATAACATTTTGGATATGGGTGAGTTGGGGATAGCTTTTCGGATTTCCGAAAAATTCAATAGAATAAAACACTTACTTATGAGCGGAAATAAACCTTCAAACGAGTCAGTCGAAGACTCCTGGATCGATATCGCCGTCTACGCGGTCATCGCCGTCCTTCTTAAAAGGGGGTGGTTTCAGAAGCTTAATGTGAAAAAATGAAAAACACACCTTATCAACCACAACAATTCGAAAAAAAATGGCAAGAGCAATGGAAAAAAGACAAAATAAATGTCTTTAACCCTGATTCGAATAAAAAGAAATACTATATTTTAGTCGAGTTGCCATATACATCTGGAGATCTTCATATTGGTCATTGGTTTACTTTTACTCACCCTGATGTTCTTTCCAGATTTAAGAAAATGAATGGCTATAATGTTTTTTTTCCAATGGGTTATGATGCTTTTGGTTTACCTGCGGAAAACGCTGCTATTAAAAGAAAGATTCATCCGAAAGATTGGACGATGAAAAATATCGAAACAATGACAAAACAGTTTCAACAAATGGGAACGATGATAGATTGGGATTGGATGACGATTACCTGTTTGCCGGAATATTATCGTTGGAATCAATGGATATTTCTAAAAATGTATGAAAAAGGCTTGGCTTTTCGCGGTAAAGCTTTATCTAATTGGTGCGAACGTGACCAAACCGTCTTAGCCAATGAAAATATAGAGAACGGTAAGTGTTGGCGTTGTGGCGAAACCGTAGTCCAAAAAGAAGTCGAACAATGGTTTTTGAAAATCACCGCTTATGCGGATAGATTGATTTGGGATGAAAATTCGAACAGCGTGGATTGGCCTAAACAGGTGCAGGCGGGACAAAATAACTGGATAGGAAAGAAGGAAGGAATCAACATAAAGTATAAAGTATCTAGTATAAAGTATGAAATAGAATGTTTTACGACCCGTCCGGATACAAATTTCGGCGCAACATTCATCGTTTTGGCTCCAGAGCACGAATTTATCCAGAAAATTTTAAAGGGCGAAATTAAATCCAAAGAAACAAACGTTTCTGCTATTAAAAAATACGTTGAAGCGGCAAAAGCAAAATCAGAGTTAGACCGTATGGCGGAAACCAAAAAAAAGACAGGAGTTTTCAGCGGATTTTATGCCATAAATGATTTGAATGACAGAAGGATGCCGGTTTGGATTTCTGATTTTGTACTAATCGGATTTGGCACCGGGGCAGTGGTTGGTGTGCCCGGCCACGACATTCGCGACTTCGAATTCGCGAAAGAATTTGGGATAGAAATAATTAGAGTCGTTGTTGGAAAGGATGGAAATACTTCGGCTATTACAAAAAAAGAACAAGTCCAGGAAAAAGAAGGAAAAATGATTAATTCCGGTTTTTTGGATGGAATAGATATTCTTGAAGCTACGAAAAAAATTATGAATTACATGGTTGAAAAAGGCTGGGGCAAAAGAACTGTTACTTATCATCTGCGCGACTGGTCTATTTCTCGTCAGCGATATTGGGGGACACCCGTGCCAATGATTCATTGTCCCGATGATGGCATTGTTCCTGTTCCAGAAAAAAATCTCCCAATAGAATTACCGTACGAAGTTGATTTTACCCCGCATGGTAAACCGCCTTTAGCTACTAATGAAAAATGGTTGAATGTTAGATGTCCTAAATGTGGAATACCTGCCAAAAGAGATGCGGAAACTCTCGATACTTTTTTTGACTCGGCTTGGTACTGGCTTAGATATTTAAATCCTCATCATAAAAATGGGCCATTTGATATCGGTCGAGCTAAAAAACTAACGCCCGTAGATATTTATTTTGGAGGAGCAGAGCACACTTTAGGTCATACTTTGTATGCTCGCTTCTTCACAAAAACGTTTAAGAATTGGGGAATGGTTGATCATGATGAATTTGCTTTAAAACGAATCCAACACGGGATAGTTCTTGGTCCAGACGGAAATAAAATGAGTAAGTCAAAGGGCAATGTCATCAATCCGGATAATGTTGTTGCCGAATACGGCTCTGATACGGTTCGACTTTATCTTTGTTTTATGATGCCGTATGAAGGGACTGGCCCTTGGTCTGACCAAACTATCGCTGGAGTTAATCGTTTTTTAACACGAGTCTGGGAGATTTTTCAAAATTTTATAAATGAAAAAACTACTCGATCTTTTGTGGAAAATAAACATTTAGTGATCAAATTACAAAAGACCATTAGAAAAGTTACAGAAGACATTGAAAACATTAAAATGAATACAGCAATTGCCGCGATGATGGAATTTTTGAATGATTGGGAACGCAATCCAGCGGGATTATCGAAGGAAAACGCCAAGAAATTCTTGCAGGTTTTATCCCCATTCGCACCGTTTTTGACAGAAGAGATCTGGCAGTCTATTTTTAAAGAAAAAAAATCAATTCATCTCTCAATTTGGCCAAAAGTAGAAGGGGATTTAGTTGAAGAAGAAGTCATTATTCCTGTTCAAGTCAACGGCAGACTTCGCTCCACCCTACGGGTGACGAGGCTAGAAATAGGAAAAGATAATGTTATTAGTAAAGCATTAAAAGATGAAAAAGTGAAAAAATATTTGGATGGGAAAAAATATAAAGTCATTTATGTTCCAGGAAAAATCCTGAATTTTGTTACTAATTAAACTATTATGACAGGCCGATCGGCAACCTCCGAGGTTGCGAAAGGCTTGATAAAGAATATGGATTACAAAGATCGACAGAAATATGTTGATGCGCTGAAAAAACAGTTGGAACTAAATATTTTTAATCACTCGCTTGCGCTTGAAGCTTGTATGGGGGGATTATTTGATTATTTTATTGCAAATGGCGGATTAACGGATTTAGAGCCAAAAAAAGAAGAATGGATGTTAGCAGGACTTTTACACGATATTGATTTCTCCGGAGAATTTAAACCAACCCACCCGCAAAAAACCCTTGAAGCTTTAGCCAAATACGGATTAACGATTTCCGAAACCGTTCATAATATCATTAAAGCCCACGCACCGGACTTAACGGGTCGGAAACCACAGAATAAAGCCGAATGGTCGATTTTTTGCGCTGATAGTTTGACTGGTCTTATCATGGCGGTTGCCTTTGTTTACCCTTCACGAAAATTAGCAGACGTTAAACTTTCATCAGTAGTAAAGAGATTGTTAAAAGAACCTAAATTTGCTGCCGGAACCAGAAGGGAAGAAATAAAAATGTGCGTTAATCCTGAAGGACTGAATTTACCCATCGAAAAATTCGTCGAAATCTGTCTAAACTCCATGAAGGAAACTTCAGAAAATATTGGGTTATAAAATATAAAAAATCTGATAAAATAATGATTTAGGGTCCGTAGCTCAACTGGTAGAGCAGTAGCCTTTTAAGCTATTGGTTTCGGGTTCGAGTCCCGACGGACTCACTTTTTTATGACCTGGTTTTATTTATCACTTGGCGCAGCTTTGGGTTTTGCCTCGATGAATATCCTTGCTCGCATTGTTTCCATAAAAAGCAAAAATCCACGCGCCATGTCAATTGTCATGGATATGATTGCAGCGATAATGGCGTTAATAATCTTTTTTGTAAGCGGCGGTTACAAAAAATTTTCTTTACCAACAGGTTTTCAGCCTTGGTTTTATCTGATGGTGGCGATGTTATTTTATGGTTTGTTTGACAGATTGAGATTTTATGCTACAGCTGCTCTTGAGGCGTCTCGTATGACAGTCGTCAACAATGTTTCTTTAATCGTTGCTGTTGTTCTTTCTTTTTTTCTATACGCCGAAAGTCTGACGACCAATAAGCTTTTTGGATTTATTTTAGTTTTATTCGCTTTGTTTTTAGTCAGTATTGACAAAGTATCCAAAATCAATTGGAAAGGAGTTTTTTTGGCAATTATCGTTAACATTTTTCTTGGTATTGCCTGGGCGCTTGACAAAAAAGGGGCACTTTTTTTCAACGTTGAGACTTATAATGTCTTGGCCTGGATTCTTCCGATGGTTTTTGTTTACTTTCCTTATATAAAATTTTCTGACATTAAAAAAGAAGTAAATCTGTCTTTTTGGAAGATAACGCTATTGGCTTTTTTTAATATGATTGCTTTATTTCTAAATCTTAAAGCGTTGTCTTTAGCCGATGCAACGAGAGTTATCCCAATCGTTCAGACTTCAACTTTGTTTACGGTAATTTTCGGGATCATTCTACTTAAGGAAAGAAAACATCTAATAAGAAAACTCATCGCTGGATTGATTGCTGTTTTTGGCGTCTACTTATTAGTCTGAATATGCTAAATATTTTTAAAAAAGAAATAACCCACTTTCAATCTTTGCCTGCCAAGATGCGCCAGCTTCTGATTTCATTTTTTTTGTATGCGACGGCATACCCGATTATCTCCATATTCATCAACGCCTATATTTGGAGAAATAATAACAATCTTTCTTCCTTGGTATTTTTTCGGATGGGACAGTTTATAATGGTACCGTTAATTTTTTTTGCAAACGGGATCTTTTTAAAAAGATACAAAATTAATAAACTATATTTTTTTGGTTCAGTGATAATATCGGTAAACATAGTTTTAATTGTTTTTTTAAGAAATAACACCCTTTTAAGTTTTTTAATAATGGGTGCATTGCTTGGTATAGGGTCTGGTTTTTACTGGGCGAATAGAAACTACCTTACTATAAAAGAAACGGACGAGAAAAATCGAAGCTATTTTCTAGGACTGCTTTTTTCTTATGCGACTTTAATCGGCCTTGTAGTGACTTTTTCCGTCGGCTGGCTGATAGTCTTTGGTTTGTCTTACCAAGTGCTTATTTCTATTGCCTTTATTTTAATTACGATGTCAGGTTTCATAGTTTTGAGAAATAAATATCAGACACCAAGAATCAATAAACTTTTTCTCACCCGGCCGGGGACAGCCTGGCAGAAAAAAAGATTGATTCACCTTGGGTTGGGACTAGTTGAGGGGCTTTCTTTTTTTGTCCCCAGCTTATTAATTTTAGCCATGCTTGGAAATGAAGGCATACTAGGAACTTTAACAGCCCTATCTTCAGTATTTTCCGGCGTTCTTATCTATTATTACGGCAGGAAATCAAACATCAATGATCACAGGCGATATTTTATTATCAGCGTTATTATGAACCTATTTTTGTCTTTGCTCTTGGCTCTATTTTTTCATAAATTGACTGTAATATTATTTACTTTGTTAAATGGATTGGTCATAAACTTTCTTTGGTTGACGCTCTCACCGCTGGTTATGAGAAATATCGATACGGATTCTTTGAGCCACGAAGAAATGAGATTTGGCTATATTTTTGACAGCGAAATATTTTTAAATATCGGCCGGGTTATTGGTTGCTTTTTGTGTCTTTTTATCGCCATGGCAGTCGGCGATCTGTTTTCTTTGCGCTATAGCCCGCTCATATTGGGCATCATGCAGCTTTTTTTATTTGTCTATTTGGAAAGAAGGAAATTTCCAGTGTAAAGGGTTTATACTGTAAATTGCTTTGGCAATTTACATGTATGGATACTGAAACAACAATGCACAAACCTGAGTTGTTTTAGTATAAAAATATGTCGTGGATTTTTTACAGCCTTTTAGCAGTATTTGTTTTTTCTTTTGTCAATCTTTTTGATAAGTTCTTTGTTAGTAAAAAATTCAAAAGCGTTTACTCTTTTGTCTTTGTTTTAAATGTTGTTTATTTTATTTTTTATCTGGCTTATTTTTTTGTATTTTGGAAAACTTTCGTTTATAGTAATTCATTTCTCTGGGCTATCGCCTCAGGTTTTTTTTACTTTTTTATGTGGATTTTTTGGTTTAAGGCGCTATCAGGTGGAGAAGTATCAAGGTCAAGCGCAATTTTTTTCACCCAGCCTCTTTTTAACTCTGTTTTAGCAGTGATTTTTTTAGACGAGTCTTTGTCAACGATGAAATGGCTGGCGGTTGGGATGATTGTAATCGGGGCAATTTTCTCTTCGATTGAATCTAAAAAAACCAAATCAGGATTTAATACCGCTTATTTTTTTGCCCTTTTAGCTACGATATTTGCATCGGTTGGCAATACGATTGTTAAACACGCAACTGTAGTCTTACCCGCTTTGACAGTCGGCAGTATTGGTTATTTTTTTACTTTGCCTTTTTACTTTATTTTTCTAAAAGACAAGGGAGTTTCTTTAGAAGTAAAAGAAAAACTAACTAATCTTAAAGAATTGATTTTGATATTTTTCAGAGGGATGCTTGGTTTTACAGCGATTAATTTATTTATGTCAGCAATAGGATCAGGTCCTGTATCTTTGGTATCGGCCTTAAACGGCGGACAACCTCTGGTTGTTTTGATTTTGTCGATTTTAGCCAGCATTTTTTTTCCGAAACTAATCAAAGAAGAAATCACTGAAAAATCTCTTGCTTATAAAATAGTTTCAGTACTTTTGATTGTCACAGGCGCCGTCATCATCTCGCTTTTTTAGTTATTCTGGTTTGTGCTTACCGCTGGCATTTCTACAGCGATTATCTCTATCTCCACACTCATTGGCGCAGGTCGGGTCGTTGGGGTAGACTTTTGGACATTCGCTCAAAATAGGATCATCATAGGCTTCGCACTGGCCCTCGGGCATCGGTCCGGAAGCAGGAGAACAGGCGTAGAGGATTGGCGTCGGTCTCGGCGCGGCCGGCGTTGATGTTGGTTCGATGAAGGTTGGGGTTGGAGTGATATCAGGCAGACAGTAGTCAAGGCCGATATTTGGGCTCGAGACGCCAAAATTATACTGACATTCAGGTCCACAGCCATAACGACAGCCAACTATATCTATAATCTGGTCGTCGTCTCTTTCAAGATTAGCATAGAGCTTAAACCAAGCGCTTTGTTCATTTCCGTCAGAAAGATAGATATAATCAGTCTTTGTCTTTGGGTCGCAGGGGATAGAGTCGGATTGATTACAACTGGCAAGAGTTTGAGGATAATAGCCAATCGAGTCGTAGTCTTGCTCTAAATTTTTGGTAATCAGGTTAAAGTCTAATTTTCTTCTGGCATCGCGGGCTTTTGTTAATTGAGCTTTTATGGGAAGAGATAATAAAAAAGACAGTATTCCTAAGATGACAACAACTATCAAAATTTCGATTAGAGAAACTCCCTGTTCTGGTTTTTTGATTTTTCGCTTCACTATTTCAATATAACATATTAAAATATAAGGATGACTCCGCAAGTTTTTACTTTGAAAAACGGACTACAAGTGATTTTTGTCGATACTAAGTCGACCTCCTTGACAACTATTCTTCTTGTTGGAGCAGGGAGCCGATATGAAAACGAAAAAAACAACGGCATCGCCCATTTTTTCGAGCACATGGCTTTCAAAGGCAGTAAAAAATACCCAAACTCTTTTTTAATTTCATCGACGATTGAGGGAATCGGCGGTATATTTAATGCTTTTACTTCAAAAGATCACACGGGTTATTGGATAAAGTCAACGCTTGACCATTTTGAAACTGTGATTGATGTAATATCTGATATGGTTCTAAATCCGATTTTGTCAGGTGAGGAGATCGAAAGGGAAAAAGGAGTGATTGTTGAGGAAATTAATATGTATGAGGATATGCCGCAGCGCCGGGTAGGGGAGTTATTTGAAGGCTTATTATATAAAGGTAATCCTTTGGGATATGATATCGCCGGAACCAAAGAAACCGTTCAATCGTTTGATCGATTGACATTTGTTGAGTATATTAAGAATCTTTATCATCCAGAAAATGCGGTGTTGGTGGTAGCTGGTGGATTAGGAGATAAATCTCAAATCTCAAATCTCAAATCTCAAATAAATTCTAAATTCGAAAATTGGAAAAATGACAAACATTTATCATTTAAACCAATAATTGAGAGTCAAACAAAGCCCCAAATGTTAATTAAATACAAAAAAACCGAGCAGGCGCATTTTTCTTTAGGTTTTCGGGCATTTTCTTTTAAAGACAACAGAAAATACGCTTTAAACGTTTTATCAGCGATTTTGGGAGGAGGGATGTCGAGTCGGTTATTTATTCAGGTGAGGGAAAGGCGGGGACTGTGTTATTACATTTCAACAGGGAGTGAACTTTATTCTGATTGCGGCAATATTGTTACTCAAGCCGGTGTCACCAATGATTTAGGAAAAGTTAAAGAAGCCATTAAAATTATCCTCGAAGAACATCAAAAAATCGCCGATCGCGAGACGACAAAAAATGAATTAAAGCGGGCAAAAGAGTTAATCAAAGGCCGCTTTCTTTTATCGCTTGAGGATTCAGCCAACGTCGCCAGTTCTTTTGGCGTGAAAAAACTCCTGCAAAATAAAGTAGAAACCCCGGAGGAAATTATTAAAAAAATCGAGAATGTTACTGTTGATGAAATTACCAATCTGGCTAAAGAAGCTTTTACACAGGAAAAACTTAACTTCGCCATGATCGGGCCTTTTAAAGAAGGCGATCTTCAAATCGGAAAATAACAATATCTTTATTTTGGTAGATTTTTTTCAAAAATTTATAGTCAGCTAGTTTATCGACGGGATAATCTTCAACTGAAGTTAGAGTAACAAAGCTGATCTGGTTTTTTTCTAAAAATTCCTTCGCCTGGCGTTCATCCAGCAAACCCCAATAAAATTTCGCCGTTATATCGACTTTTTGGTCATATTTGTATAGACCGGGGCGATTCAAATAGACCGGTTTTCCCGAATATATTGCAGCAACCATTCCCAAAAACTGCGCGGGAGTTGTTAAGACGGTTTTTTTCCCGGGTAAAGTATCCAAATATTTGTATCCATCTATAATTCCTTTTGGCAGATAGCTGATCGGAGAGACAAGATTAGGATCGTTTATTTGCGATTTGATTCCTTCGATATTGCCAGGAATAAAAGTCAGTAAAAGGACTACGCAAATAACTAATAAAGATTTTGGTTTTTTGATTCCGATAACCGCCAAAACAGCCAGCAAAATATAGTTCAAAGGCGACAAAAATCTCGTATTGGTCGTTTTAAAATAAAAAGCTATTGGTGAAAAAAACATCAGGTAGCTCGAGAAAACAAAACTAAAAAACATTATTTTTATTGCTGTTAATTGACGAAAATAATTTTTTAACCCAAACCAAACAAAAAGCAAAATTGGACCGATTGTCAAAAGAACTAAAGTCAAAGGCGGGTGGATCTGCCAGCTGGATTCAAACAGGGAAATACTGTTGAAAAATTTGTCAATATAAAAAATTTTCATCAAAAAACTTAAAGGGAAAGTAATCAATAATAATGATCCTAAAAATTTTATTTTTGACGGGGATTGTTTGGAAAATAAGAACCAAATCAAGGTCAAAATAAGGGAGGCAATGGTTAATAAAAAAGGAGCCGGGGAAAAGCTTAAGAGAAAAACCAATAGTCCTATGATAACAACAGATCTGATAATAATATTTTTTTTTGACAAAGAAACGATTTTGTCTAAGCTGTCGGTAACGATCAGGATTATCGATAAAACAATTATCTGGTCGGTAATATGGTATGGAATGTTGCCGAAGCGGTTGAACATAGCCTGATCATTCCAGAATCGATAAGAGGCGATAGGACCGGCAGAAAGAGCCAAAACATAAGCTGCCAACTGCCAATAAAATGGTTTATTGAACAAAATTTTTTTAATTATGAAAAAAATTAGAGCGGAGAAGATAACTGAAAGGACAATATTCATTCCCCAATAAGTGGCAATGGGAGAAAGGTGAAATAACTGGCCGATTTTTCCGAAGATCAGATACTGCCACATTCCAAATACTGTCTTGATCTTGGCAGCAGTTATATAATCACTTTCCCAAAGCCATTGACCATGCTGGCCTTGACTTACGGCTTGAATATATTCAAAATAGTCCAGATAATAGTGCCCGGTTGCCAGATAAACCTGTCCAGGCAAAGTCTTCGCATAACCAATGATGACATGAAGGAAATTTATAACACTAGCAATCAGGCCGATGTTGATGACAAGAAATAATTGGCCAAAACTCATATTATTTCCCAAATAATTATTGACTCTTTATTATATATCGGCTTCAAAAATCGGTAACGGTTCATATTTCTGGCGTCATAATTATCAAACGAGGTAAGGATAACAAAGCCAAGACTATTTGTTTTTAAAAATTTTTTTGCTTGTCTGTCTGTCATTTTTCCTTGATAAAAAAGGTCAGCTAGAGCTTGTTTTTTTTGCAAATCGCGAGTTGCCCCCTCGGGTCCGGTGTAAATTCTGCGGTAAGAAAAAATTGGGACAAGTATTCCTATTCCTCCATAAGGATTCGTCAATACATTACCGGCGGGATGATTCCGTAGCGACTTTAAACCAGCTATTAATGAGTTGGGAACATAAGTCAATGCTGTTTCCGGCGTTCTCGGATCCAGTCCTAAAAGTCTTAACTTTAACGAATCGAAATTCAAAATCCAGGAATAGACGATCAAAAGCAGTGATAACAAAACAAATAGCTTGCCGGTCTTTTTTAAGGCAAAAACCGTCAGAATCCCGAAAAAAATATAGCTGACGGGTGAAAAAAACCGTAAATTATGAATACCGAGAAAAGTGGTAGCCGGCGAAAAAAATAAAAGATAACCAATTAAAGTAAAAATAAGCAATGTCCGGCTTAAAAAACTGTTTATTTTCAAATAGTCGGCTAATCCAAACGGGAAAAACAAGACGATGGGGCCAAGATTGAGGAGCAAAAACCAAAAGGGTACGCGCTCGATCCAGTTCATCTCAAAGCCGATCCCGCCATAGCCGGGGGTGTTTCTCAAATATAAGCCGACCGGTATGATCAAAACCAATATGATCAAATTTAACAAAAATATTTTGAAGCGGTTATTTTTTTCTCTGATGAAATCAATTGCGCTTACGACCAATAAAGCCGGCACAAAAGAAATCAGGGCGATCGGCGAAAAAGTCATCATGATATCCATCAGTCCGGCGACTCCGATGCCGATCACAAAAACAGTCCTTGTGGAAAGACTGGCTAATCTTCCCCAAATTTTGTTGATAATAATTATTATTAACAATAATAGGACGACTCCGAGAGCATGGTAGGGGATGAGTTCAAATCTTCTGATAAAAACGCTCGGGCCGTACCAAAAATCATATGGATTTAAAACAAAACGACCCCTATCGGTAATGATCTTATAAAACGGACCGCTAAAAATGACGATAAAGAAAGCGATTATTTTTAAATGAAAAGCTTGTTTTTTGAGGATCAAATCGATAATGAAATAAAATCCGATCAGGGTAAATATCGTTAGGAAAAAAACCGCCATCCAATATACCGTAACTGGAGAAAGACGGAATATCCAAGCGATTTTCCCCAGTATTATATAAGGAAAAAAACGGCTGTCAACGCCAAAATCATCGGTAGAAAAATAGTTAAGGGGCAGCCAGCGGCCGGACAGCCCTGACGCAATATGTTGCAAGTATTCAAAATAATCCAAGTAATAGTGGCCAGTGGCCAGATAAGTAAAACCGTCCGGTGTTTTGGCTAGACCGATTATCACATGGAAAATATTGATAGTCGCCACAATCAGGGAAATGGTTATAATCGTCAGCCACTGATATTTTTTATTTTTCATATTTTAACTTCATAGATAGTAACCAATGGTGATTGGTAACCTGCTTTTAAAAAAGTATAAGCGCTTATATCTTTAACGGCATTCTCTTTTTCCTGCGGGCCATAAAAAACATAATCTATGTTTTCCGTTTTTAGAAATTTGAACGCCTGCTCTTCCGTTAAATTTCCGGAGAAAAATTCATCGGCTTTTTTGACCCGATTATCAAAATTGGGAGTTTCCGCGATGTGTCCAAGATAGACAAAGTTACCCGAATAGGCGGGAATATAGTTACCGGCGGTGATTTTGGCAAGAACAACTGTCTGGCGGCCGGTATTTTTTTCCAACCATTTGAGCCCGTTATAAAAGTCGGTAAGTGGGTACATCACTTGAGGGGGATAAGGAACTAACGGCAGGGTAGCCAATGCTCGTTGGTTGATGAATTGAGTTTGGGCTTTTATGGAAAAATAAGTTTGGGCCAAACCATTAGTGATAATCGTTATAACAGTTATAACAATTATAGCTTTTATATAAAACCGGGCCGTTTTCCAAAGCTCATAAAATAAATAAGCTGAAAGAATTGCCAATGGGATATGGTTAGCCGTCTGGACGAATCGCAACGACTGATAAGGAAAAAATTTGAACAAAACCATGGTTACGGCAACGCCAATGACCCAAGTAACCAGTCCCAATAGCTCCTGTTTTTTTTTGCCGATAACCAAGATACCGCCGGCGACGCCGGTAAAAAAAATCGGGCCTAAGGCCAAAACATAGTCCTTAATATTGAAAACCAGTATGTTGTTTTCATGAAAATCCATGAGGGTTTTCCATGGATAAGTACTGGTAACTGATTTTATATATAACAAAGGAATAATAATACTGATAAATAACACGGCCGTTTGTTTTACTGGAAAGCCTCTTGACCAGATAGTTTTAATAAGATGGTACAAACACCAGGAGATAATAAATAGTATTGCCGCCGACGGCTGGACAAAAACGGAAAAGAAAAGCAAGACACAAAGGAGGATAAAATATTTTTTATTTTTATCAACAAGGCCAAGCAAGATCGTGAAAACGGAAATAAAAATATAATTTAGACTATCGTGAGGTATAAAACTGATCCTTTTTAGGATATCCAGTTCCTGCCACCAATCCATATATGATTTAATCCATAATTGATCTTGGAATTTATAGAAAACAGGAAAGCCGGCGGTCAGGAAGCTTAAGATTACCCCCAAATTCACTAAAGACGTTTTTTTCAAGAAATATATATTGAGAAAAATTATTGTTGATATCCAAAAAACGCTGGTGAAAACTCTAAGCAGATGATAAATAAGAGTCGGGGTTGAGTTAAAAATTGAACTGATTTTTCCGGCGAGCAAATAAACCATGACCAGAAATATTCCTTTTTGCTTTGGGTGATTATCATATTTGTCAACGACGCTTGAGCCCCCTTCCTGCCCCTGGCGGATTTTGCTTAGATAGACGTTATAGTCATACGTGTAGTTATATTCGCCCCAGATCATCGTCCGATCAGGGGGAAGAAGATTGACAACTGATGCTTCATAGATATTTGGCAAAAAACTAAGAAAAAGAAACGCAAAGGCAAAAATAAAAATAAAATATTTTTTTACCATTTTCATAATGATTATTTTACGGAGTTTTTTAAGTCTTGACAACTGTTGTATTAATTGTTATATTATTGTTATATAATTATGATAACTTTAAACAACATCAGCACCATTTCCGATTTGAGATTCAAAACAAAAAAGGTAATTAATAAGGCAAATACATCGCCAGTGTTTCTTTTTAATCGTAGTACTCCCACCAGTGTTATTATTTCTTTTGAAAAGTATCAGGAAATGACAGACACACTTGAAGATTATTACCTGTCCCTAAAGGCTGAAGACTACGAGAAAGAAAACAAAGACAAAGTTAAATGGATCTCACATAAAGAAATAAAAAAACATGTATAAATTGGTTTATCACCCCAGAGTCTTCAAGTTTTTAACAAAAATATCGAAAAAAGAAGCAAAAAGAATCGTGGAAAAGATTGAGATTTTGGATAAAAATCCTCTTTCAAAAGAATTAGATGTCAAAAAATTAGCTACTTCTAAAAGAAGCTTTCGTTTACGGATTGGGAACTTTAGAGTGATCTTTGAGGTTGATTTTGAAAAAAAGATTATCTATATCCACGAAGTTGGCTTCCGAGGGAGTATTTATTAATAATTCAGTATAATAAAATTAATGGATCCAACTCAAAATCCTATCCAAGTAGCCGTTCCTCAACCTAAACCAAATTATTTGTTAATAATTATTTCCTCAATTTTAGGAATGATTTTATTGGGGACGATATTTTTTCTTTATCTTCAAAATCAAAAACTGCAGAAACAAATCATAAATCAACAAACTAATTCGACTATTAAAGTTCCATCTCCAACCTCAATCGTTTCTTCAATCTCAATCCTACCCGATGAAACGGCTAATTGGAAAACTTACAGTTCAGAAATATTATCTTTTAAATATCCAAAAGAGTTCATAACCGATCCTATAAGTTCTGCTTTATTTTCCGCCTCAACAACTAATCAAAAAAAACTATCTCTTTCATTAATACCAGAAGTGTATGGGATGCCTTGTTTAACTAAAGTTGATACTCAGGAGTTTGTTTTAGATATATTAACAGCTTCAAAAACCTTCTATAAATTCTCTGATAATAAAGAGTGCGATCCTAACGAAGCAAATTTAAAAACAGTTGGGATAAAGTTTAATTACATGAATAAAAATTATGCTTTTTTTTATTACTATCCTCTTCAGGTAGACACAGAAGAAACGGTCTTATTTGACCAAATTCTCTCGACTTTTAAGTTTGCTGAAAATATAACTGAAGAAAAAGATAATTAAGATTTCGAATATATTTTCTGTTGACAGGGAAGTTTTTTTTATCTATCATAAATAAGTTATGGATACAAAAAATAAAGAGGAAGATTTTGTCGTTGAAGCCGGTAAAAAAAATTTAATAACGATAAATATAGTTATCTTGGTAATCTTTCTTTTAATCATCGGTGGAGTTTATTACTGGGTTTCCAAAACAAGCAAAGGACAGCAGGTATTTCCAGCCGGAATAAATTATCTTTCGCCAAAAGGTGAAGAAGCTAAAAAACCCGTATTACTTTATGACTTTGCAAAGCTATCAGAATCTTCCGACTGGGTGACATATAAAGGAAAAGCTTATTCATATTCTTTTCAGCATCCAAAGGCCCTTGCGCCACTATCTTTTCCAAACGACAAAAGCGACGCCGTCACTTTTAAAGTGAACGAACTGCCTCCGGAACAAAGTCTTCTTTTGACGGTCGAGATAGTTTCGAGCCGGGACAAAAATTTAGTCGGAAAGCCGGAAGAATTCGCCAAAAACTATTGGAAATTTTTTTCCGGCCTTAGCGGATTGAATAAAATTGAGCCGATCACCAATGAAAAAGGACTCAAAGGGTATAAGGCAGCATATTTAGTCAAAGGCAGTAAAACAGTTACCAGCGATAATTATTTTTTCCAAGTTGAAGGCAACGATGACATTCTACTTCATATTGGAGATATTTTCCCAACAGAAGGAAAAGCCGTGCTTAATCGACTGGTCAATAGCCTTGAATATCTAAAATAAGCTATGTTATGTACTTTTTACTTCTTTTCTTAGGATTTGTAACACGTTTATTTCTTGTTCCTATTCCCGGTTTTAAAGCTGATATTGCCTTTTGGAAAGGCTGGGGGTTGGCTGTTGCAGATCGCGGAATAATTTGGCTGATAAATAATACCAACTACAATTATCCGCCTGGTTTTGCCTATATCTTGGATTTTATAGGTAAAACATACAAGCTGTTTGCCGATCCATATAACATTGATCAATATTGGATGGATAACAATCTTCTTTATTTATTTCTTTTTAAGATACTAATAATTCTTTCAGATATCGG